>JACRHA010000173.1 GCA_016234185.1 Nitrospirota bacterium
CCCGACGGCCATTGCTTCCATTGCCCTGCCGCTCATCCCGCCGTAAGTGGGAAATCCCTCCATCAGCACACATATCGGTGATAACCTCTGGTATAGATCCCTTTCCTTGAAGGCCAGAAAACCGCCTATATTCACAAGGGCATCCTTCTTTCCGCTCATCAGGCAGCCATCCACATAACCCATCATCTCCATAACGATCGACCTTATACCCTTGTCTTTATATCCCTCCTCCCTGGTCTTAATAAAGTATGCATTCTCGGCATATCTGGCGGCATCAAAGAACAGGAGGATATTATGCTTCTTTGCTATCCCTGACACAGCCCTTATATTCTCCATGGAGACAGGGTGTCCTCCTCCGGTATTGCATGTTACGGTTATCAGGATATAGGCGACCTTGGCCGGATCTTTGCTTATAAGATCCTCAAGCTTTTGAATATCGAGATTACCCTTAAAGGGATATGGGTTCTTGATATCGTAGGCCTCCTGAATAGTACAGTCTACGGCGACCCCCCCCTGATTCTCAATGTGTGCCTTAGTTGTGTCGAAGTGGAGATTACCCGGGACTATCTGGCCTTCTTTTATGAGGAGCTTGTCTAAGACATGCTCTGCGCCCCTCCCCTGGTGTGTGGGGAGGATGTAGTCAAAACTCATTATCTCCTTTACGGCAGTCTTTAGCTTCTGGAAGCTGGCGCTGCCGGCATAACTTTGGTGACTAAAGGGTACGGTTCTCTTTAATTGACGAAAGTGTCAGGAGAGGATATATTCCAAACATGCCGAGGACGGCAAGAGTAGCACCCAAAGAGCATATCTATCATATACTGACACGAGGGAACAACCGTCAGGATGTGTTTGGGGACGAGGAGGATAGAGGAGAAGATTTTTACTGATTTTGAAAAACTTTCGAAAAAACGCAAAAAAGAAGTCGCTGATTTTATTGCATATCTGAAAGCCAAAGAGGAACTTGAAGCAACAAAGGAAATTATCAAAGATAAAGATTTCTTAAACAGCATTATGAGAGGCGATGAAGATTTCAAGGCGGGGCGGTCTAAAAAGATGATGTAATAATTTGGTCTATGATTATAGGGGCTATTTGCCTAATCCAGCAAATGGAGCGCTCCCTTTACTACTTCAGGGTGATATTAAAGTTAAGAACTGATTAAATTCACACCTTTGAGTTATTGACGATATAAATTATAAAAGGGTATGCTACCCTATAGAGGGAAGTGAGGATAATAACAAAAAAAGAGGTCTTAAATGGAAAGATCAAAAATATTCGTAAGCCTGATGATGGGTCTTTTCCTCTTGCTCATTTCAAACAATGCCTTTGCCGTAAAAACACCTCTGGTATTTCCGGAAGAAAATGCCCTATTTTATGCTGGTGAATCACATGAACAGTCTATGTCAGCCCAGGGATGGGCTTCAATAACAAAGGGCATTGATAACAAGGTAGAGGTTGCCATAACGGCAAGCGGACTCTTCGATGATTGTAGGTATGGTGTAAGAGTTACAGATCCGTCCACAGGAAGGAAAGAGGATTTGGGGTTCATTTATGTTGATCAAGAGGAAAAGGGGATCTTCAGATTAGATGTTGCGTCTGATTATTTAACCGATTGGAAGATGATAGAAGTCTATGGAATTGCTTCCTGTTCAGGAGGGAAAGATGGAAGGATACTCTCTTTCAATCTTGAGACCCAAGAGAGAGAGGTTGAAAGACCCTAACTAAAAGGTGGCTACTTTCGTTAGCCACCTTTTTTTATTATATTTATTTTGCCTGCCGTTATTCCTGTTCCGCAAACCATCACTTTTGCTGACAATGCAGCTATCCTCCTCCTGACTGAGGATGAAGTCTGTATGTTTTCCACATATATCTAGATCCTTGAGTCCTACCACCGACTATTTGAGTTAGAAAAGTCATTATAGGCCCTTCCGAGTTTCCTTATGGAACGATTTATGGATTAGAATCCGGGGGCTATGATATACTTTCATAAAGATTATCAAGATTTGGTTTGAGGGTATGTACTGGAAATATGAGCGGTATTGAGGATCTAAAAAAAACGATAAAGGCATGGGAGGACAGGGCCCTGAAAAATGCCACGGAGAAGCTCCCGAACCTGAATAAGGGCTTTACAAACCTTTCCAATATGGAGATAGATGCGCTCTATACACCCATTGATATAGAAGATCTTGATTATCGGTCTGACCTTGGCTTTCCCGGCGAATTTCCATTTACGAGGGGGATATACCCTACCATGTACAGGGGACGTCTCTGGACCATGAGACAGTTTGCAGGGTTTGGATCAGCCGAAGATACGAATAAGAGGTTTAAGTACCTGCTTGAACGTGGCCAGACAGGCCTTTCAGTAGCCTTTGATATGCCTACCCTGATGGGACTTGATTCAGACCATCCGATGTCGGCCGGAGAGGTAGGGAAATGCGGTGTGGCTGTCTCATCCCTGGAGGATATGGAGGTCCTGTTTGATGGTATTCCGTTGGATAAGGTCTCGACCTCTATGACCATAAATGGCCCTGCGGCAATAATCTTTGCAATGTATATAGTAGCGGCGGAAAAGAAGGGTTTTCCGCTTAAAAGCCTTGATGGTACAATCCAGAACGATATACTAAAAGAGTACATTGCACAGAAGGAATGGCTCTTTCCGCCCGGCCCTTCAATGAGATTGATAACAGACAGCATAGAATACTCGGCAGAGAATCTGCCGAAATGGCATCCAATAAGTATCAGCGGGTATCATATAAGGGAGGCAGGCTCAACTGCGCTGCAGGAGCTCGCCTTTACCATTTCCGATGGGCTTACCTATGTAGAGGCCTGCACAGAAACCGGGCTTAAGATAGATGAGTTTGCCCCAGCCCTCTCCTTCTTTTTCAATATCCACAACGATTTCTTTGAGGAGATAGCAAAGCTCAGGGCGGCCAGAAGGATCTGGGCCAGGGAGATAAAGAGGAGATATGACCCGAAGGACCCAAGGTCCCTGATGCGTCGCTGCCAGGCACAGACAGCCGGCTGCTCGCTCACAGCCCAGCAGCCCTATAACAATGTAATCAGGACGACCATTCAGGCCCTTGCTGCCGTGATTGGCGGTGTGCAATCGCTTCATACCAACTCCATGGATGAGACACTGGCCCTCCCGACAGAGGGCGCTGTGAAGATCGCTCTCCGCACCCAGAAGATCATTGCCCATGAATCCGGTGTCATAAAGACAGTCGACCCCCTTGGCGGGTCATACGACCTTGAGGCCCTTACCGATAAGATGGAGGAGGGGGTATATGAATATCTCCGGAAGATAGATGAGATGGGAGGGATGGTTAAGGCCATTGAGAGGGGTTTCCCGCAGAGGGAGATCCTGGACGCCGCATTAAGATATCAAAGGGAGATTGATAAAAAAGAGAGGGTCATTGTTGGCATGAATGAGTATCAGGAAGAAGCAGGAGAACCCATAGATATATTGAGGATAGATCCCGTCATCGAGTTGAGACAGCATAAGAGGTTGACGGCATTAAAACAAAGGAGAGACAACAGCAGGGTGTCTATGCTGTTAAATAAGCTTAAAGAGGCTGCCAGGGGAGAAGGAAACCTCATGCCTTTGATAATAGATGCGGTAAGAGGATATGCTACCCTTGGTGAGATATCTGATGCGTTAAAAGAAATATTCGGGGAATACAGGGAGCCGTCTTTTATATGAGAATAGGCGAGTTTGAAGTAGTCATAATAACAGACGGGTATGAACGCCTTGACGGTGGCGCAATGTTTGGTGTTGTTCCGAAGGTCCTATGGGAAAAAACCAATCCTCCGGATGACAGGAACAGGATATTAATGGGCCTTAACTGCCTCCTTGTACAAGGTAATGGGAAGAGGATACTTATAGATACCGGAGTAGGGAGGAAGAACGATCCAAAGTTTTGCGACATATATGGGATTGAGGGGAGGTCGTCACTTCTTGACTCCCTGAAAGGATATGGGTTGAAGCCGGGCGATATAGACATAGTTATAAACACACATCTCCATTTTGATCATGCCGGAGGTAATACATTTTACGACGAGAAGGGTAGGGTAGCGCCGACCTTTCCCCATGCCAGATATTTCACGCAGAAGGGGGAATGGGATGTTGCCCTTAATCCAAATGAGCGGACCAGGGCCACATATTTAAAGGAGAACTTTCTCCCCCTTGAAGAGAATAACTGCCTTGAGCTGATAGACGGTGATGTTGAGATAATAAAAGGGGTAAGTCTGATAAAGACACCGGGTCATACGTTGCATCATCAGTCTGTCCTGATCGGCTCTGGCCGTGAAAAGGGTCTATTTATAGGCGACCTGATACCAATGGCACCCCACCTCCACCTCCCATACATAATGGCCTACGACCTATATCCCCTTACTACGCTTGAGACCAAGAGGTGGTTACTGGCGCGCGCCATGGATGAGGACTGGATTATCTTCCTCGATCATGACCCGACGATGAAGGCCGGGAGGGTAAGAAGCGCTAATAACAGGTATATGGTGGAAGAGATTAAGTATGCATGATCTTATGGAAGGGGAGTAATGAAGGAGAGGAATTTCCTGGAGATCCTGTATGAGGCGGTTATATATAGTTTTGGAATGGTCCTTGCCAAGTATGATGCATACTCATCAGAGATGATGCTGGCTGATGTCGGGAGGCACATAAGGGGATATCTTGAGGCCGAGGGGATAGACCTGTCACATGAGAATACCGCAGAAGAGACCATCCAAAAGGTTGTCTCTGTCTTTATGACGAGGGGTTTTGTAAAGGATCTTGTCTTTGAAAAGGATGTTAATAATGAAAAGGTGATCCATTCGGTCTGGCGCGGATTGAGGGGGGCCAAGGCATATGAAAAGCTCTACTCTGAGACAAAAAATCCCTTTATATCCTGCCCTATAAATGCAATTATTTTGGATTTCCTCCATCAGAATGGATGCACCCTCTTCCTGCATGATACAAAATTCCATCCTGATCAGGATCGGGTAGACTGCTGGGAGGAGATAAGACCAAATATCCCGGCCCCTGAAGGTAGTCTGGATATAGTCGTGCTGGAGAATGCAAGGCTTTATGAACTTGCGAGGGAAAAATCGAAGAGGCTCGAAGAGGAGATAGGTTACAGAAGGAAACTTGAGGAGAACCTGAGGGGGTATACCATCAGGCTGGAGAAGGCCGTTGAGGAGAGGACAATGGAACTGACCGCCCAGGTAAAAAAGACAGAAGAGGCTAACAGCCGTCTGGCCATTCTGTCTATCACGGATGACCTGACAGGCACCTACAACAGACGCTTTTTGCATGAACGCCTGAAGGAAGAGGTAGGCAGGGCGGCCAGATACGATCAGGTCCTCTCATGCATCATGTTGGATATCGATAATTTTAAGCAGATTAATGATACCCATGGTCATCTGGCTGGCGACTATGTCATAAAAGAGCTTGCAGGCATCCTGAAGGAATCAGTCCGGGCAATCGATATTGTAGCAAGGTTTGGAGGGGATGAATTTACTATACTCCTACCTAATACCGATATGGTGGAGGCAGTCAAGCTTGTGAAGAGGATAAGGGATATTGTTGATAGACATCGCTTTAAGTTTAATGAGATTTATATGAATATAACGGTGAGCCTTGGGGTCTGCATGAACCACGACAGTAAAGATGAAGATCAGCTCATAAAATGCGCTGATGATGCACTTTTGCATGCAAAGGCCAACGGCAGGAATCAGTGGTTTTGTATGCCATGCTGTAATCATGCCTTTCCGGATAACCCGGCTCAGGCAGAAAAGTTATGAAACGACCGGATAAGGTAAAGAGTGGAAAGATCAGGGCCCTGATAGGGAAGGTAGGGCTTGACGGACATGACAGGGGCGTAAAGGTGGTGGCTACCGCCCTAAGAGATGCGGGAATAGAGGTGATATATACAGGCCTCCATCAGACGCCTGAGCAGATCGTAGGCGCTGCAATCCAGGAAGATGTAGATGCGATCGGGATATCTGTGCTCTCAGGGGCTCACAACACATTGTTTGTCAAGATCCTGGATCTTTTAAGGGTGAAAGGGGCATCTGATATTGTCCTCTTTGGCGGAGGTATAATTCCATATGAGGATGTCGCATTTCTCAAGGAAAAGGGGGTCAGAGAGCTTTTCACTCCAGGTGCCGGCTTAAAGGAGATAGTGGATTTTGTGAAGGGGATAAAAGACAGTCAGGTGTCAGGAGTTAAGAGTCAGGAGTCAGGAGTCAGGGTAAAGAAATTGACTCATGACTTATGACTAAGGTTTTGGAGGAAAGATGCGTCCAGTCTATATGGTCTCAGGCGGGATAACGAAATTTGCCAAGGCACATCCGGAAAAGGATTTCAGGTTGATGGTCAAAGAGGCCTTTGATTATGCATTGAAGGATGTACCTGGCCTAACCATCGATCTGATCGATGGATCTGTCGGCTCCTATTTCTCGGATCACTTTACAAGGCAGCTAATGGCGGCAATCATGGTTCAGGACTATCTGGGCCTCTGCCCCAGGCCTTCGAAGAGGATTGAAGGCGGCGGCGCAACAGGCGGTCTATGCTTCCAGACAGCCTGGGAGTCGGTTGCCTCCGGCCGGATGGATCTTTGTCTTGCCTTTGGTTTTGAAACGATGTCGAGGGTAAATACATGGAAAGGGAATGAATTTATAGCCCACGCGTCTGATACCAATTTTGATTACCCTGTAGGAGGATTTTATACAGGATATTACTCCATGATGGTGCAGAGGCATATGTATGAATTCGGGACAACGGTAGAGCAGATGGCCATGGTCTCTGTCAAAAATCATACTAATGCCATCTACAATCCATATGCCCAGTCCCCGGTGAGGCTCAAGGTTGGGGATGTAAGGTCATCAGCCATGGTCTCAACTCCGTTGACCATGCTGGATATATGCACTATGTCAGACGGCGCTGCGGTATGTCTCCTTGCCTCTGAAGAGATGGCTTACAGGCTTACAGACAGGCCTGTCCGGATCTCAGGGGTTGGTTGCGGTACAGACTCGATGAGGATGTCAGACAGACCGCATGGGAAGGTGATACTCCTTCCACATGAATCTGAGGCCGACTATAAGGATCTCAAATATCCCGGGGTGCATTCTTTCAGGGGTGGCAGGACGGCTGCAAAGCTGGCATATAAGATGGCGGGGATTAAAAACCCTATAGAGGAGTTAGATTTTATAGAGCTGCATGACGCCTATACGTCATCAGAGATACAGACATACGAGGATCTTGGGCTCTGCAAATATGGGGAAGGGGGGCCTTTTGTAGAGTCCGGAAAGCCTTTTATGTCGAATATCGACTATGGATTGCAATTAAAGGACCAGGGAAAAATACCTGTCAATCCATCTGGGGGCCTTCTTGCCTGCGGTCATCCTGTTGGCGCTACGGGCCTGATGCAGGCAGTCTTTGCCTTCTGGCAGCTACAGGGCTCAATCAAAAAACACCTTCGAAATGATATGTTACAGATAACAGATGCTAAAAGGGGCCTTATTCATAGCCATGCAGGGACAGGCACATATATAACCGTTTCTATTCTGGAGTCTTAGGGAAATGGCTGACCAGCATCGCCATGCCAATGTCGAACTCTTCCACCCCCATGAACACCAGTGTGATCTTGATTTCGGCCATGACCATCATGATGATGATCCGGCCAATTCAGCCCATCTGTTAAAGGGGAGCGAAATGAGACGGCTGATGGCCGCATCATCCATGACCGCACTGATGTTAGTTGTTGAAATAGCAGGCGGTCTCCTCACGAATAGCCTTGCCTTAATCTCCGATGCAGGGCATATGCTGACCCATCTCCTTGCCCTTACCATCGCATTTCTTGCAACCATCTTTGCCATGAGGCCGCCCACAGAGAAGAAGAGCTTCGGTTATTATCGACTGGAGATACTGGCGGCGCTCTTCAATGGTGTGACATTATTGTTGATTACAGCATGGATCATTTATGAGGCGTATGCCAGGTTCTATAACCCGGTGCCTATCGCGAGTCTTCAGATGTTCGTTATTGCCCTTCTGGGCCTCATTGTCAATATCGTAACGACCTACATCCTTTCATCATCTAACCGAGGAGGTATAAATATAAGGTCGGCATTCCTCCATATGATCGGTGATACCCTATCCTCTGTTGGAGTTGTGGCAGCAGCCCTCATCATATACTATACAGGGTGGGTGATTATTGATCCTATCTTAAGCATCCTCCTTTCCATAGCTATTCTTATCTGGTCTTATCAGTTAATAAAGGAGTCTATTAATATCCTGCTTGAGTCCACACCAAAGGATATTGACCTGAATGAATTGACTGAATCATTTAAGGCAATTGACGAGGTCAAGGATATCCATGACCTTCATGTATGGACATTAACATCTAATATGTATGCCCTGTCTGCCCACCTGTCTATAAAGAATATGCATATTAGCGATACGATGCATCTGCTAAGGCGGATAAACTTCCTTTTATGCCAGAAATACAAGATTGGTCATACAGCGATCCAGTTTGAGTGTGATGGGGTGGAGCGGTATCCCTTCCATCATACCCACCAGAAGATTTGAAGGAGATTTTACGGGGGCAAAAGGGAACATAATTGGCCTTGCACTGAGCGGCGGGGCAGCGCGCTGCATCGGTCAGATAGGGGTGCTGGAGGCCCTTGAGCAGGAGGGTATCAGGATAGGCGCCATATCAGGGACGTCCGGTGGCGCTGTAATTGGGGCGTTATACGCGAGCGGCAAAGTGAGCCTTAAAGAGATGGAGGGGATAGCAAAGGGCATCAAATGGCGGGATGTCCTGATGACGAAATTCTCAAAGAGGGGTCTGATATCAAGCGAAAAGATCTACAGATTTGTAAGGGGGATAATCGGGGATATCACCTTTGATGACCTCGAGATCCAGCTTGCGATCACGGCAACAAATCTTCGTGACGGGGAGAAGGTGGTCTTGACAAAAGGATCGGTTGCAAGGGCAGTACAGGCAAGCTGCAGCCTCCCTGTCATATTCAGCCCGACAGAAATAGATGGGTTGATCCTTGTGGATGGCGGGGCCTCAAGCCAGCTACCGGTGCTGGTTGCAAGAGAGGATCTTGGTTCAAGGTTTGTTATAGGGGTTGATGTAAACTTCGGGGCTATAGATTCAGCCAAGCTTGATAATGTCTTTCAAATCGGCATACACTTCATCTCTCTCTTCGCACGTATGAATGCGCTTAGAGAGCGGAGATTTGCAGATGTCGTAATCGAGGTAGATGCCACGGGCATATCACTAATCGACCTTGATAAGGCAGATCTCCTAATAGCCAGAGGAAGAAAGGGGGCAGAGGAGAAGATAGGGGAGATAAAGAGGATGATTGGTAAATAATATGTCCTCTTACTTTCGGAATCAAACTAAGAGATAGTATGGGAAAAGTTTACAAGGACAAAAAATCAAAGGGGTGTGCATTATGCAAGCCTCATAAGCATGGGTGGGCTCCGAAGAAAAAGGCAAAAATCATCGCTGTTGAAAAGGAGACGGACAGGGAAATAAATAAAGTAATCGGCAGTTCCCTCCGGAAGAATTGAAGACATGTATGTAGTTATAGAAAAGAATAAGTTGCATATTTCAGTTGCAAAATTTTACAGAATGGACTGGTATGGTAAAGACTGGCCCATTTCAGATAAAGAAAAATTTGAATTTGACTATGGATACCTTGAGATAGATGTTCATAAGAATGGGAAAAAGTATCTGACCGGTTTTGTTATTGATCCGAGAAGATTTATTATCGACTATCTGAAAAGGCGTTATAAAAAGATACTGAGTCTTCCAAGAGGAGTTAAGTCTGTTTCAATAGATTCCGGAGAGCATACAGAACTGTTTTCAGTTGATTTTATTAAGGCACATGGTTTTGTGGTTGATGGGATGGAAAAGGATTTAATATTTCCCATGTTTGCGAAAAAGAAAGAACAGATAGAGGTGCAAGGATTTGAAGTTCTTTATCCTATTTCTGTAATCAAATACCTCGTTAAGACATTTAAATACAAAGGGACCACTCTTGTCAGAGATGGAGAGGACGTTTGCGACATGAAAACCGGAAGGAAATGGAAGATTACAAAAAAGCCCAGTCCTAAGAAGAAGCGTTAAAACATGAATTTGGGAATCTTTACGTCTAGCAGGGTGTTGAAAAACTCATTTTGTGGTCATTGCGAGCGAAGCGAAGCAATCTTGCTTCTATATAAATCAACGGGTTAGAGATTACTTCGTCGCAAAAATCGCTTCTCGTAATGATCAAAAGAGGTCAGTAATTACGTCAGAAAATTATTAAAAAGAGAAAACGGATCAGAGATAATGGAACCATGAAAACCTTTCGCAAAGAACTCTGGTTTGAAGTCCCAACCCGCAGGGCATTTATCAATATCACCCCTGAGGTGGAGAAGTGTCTTAAAGAGAGCGGGATAAAAGAGGGGCTTGTTCTGGTGAATGCCATGCATATTACGGCCTCAGTCTTTATAAATGATGATGAATCCGGGCTTCATAAAGACCTTGACGTCTGGCTTGAGGGGCTTGCACCTCACGAACCTATCTCCCAGTACAAACACAATAATACCGGAGAGGATAATGCCGATGCCCACATGAAAAGGCAGATTATGGGGAGGGAGGTTGTAGTCGCAGTTACAAATGGAAGGCTTGATTTTGGCCCATGGGAGCAGATATTTTATGGGGAGTTTGATGGGAGAAGGAAGAAGAGGGTACTGGTAAAGATTATCGGGGAGTGAAAGCTATCAACAACCAATACCTATCAGAGTTCGCAAGACTACATTAAATATCGGATTCTTTCTAACTCATTGAAAAAGAAATATCTTTACACTAGTTTCCAAATATGCTATGTATAGTAAGCATAATTGGGAAAAAGGGGAATTTTAATTGAAATATAAGGAGTTGCTGGTTCCATATAATCCTTGGTGGGAAAACCTTGATGGGGCATTTGAACGTCTGCCTTCGTTCCATCGTCCTATATTCGAAGATATATATCGAGGATTGAAAGAAACACCTCAGATAATCTCAATTACCGGACCAAGAAGGGTCGGTAAAAGCACCATTATAAGACAGACAGTAAAAAGGCTAATTGGTGAGGGCATAAAGCCTGACCATATTATTTATTACTCGATGGATGATCCTGCCCTTTTTCGT
The DNA here is from genome assembly GCA_016234185.1 of Nitrospirota bacterium. Classification (GTDB taxonomy): domain Bacteria; phylum Nitrospirota; class Nitrospiria; order JACRHA01; family JACRHA01; genus JACRHA01. Next base: position 11,185 of record JACRHA010000173.1, read on the forward strand.
TCAGAGGTAGACCATGATAAATTTTTTGATTCACTGATGGATGAAGCAAGAAAAAAAGCCGGCAAAGGTCCTATATATGTCTTTTTAGATGAAATACAGAGATTTGAAAGATGGGAACTCTTTCTAAAAAAATATTATGACCTCCATTATCCTGTAAGGTTTGCTATTTCCGGCTCAGCCTCTTCGCCTATATTTAAAAAAAGCAGAGAGAGCCTTCTGGGACGCATAAAAGATTATCACATCCTGCCTTTTTCATTCAGAGAATTTCTTCTATTCCATAACCGCGAAGACCCATCATTGATAAACCAATTCAATGAGATATACAAAACCGGTGAAGCTGTGATGGGGATGTTTACAAGACATCCTGAATATGCAGATCTGCAAAAGGTGGCTATATCTCCAATCTCACCCGAATTGAGACAAAATATTGAGAAGCATCTTGTGAAATTTCTAATTGAAGGCGGATTTCCCGAGGTCTGGATCTTGCCTGACTGGGAGACAAAGCAGTCATACCTTTTTGATAATCAGGTAGAAAAGGTGATCTCAGAAGACTTAGTCCTGGCAGTAGAACTCAGGAAACCTGAACTACTAAAAAGATTTTATGTTTCTCTACTTGAAAATCCTGGTCGTGAGATAAACTTTCAGCAGCTATCCCAAAATTTGGGAATAAACAGGGCAAGTATTGATAAATATTTCCCTCTTCTTGAGATGACCGATCTGATACATCACGCAGAAAAGTTCACCAAGAGTCCTATTAAGGTGAGAAGGGGTAATATTAAATGCTACCTTGTTGATCTTGCACTAAGGAATGCAATCTTACGAATCCAGGAGAGTCTCTTGAAAGATGCACAGATGCTGGGTCTTTATGCTGAAAATCTTGTTTTTAATGCACTTAAGAAATGGGAAGGGACGGTTAATATAAGTTATTTCAGAGAAAAGGGGGCCGAGATAGATTTTATTGTCCATACAGGCGCCGGCAGGTATTTGCCTATTGAGGTGAAATACAAAGAGCAGATTCAAAATGTCGAATTGAGGGCGATCAAGAATTTTTGTGGGCGTCTTAAATGTCCCACAGGGATGGTGGTAACTAAGCTATGGGATAACTTCGGAAAGAGGAATAACTTTTTTTATATGCCACTTCCGCATTTTTTGCTTCTGTTTGATTAAAGGGTTACAATCAAACCCTCTAAACCTATCCAGTATAATAAGTCTTTATATTATACATAAAGTATATTTATAGATAGCATACTAATATACTGCTCTTTTTGCCGTGGTCTGCAATTGCAATGCAGTATGCGAAGTGAGGATACTGCAAAGTGGTTGCAGTCAAACGTCGCTCCGCTGCGCTTCACAGCGCGCCTGACCCGCTCCATATGTGATAAAAAAATAGCACTTTATGGGCAAGGAGGGAATAATATGTTGGCAATCCATAAACAAATAGTTCTTAAGGAAAATCAAGATCCCATTGCGGTTCAATAGCCTATTAGCCTATTGAGGAAGATGAATATTTAGATTAGGTTATTGAACTGTGCGTTATCAAAGTTGATGGGTGAAGTAAAATATGAAGAGTTGTTGTCAGTTGAACATCTTCTCAAGGGTCAGCCCCTTGGACGCGCAGGAGCTGCAGAGATCTTCCGACCTCCAATTATGCTCTTCTGTACAGCATCAATAACTTTGTCTGCTGAATCCTTCGGCACTTCTACGAAGGTGAATTTATCCAGTATCTTGATATTTCCCACGGCCTTCCCGCTGATACCCGCCTTTTCTGCGATCAGCTTAACGATATCACCCGGCCTTACCTTTTGCTCTCTGCCAACGGTGATAAAAAGCCGAACCATCCCCTCAGGGGCCCCGGTTTCATCAAGGGATGGTTTCCCTTCTTCACCTGTACCAAATCCCTCAAGCTGAAACTTTAACAGCGCGGCTGCAATCTCGGAAGGCTTTAGGCTTTCAGAGAGTTTTTCCACCATGCTTGAATAGGCATCAAACTGCTTATCATCAATAAACTCCTCGATTCTTTCCCTGAGACGACCTAGTCGTGCCTCCATAATCTCATGCCGTGACGGCAGTTGTCCTCTTTTTATCTTTGTCTTTGCAACCCTCTGTATCAGCCCAAGCTGTTTATCCTCACGCGGCGTTACAAATGTGATTGCAACCCCCTCTCTTCCCGCCCTTCCTGTCCTTCCGACCCTGTGAACGTAGGATTCAGGATTCTGAGGGATGCCGTAATTCACTACATGGGTAATATTGCTGATATCAATCCCCCGTGCCGCAACATCCGTTGCCACCAGCACATCGATCATGCCTTTCCGGAACTTCTGCATGACCGCCTCTCTCTGATTCTGGCTGAAATCTCCGTGGATTGCCTCTGCCTCATACCCCCTGAGCTTTAAACCTGCGGCAACATCATCAACCTCCCTCTTGGTATGACAAAAAACGAGAAAGAGGTCTGAATCTTCTGCATCAATCAGCCTGCAGAGTGCGTCCATCTTTTCCGGCTGTCTCACCTCATAAAATATATGATTGATCTTCGGGGTTGTGAGTGTACCCTCGGATATTGCTACCTTTTCCGGATGGCGCATATAATGATTGGCTATCTTTAAGATCCCCGCAGGTATGGTTGCCGAAAAGAGCAAGGTCTGCCGCTCCTTTGGCGTCTCCTTGAGTATAGTAGTTATGTCATCAATAAAGCCCATATCCAGCATCTCATCAGCCTCATCAAGCACCACGGTCTTGATGTGGTGAAGCCGCAGCGTCTTTCTCTGGATGTGGTCTATAACCCTCCCAGGGGTTCCGACCACCACCTGAACCCCCTTGCGGAGTGCCCGTATCTGCCGCTCTATGGACTGACCTCCGTAAATGGGAATGGATTGAATTTTTTTAAACTTGCCGATCTTATTCATCTCTTCAGCGACCTGGATGGCAAGCTCCCGTGTTGGGGTGAGGATTATTGCGTGAACCATAAGGTTTCTGGGGTCCGCCTTTTCAATAATTGGTATGCCGTAGGCGGCAGTCTTTCCTGTCCCTGTCTGTGCCTGGCCAATAATGTCATTACCTTGCATGACCAGGGGGATCGTCTTTATTTGAATTGGTGTCGGCTCCTCAAAACCCATGGAACTTACAGCATGAAGTATTTCTTTGCTTAGGTTTAAGTTCGTGAATTTGAAAGTATCGGACTGCACATCTGAGTTCATCTTTATTCCTCTGAATTGAGCATAATTAATATTTATGTTATTATTTTATTATATAGACTATCAGGGTACCTGTCAAAGTAATAATTGGGAAAGACAGATATAATCCATGACATATATTTAGAGCCATATGAAACCTGGCAGATAATTTCGCATAATTTAATATGACAAAGAAGATCAGGCTTCCTGAGACAGAAGACGGGACGATTTTATTCGGTGTTGATCCGATCATAATAAAGCACCATTATGAGATCGATTATTTACACTCCTATGCCCAGGATTCCCCCTTTTTTGCCGGTCTTACAAAGAAAAAACTCCTTGGAAGTAAATGCATATCTTGCGGATATGTCTTTGCAACACCCAGATCCCACTGTATGGAGTGCGGGGCAAAGACCGCATGGCATGAGCTTCCCCTGAAAGGGAGGATACATACCTTTACAACATGTTATTTCGGCAGCGAGGCTTTCTTGAAAGAGACCCCCTTTACACTTATACTTGTTGAGTTTGATGGTGTAAATACGTTATTCCTGTCAAGGATTGCCGGGATTGATCCGGATAGGGTGAGGATCGGGATGAAGGTAAAGGCGCAATTCATCAGGAATGCAAAGTTTAAACCTACTGATGTCTATTTTGTATCATATGAGGAGGAAAAGGATTCATGAAGATTGGTATTATAGGCCTGCCAAAATCCGGAAAGACCACCATATTTAATTCCCTCACAAGGCAGAATGCGGCTGTTTCATCCTTTGCGACAGGCAAGACAGGCCCGAATATAGGGATAGCGAAGGTACCTGATCCCAGGGTAGGTGTGCTGTCGGATATGTTTAAGCCAAAGAAGACGACATATTCAACAGTGGAATATATAGACATGGTCGGGTTTTCTGTTGGTCTGTCAAAAGATGCTGATGCACAGAAGGGTCTGGCACCCATAAAGGATGTTGAGGCCATGATACATGTAGTCAGGTGTTTTGAGGATGAATCTGTTCCGCATTCCCTTGGAAATGTAGATCCCCTCCGGGATATCCAGACCCTGGAACTTGAGCTAATCCTATATGACCACTCCCTGATTGAAAAAAGACTTGAGAAGTTGGATGCCCAAACAAAGAAAGGGCAGAAGATACCGGAGGACGAGAAAGCACTCCTCTTGCGTTGTATGGAGGCCCTTGAAAAGGAGACCCCCTTAAGGGCCTTGAATTTCTCAGAAGAGGAGGACAAGGTCATGAGGGCATACCAATTCCTCTCGATAAGACCTGAACTCATTATCCTAAATATAGGAGAAGGGGATCTGGTTTCAGATAGGGTAAAGGTATGGTCTGAGAAAGCAGACAAGATGTCTGAAGGAAAAGAAATTGCTATTGTTTCACTATGCGGAAAGATCGAGATGGAGATATCACAACTTGACCCTTCAGAGACATCAGAGTTTCTAAAAGAGCTAAATATTGATGAGCCGGCATTGAATAGGGTGATCAGGGCCTCATTCGATCTGTTAGGCATCATCCCCTTCTTTACTGTTGGAGAGGATGAGGTAAGGTCATGGATTATCAGGAAAGGGATGCCGGCACCCAAGGCCGGCGGGAAGATCCATTCGGATATAGAGAGGGGCTTCATCAGGGCAGAGGTGATAGCATACAATGATCTTATATCATCAGGAACTATGGCACGAGCGAGGGAGAAGGGCCTGGTCCGTCTTGAGGGAAAAACCTATATAATGAAGGACGGAGATATTGCTGAGTTCAGGTTTAATGTCTGAAGATCGATGTGGATAGTCTATGCCCTCCTTTCGGCCTTCTTCTCTGCTACGACCGAGGCCCTCACCAAAAAGTCACTTGCCACAACAGACGAATACCTATTAACCTGGTTGAGGCACCTATTTGCCATCCCATTTCTTATAGCTATTATCCCCTTTATCAATATTCCAAGGCTTGACAGTACCTTCTGGCTGACCATCCTGCTCCTCCTCCCCCTTGAGATCACTGCTATCATCCTATCTATCAAGGCCCTTAAGGCCTCGCCCCTCTCACTTACCATCCCGTTCCTGGCCTTTACCCCTCTATTCCTCATCCTCACCTCTTTTCTCATGCTTGGAGAGACCCCTGATATATCCGGAACGATCGGCATCCTCCTGATTGCCGTCGGTGCATATACATTGAACATCCATTCCACCAAGGAGGGGCTTCTTGAGCCGATTAAATCGATTGCAAAGGAGAGGGGATCAATCTTGATGTTAATCGTTGCCTTTATCTACAGTATTACATCAAATCTTGGAAAGATAGCGATCCTCCATTCAAGCCCTATCTTCTTCGGGATAGTCTATTACATTATACTCGCCTTCGTTCTCACGCCGATAGCAGTTATGAAGTCGAATCGCCACCTCCATCAGATAGGCCCTGGTCTTTTCAATTACTGCCTAATCGGTCTTTTCCTTGCCTTGATGATTATCTTCCATGTGATTGCAATCACCATGACCAACGTGGCATATATGATTTCGGTAAAGAGGACAAGCCTCCTCTTTTCTGTGGGATTTGGTTACCTGCTTTTTAATGAGCGGAATATTACGGAGAGATTACTAGGGTCTTTCTTAATGATAATTGGGATCATGCTGATTAGTTTATTCTAGTTTGACAGCTATTTTCTACAATGTTAGACTCATCAAATTAGAGAACTACTTATCTATTTATTTTTATAAAGAAAGAAATTTTTATGGCAGAAGAGAAGAACTTACTTGAGCGGATTCATGAAGTTCCCAAGAAAGAAGTGGATGAACTGTTAGATTTTCCTGCGCATATACATCATAGCGTATACCTAATGAAGAACCCTCCTGCTGAGCGGAAATATCTAAGACAGGAACTGGAAGGGGTTCTAAGACATTTCGAGATAAAGGTGGAAGATACAATCCTTTCGGAAAGACTCTGTTACGGGCAGAGGATCTTTCCCGATGGAGAAAGGCTCATAATAAGGTGGGAGACCCATACAGAGTATTATAGCTACCAGACCTGGCATATCCCGAAAGATAAGAACAGAAAGATCAATTTCGGTCCTATTGACATCCCGGGATATTTCCTGCCTGTATGCCCTCTGGGGGAAAGGGTTTGTGCCCTTGATATAATAATAAGTACAGAGAAGAACTTTGATCCACGCCAGATTGATGAGATGATACCGGGGAAAAAAATACATGGAAGCAAGATATTTGACGGAAAGGTCGAGATAAGGACCAATTTTAAGCTGGATCAGCATTCAAGGGAACGCTACATAGTATTTTCTTCTTCGCCTGATGATCTAAAGCGGCTACTTCCCAGGGTTGTAGAGTGTATTTCAATGCTGGAAAACTATTATCACCTTATTCTGATTCCCCTTCCCAAATTCTCCTTTGCCGTTGATGAGATTTTTAAGATTGAAAAAAAACAACTTGAGAAAAGGAGGATTATTACTGAACAGCTTGGAGAGGAAGATTCTAATAAATTGCATGGATGGCTGCAGGAACTCACAGAGGCACTAATGGAGGTGAACCGGCTAAGCGAATCGATGAGATATCATCTTTCATCAGCCTTTCCATACGATTTAATTATCAGGACCACCCTGGATGAGATCGATGAAAAACAGGTAGAACACCTTCCTACGCTTCGCTATTATATGGCAGGCCGGATAAAGGGTATTGCAGATGGGTATCAGCGCCTGATTCTAAGGATAGAGGCGGCAGAAAAGGCCTTTGAGGGTATGATAGCCATACTTAGAACAAGGATTGAGCTTCAACTGCAAAGACAGAACCTAAGCCTCCTTGAGAGCGTAGACAGGACTATCAAGGTACAGGTACATCTCCAGAGGATGGTAGAGGGTCTATCGGTCATAGTCCTTACCTACTACCTTACATCCCTTGCTGCTTATTTGTTCAAGCTCCTGGAAAGCGCAAAGATCATCCCTAGCGCCACGATAGCAACGGCCCTTTTTATACCTGTTTCAGCGATAACTGTTTTATTGATTACCCGGAAAGCTGCTAAGCTCCTGGAAAAAGAATAGTGGGCTCAGGTCATTCTCCCAGCGTAAGGTTTGCAACGGGGGCAAGATCTAACGAAGAAAAGCGTTTATTCCTGAAATGATGATGTCCTGCAAGTGCAATCATGGCGCCATTGTCCGTGCAGTAACGCGGTCGTGGGATATGTATCCTGATCCCCTCGCTGTTTCCCCTGCTTCCCATCTTGTCCCGCAGCATACTGTTTACTGCTACGCCGCCGGCAACGACAACATCCTTTACATTGTATTTATTGGCCGCAAGCATTGTCTTTTCAACCAGCACATCCACAATTGCCTGCTGGAATGATGCCGCTATGTCAGGTATCCTGACGGAAAGCCTGTTCCTCTCTGATCCATAGAGCGTGTCGTTGTTGATATGATTTAACAGTGCAGTCTTAAGGCCGCTGAAGCTGAAATCAAGCGATTCTCTGGAGAGATAGGCCCTTGGAAATCTTATATACTCAGGGTCTCCACTCTTTGCTAACCTGTCTATTAAAGGACCTCCGGGGTATTCAAGTCCAAGCATCTTTGCCGCCTTATCGAATGCCTCTCCTGCCGCATCATCCATTGTCCGGCCCAGGAGCGTATAGTGCCCTGTGTCCCTGACATAATAAAGGTTTGTATGACCGCCGGAGACGATCAGGGCAACAAACGGAAATATGATATCCTCTTTTTCAAGAAAGACCGAGAGCAGGTGTCCTTCAAGGTGATTTACTCCCATCATGGGGATACCCAGAGAGTATGCAAATGACTTTGCAAATGAGACGCCTACCAGGAGCGCTCCGACTAGACCCGGACCATGGGTTACGGAAACTGCATCAATCTCTCCAGTCTTTATTCCTGCCGTCTCTATTGCGGATGTTGCTACCTTATCTATTATCTCAATGTGTCTTCTGCATGCCAGCTCCGGCACCACCCCGCCATACCTTCCGTGTATCTCTGACTGGGAGAAGAGTATATCCGATAATACGTCATTCCCGTCACTGACCAGTGCGGCAGCAGTTTCGTCACACGATGTCTCTATCCCAAGGATCAGCATAAGTTAATATTTTTTCTGTGGATTTGTATTCTATAATGCTATCGGAGGTTACGAGAGGTTTGCAAGATGATTCTTGACCTTTAAGATAACTTCCTGACCTTCCCTCTGCCCATATTCAATAAAGCTGCTGTAATGTCTTTTTGCCTCTTCAATATAGCCGGACCTTTCAAGTAAAATCGCAATATTCAGGTGGGCTTCCGGGTAATAAGGGTCGATCTTTAGGGCATTTTTGTATAATCTGATTGCCTCTTCATAACTCCCTTCCTTGGAATATAACAGAGCTAGATTATTTAATGCCTGCGGATAATTCGGATTTGCCTTTAAGGCAACCTTAAATCTTATCTCCGCCTCCTTCCCCTTCCCCTCCTCCATATATATAAGGCCAAGGTTATTATGGGCGATTGCATTGTCCGGCTGGAGGCTTATCACCCTTAGGAATGCCTCTTTTGCTTCGTTGAATCTCTTGGCCCTGTAAAATTCCAGTCCATCCTGATTTAGTCTCGATACCTCATTTCCGATCTTTGGGGCACTATCTCTATCCTCAGTCAGGTTTCCCCTGGTCTGATTTGGCTCCCTGCTGGTTATGGGGGTAGATGTCTTATGAATCCTTGAACGTTTATTGGATAACGGGCCTGTTATATTACTTATCACAAAGAGACCAATCAACAGAATCGAAAGGATAGAAAGGACCGAGAATACGATTATTTTATTTTTATTAAGATGCCTTGCGGAGAAGGTAAATTTTCTGCCCTCTGCCTGAGGCACCCACTTTTCTTCCCTTGTAACCTTTTTGAGTGCCTCATTTACAATGCTCATCTATTTTAAAGGGGCTCACGTTGCCCCCTCCACCGGCAAAGCCGGATGGAGCCTCCCCCTCTCTCGCTCACGTTGTTCGCTTGTCGTTAAACCCCTGCCATTTCCTCCTCTTCCACAAAGGAGGGGGTGTTATCCTTCAAGACGACCTTTATCTTCTTCAAGTCCTTAAATCTTCCCTTGATAATCTCTTCTGAAAGGGGATCTTCTATAGCCTTTTGAATGGCCCTTCTCATGGGTCTGGCACCGTATGTAGGTTGGAACCCTTCTTTTATGAGCCATTTCTTAACCTCAGGCGCAACCTCAATCTGTATACCCTGTTCAGCCAGACGTTTGCTTAACTCCTCCACCCTGATCTCAACTATACTGAGCAGGTGTTTCTTCTCTAATGGATGGAAGATAACCATGTCATCTATCCTGTTTAAGAACTCAGGATTGAAGGTCTTCTTGAGCTCACCTGTTATATCTTCCTTCATCCTCTGTATCACATCCTTTTCGCTTCCCCTCCGAAAGCCAAGGGATGTGCCCTTATCTATAAGTCTTGCACCGAGGTTTGAGGTCATTATGATGACTGTGTTCTTGAAGTCCACCTTCCTGCCTAGCCCGTCTGTCAGACAACCGTCATCCAATACCTGAAGGAGGATGTTGAATAGCTCAGGATGGGCCTTCTCTATCTCATCGAAGAGAACAACGGAGTATGGCCTCCTCCGTACCTTCTCTGTCAGTTGTCCCCCTTCTTCATAGCCGACATACCCCGGAGGGGCGCCTGTAAGTCTTGAGCTTGAAAAACGCTCCATATATTCCGACATATCTACGCGGATCAGGGCATCCTCATTGCCGAAGAGGAATTCTGCCAGGGCCCTGGCCAGCTCGGTTTTACCGACACCTGTAGGGCCAAGGAAGATGAATGATCCGACAGGTCTCTTGGCCTCCTTTAGTCCCGCCCTGGACCGCCTTATGGCCCTTGCAACAGCGGCAACTGCCTCGTCCTGCCCTACTATCCTCTTGTGCAGGTCGGTTTCCATATGGAGGAGCTTCTTTGTCTCCTCCTCTTCAAGCTTAAATAACGGTATCCCCGTCATCTTGGAGACGACATAGGAAATATCTTCCTTGGTCAGGACGGGCCTGTTCCTTTCCTTGTTCTTCTTCCATTCTTTCTTGGACTCCTCCAGGAGTTTCTTCAGTCGCTCCTCTTCTTCTCGTAGTTTGACGGCCTCCTCAAAGTTCTGCAGGGTGATTGAAAGGTCCTTCTCCCTTGAGGTCTTCTTGTACTCCTGTTCCAATGCCTTGAGTTCGTCTGGAAGATAGTATGTCTGGAGTTTTGCCCTGGCGCCTGCCTCGTCGATTACGTCAATCGCCTTATCTGGGAGGAACCTGTCTGTCATATATCTATCTGCTAATTTGGTCGCCTGGTGAATGGCATCGTCTGTGATCTCAACGCAATGGTGTTCCTCGTATCTTTCGCGGAGGCCTTTTATTATGCGGATCGTCTCCTCATTATTTGGCGGCTCCACATATACAGCCTGAAACCTCCTCTTAAGCGCCGCGTCCTTCTCTATATGTTTCCGGTAATCATCGAGTGTAGTAGCCCCAATACACTGTATCTCACCCCTGGCAAGGGCAGGTTTTAGCATATTGGAGGCGTCTATGGAGCCCTCAGCGGCCCCGGCGCCAACAAGCGTCTGAAGCTCATCTATAAAGAGTATGATATTCCCTGCCTGGACTATCTCCTTCATCACCAGCTTGAGTCTCTCTTCAAACTGGCCGCGATATTTGGTTCCTGCCACAAGGGAGCCAAGGTCCAGTGATATAACCCTCCTGTTAAAGAGATTATCCGGTACCTGGGATGCGACTATCCTCTGGGCAAGACCTTCAACGATTGCCGTTTTTCCGACGCCGGATTCACCAATTAAGACAGGGTTATTCTTTGTCCTCCTGCTCAATATCTGAAGCACCCTCTCAATCTCATCAGACCTTCCAATAAGCGGATCAAGCATCCCCTCGCCTGCCAGATGTGTCAGATCCCGGCCAAATTCATCCAGCGCAGGTGTATTGCTCTTCCTTTCTTTCTCCTTCGGAGAGATCTTCCTCAGGAGGTTTATAGTTATTTGTCTGGCGCTTAACAGGTTTGCCCCGAGGCTGCGTAAGATTTTTCCGCCTATACCCTCTTCCTCCCTCATGAGTCCCAGCAGGAGATGTTCGCTGCCAATATAGTGGTGCCCAAGAAGCCTTGCCTCTTCAACTGCGTATTCAATTACCTTTTTAACCCTGGGCGTGAAAGGGATCTCTCCAAAGGTGAGCGTAGATCCGCCACCCGGCAGATTCCTCTCGATCTCAAGCCTTATCTGCTCCGGTGAGAGGCCCATTTTTTTTAAGACTGCGGTGGCTACACCGTCGGTTTCTCTTATTATTGCCAATACAAGATGTTCGGTTCCGAGATAATCGTTCTGGTGTCTCTCTGCCTCTTCACGGGCAAGTATAATTATCTTTCTTCCTTTGTCTGTAAATCTCTCGAACATCTAAAACCTCCACTAATTTTGATCTTAGTTTAAAAGACTAACAGGGCTATTGTCAAGATATTTCCCAGTGCCGGTGCCGTTAGTCAGCTACTTATAGGGGCTTGCGTCGCCCCCTCCACCGGCAAAGCCGGATGGAGCCTCCCCCTCAACGCTCGCTTTGCTCGCTGGGTAGATACCCACGGGCAAACCCGTGGGTATCTACTGATCCACTATTGTTCCGCCTTCGCCCTGTTGTCCCTTTGCAGGGCATATCCTTACATACTCACAGTATCGGCATGAATTATAATCTTGTTTAGGCGGGAATTCCCTCCTCCTTATTCCATCTCCTGTATCCCTGATCTCTTTTATTGCCTTATCCAGATTAATTGCCATGACCTCGCATGAGCCTGTTATACCGGAGCCAAGAAAACGGAGTTCAACGATGTCAGGCATCCTCTTGTATGTCCTGTCGTATGCAAGAGAATATATAGCCAATTGAAGGCTCTCCCTGGCCTCTTTATCTGCCCGATTCTTATCCAAAACTGCAGAAGACTTATAGTCTATTATCTTAATCAGACCATTGTCCTCATCCACTCTGTCCCATCGTCCTATTATTCTGTTATTGTCTATAAAAAAACTAAATTCTTTTTCTATGTAGGCGGGAATAAGCCGGCTTTCCTCTTCTTTTCTGTAGAAATCAGTCAATATCCTCCTCCCTTCCTCCAACCGCTTCTCATTATGTTCCTTACTGATAAAGCCCTCACCTATGCAGTATTTTCCGAATTGTCTTATAAGATCATCCAGTACAAGATGCCCCTTTTTTGTTTTTAGCTTCAGATATTCTCCAATAGCCTTGTGTATGGCCTCACCATAGACCCGCAGGTGATGCCTGAACAGGCTGCTGACATTTAATATGTGGCTATATTTATACTTTAAAGGGCATGTCAGATAATTATTTATCTGATTGTAGCTGAGGGTAATTACATGGTCTTCCGGTATTGGAGAGGGGAGATTAGTTCCGAGTTCAGAGTTTCGAGTTCTTAGTTCTTCATTCTGACTTCTGTGTTCTGTATTCTGTATTCTCTCTTCTATGTCCAGGGCCTCTGATACGAACCTGCTCATCCTCTTTTTTCTTTTACCGCCATAATCCCTGGCGCTTGTTATGCAGAGTTCATCCCTTGCCCTTGTCATACCTACATAGAAGAGTCTCCTTTCTTCCTGAAGATGGTATTTATTGATCCCTTTGTTTTCCGGGTCCGGCAGGTATTCCTTAATAAGGTCTTGAGGTAATTCAATCTTTTCAGGACTATCCTTCCTTGGGAATCTTTCATTGACAAGACCCGGCATAATAACAACCCGGAATTCAAGCCCCTTAGACTTGTGAACGGTGAGCGCCTTTACCGTATCCTCGTCTGAATCTATATCGGTCACAGCTTCTTCGTCTCCGGCTTCAATGAGCATATCAATATGTCTTGCGAATTCCATGGCGCTGTCATATCTCGTCAGGCGGCTGAAATCCTCTACCTTCTCAAAGAATCTGGCGACATTCCTGATCTTCAGCGCCGAGAGGGAATGGTCCGGGTCAGAAACCCTCTTTAGATATCCGCTATCCAGCAGGAATTTGTATAAAATCTCCCCCGGAGATGCAGATCTTGAATATTCAATATATGAATATGTTTCCAGGATAAACCGCGTTATCTTTTCTTTGTCTTCATCTGATATATCCCCTGTCCTCGGATGTTCCTGGAGGTTTTTAAAGATTAAGTGCAGCGGGATATTCAGCTTCCTTCCCATCGAGGCGCATATAGTGATGGCATGCATACTGATGTTATAGATATCAGAGGAGGCAAGATGATGAAGGCTTAAGTTGTCATTGGGATCTGAGATCACACGGAGGAAGGAGAGGAGCAGTTTCACCTCTGTCTGCTCATAGAGGCCGGAGCTTCCGGAAAATATAAACGGGATCCCCCTCCTTTCTAACTCCCGGATATACGGCCGGGCATCTTTATTGGCCCTTACGAGTATTGCAAAATCGGAATAGCTGTATGTACCTCCCGATACCTTCTCTTCTATTAAGGAGGCTATGCCGTCTGCCTCGTCTGAGACAGTAGAGTAAGGAAGATATAGAATCGGAATATCCTCGCTCCTGGCGGACTTAAGCCTCTTGTCGATATTGTTTCTTATCTCAAGTCTTTCAGGATTATTATTCTGAATAAGCCGGTAAGCGGCATCAAGTATTCTTTGGGTGGACCTGAAGTTTTCTGTAAGCACGACCTCCGTTGCATCCGGGTAGTATTCCTTAAACTTGAGGATGTTGCTTATGGCCGCCCCGCGGAACTTATAGATAGATTGATCATCATCCCCCACCACCATTATGTTTCTGAATCTTTTTCCAAGGAGTCTGATAAGCTGGAACTGTGTATAGTTGGTGTCCTGGAATTCATCGACAAATATAAATCTGTACCTCTCCTGGCAGGACCCCAGTATCCTGGGATGCGCCCTGAAGAGTTTTAATGTGAGATTAACCTGATCCCCGAAATCGACAAATCCTTTTTCCGCCATAAGTTCCTGGTATCTCCTGCAGACATATGCCAGCTCTCTCTGTTCTTCCAGGAACTCCCTAAGCTCCTCATCATCAGGTTTTCCCTTTAACCTTTCTTCCAGGGCGGATACATACCTGATATATTCTCCGGTCGAGATATCTTCGTCTTTTACCCTGGATATCAGGGTAATTATTGCATCTATGAATCTTGTGGGATCGCCAAGGGGCCTATAGTAGCTGAGGTTTAACTCAAAGAGGTGCTCCCTTAGGAACAAGGCTTGCTCGGGCCGTGTCAGCACCCTGAAATCAGTGTCAATTCCTATAGTCAGGCCCTTTTCCCTCAGGACAGAGTCGCCGAATGCATGAAATGTACTTATGGTATATCCGAATCTCCCCATAGGGAGGATGACGTCAAGCCTTTCTTCCATCTCCCTTGCCGCCTTATCTGAGAATGTCAGCGCAAGGATCTCCTCCGGTCTTGCCAGTCCGGATGAGATCAGGTGGGCGATTCTTTGTATAATTACGAGGGTCTTTCCTGTCCCGGCGCCCGCTACGACAAGGAGCGGGCCTTCTGAATGTTTTACTGCCCTGGTCTGTGAGGGGGTTAGCTCCATCAGTTGATCCTTTAAAAAAATTCTACATTAGGGATGATACCGAGTCAATCATATTGAAGAGAACCTTCAAAACAATTTTTTATTGTGGTATAATCCGGCCTTATTGCATGACTCTCGGAGAATATTATGATATGGATTTTTGTCCTTTGGGTTCATCTGATCGCCGCTATGGTCTGGATCGGCGGAATGGCATTTCTCACAATAATAGCCGCTCCATCCCTTAAAAGATTGGCCCCGCCAGAGGTGCAGCCTATCCTTTATAAGGATATAGGGAGGCGTTTTAAGCTTGTCGGATGGATCTGCATCTTTGTGCTGATCCTCACCGGGCCACTCAATATATATCACCATATTACCAGTCACATGACACATGAAGGGGAGGATGATTTTCATGGTGTCTTTGTCCTGAAGCTGGGTCTTGTGTTGATCATGATCCTGTTAAGCCTTGTCCATGATTTTGTCCTGGGTCCGCTTCTTGGTGAGAAGATAAGAGAGGGTGTAACCCCGTCGAGATTCCTTAAACTCATAGTCCCGTGGATGGGGAGGGTCAACCTTATCCTCGGTCTCATAGTGATATACCTCGGCCTGACATTGGCTCAGATGAATACACATTAGTAATTATTTTTTTGGCCGGCTATATTCTGGTGGCAGAGTGGTGCGGGAAATTTCCTCCGTCTATTGACATATCCCCCGAGTATACGTATACTACACGTATAAAAAAGGAGGATTTTAATGCAAAAAAAGCTGACTATAACTGTAGATGAGGCTGTATATAAAGGCCTTCATAAAACCATCGGCCCCCGCAAAATCAGCAAATTCGTCGAGGAACTCGTACGCCCGCATGTATTACGTCCGAATTTAGAACTGGCATACTCTCAAATGTCCAAAGACAAAAAGCGGGAATCAGATGCATTGGATTGGGCGGAGGCCACCTTTAAGGACATAGCATATGAAAAGAGGTGAGGTCTGGTGGGTAAATTTTGATCCTTCCGTAGGCGGCGAAATCAGGAAAAAACGTCCCGCCATCATCGTCAGTAATGACGCATCAAACAAATTCCTCAACCGCGTTCAAGTTGTCCCTCTCACCAGAAAAACAGATCGTCTTTATCCAAGTGAAGCACTGGTTCTCTTTGGCGGCAAAGAAAGCAAGGCTATGGCTGACCAGTTGGCCACGGTGAGCAAGTTGCGCCTCTTTAAGCGCGCCGGCATGCTTTCAGAAGAGGATATGCTTAAGATCGACGAGACGATCAAAATCCAACTGGATATTTACTAAGAAGAAAATTGTGAAAAGGTAGATACCAGTGACTGGTAGTAGATTCCTTCTTGATGCAAATATAATATAATATAATATAATATCCGAATGAAGCAATACCTTAAAAAAAACATTCTTTTGGCGGTTATCGCAAGCTCCCTGATTTTTATCTCTTTGTCCGCATCCAAAGATCAGCGTGCCGAAAAGCCCCCTGGAAATAAATGGATCCAGACCTCCCCTATGACAGATCCTAGAAATGGCGCAACCGCTGTTATTTCAGGGGACTATATATATGTTATTGGCGGACTCAATAGCACTGGCTACTTAAAGAGCGTTGAAAGGGCCAAGATCCTCGAAAACGGAGACGTGGGGCCATGGACCCTTGTGGGGCCTCTACCCTCAAACAGGGGGTGGGGGGCTTCAATCGTGTCAAGGGGTTTTCTTTACGTTGCCGGAGGTACAAACGAGGAGAATGGAGAGGCAATCTTAGGAGACGTGCTAAGGGCAAAGATTAATCCGGATGGGACCCTGGAAAGATGGGTAAAAGAGAAAAACGGCATGACAACCCCCAGACGGGGTTTTGCCCTGGTGGAGGCACATGGGTATCTCTATGTCATTGGCGGATACAATGGAAACCTGCTAAAGACTGTTGAGCGGGCAATGATTGCCCCGGACGGGAGCCTCGGACAATGGATACCTGCTACCCCTATGAAGATGGAAAGATACCTCCTGTCTGCCGCTGCCTATCAAGGCCATCTCTACGCCTTAGGTGGGCACTTTTTAGACGGGACTGCGACAAATACAGTGGAGAGGGCAGAGATTAAAAAGGATGGATCACTGGGAGAGTGGTTACCCACCTCCTCTATGCTCAACCCGAAGTTTACAGCCTCGGCTGTTATTGCAGAAGATAGCATTTATGTACTCGGAGGAGTGGAGGGGAGCAGTATCCTTAAAACATCGGAAAAGGCGGCCATCCGTCCTGATGGTACACTTGAACCCTGGCATGAGGAGAAGGAACTACTGACAAAACCACGCAGCGGGATGGGGGTTGCCTTTGCAAATGATCGCATCTACCTGATAGGAGGGGCAAGCTTTGACAAACTTTTTGATGATGGAGAATGGGCAATGATAACCCCCTCTGGCGAGATTAGACCTTTCAGGCCGAACTCACACATGGCCCGTCAGAGGTACGGATCTTCGGCCCTGGCCGCAAAGG
>JACRHA010000174.1 GCA_016234185.1 Nitrospirota bacterium
AATGGTTCCATATGATTCATGTTGATGTATTTCATCAATACAAATTAATACAGGTGATCTAAAACTTGTAAGGTTTATGATACTACCAACCAAGATAAGGGGGTGTCAAATAGCGCTGCTAAATTTTTTACAAGACAGCGTTTTTTCTACTTGACAACGTTGTTTGCATTACTATAAGATACAAATCCTTGTGTAATAAGAGGTATTGATGTTTGGTGGTTATTTACCTTCCAATTATCTGCCCATCGTAGTCTTTATAATAATCGCCATTGCCTTTGGCGCCGGGACAATAGTAGCAGGCTACCTTGTACGTCCAAAAAAGACCTATCCTGAGAAGTTAAGTCCCTATGAGAGCGGCATGAAGCCCTTCTCAGATGCCAGAACGCCCTTCCCGATGAGGTATTACATAATTGCGATGCTCTTTGTACTTTTCGACATCGAGGTAGTATTCCTGTATCCGTGGGCCGTAGTCTTTAACAAGATTGGTCTTTACGGACTAATAGAGATGATGCTGTTCATTGCAATATTATTAGTCGGATATTTCTATGCATGGAAAAAGGGGGCACTGGAATGGGATTAATCAATAGACAGTTTGAGCCAAATATAATTACGACAA
The DNA here is from genome assembly GCA_016234185.1 of Nitrospirota bacterium. GTDB lineage: Bacteria > Nitrospirota > Nitrospiria > JACRHA01 > JACRHA01 > JACRHA01. Next base: position 617 of record JACRHA010000174.1, read on the forward strand.
ATCTCGATTTCCTGGTGAACTGGGCCAGGAAATCTGCGCTCTGGCCAATGACATTCGGCCTTGCATGCTGCGCTATCGAGATGATCGCATCGGTTTCTGCAAAGTTTGATCTGGACAGGTTTGGCGCGGGGGTCTTTCGCGCATCACCCAGACAGTCTGATCTTATGATTGTAGCAGGTACGGTTTGCAGAAAGATGGCGCCTGTTTTGAGGATGGTATATGATCAGATGCCAGAGCCAAGGTACGTTATAGCCATGGGTTCATGCGCTATCTCAGGCAATATCTTTAATACCTATAGTGTAGTACAGGGTGTGGATCAGATAGTGCCTGTTGATGTCTTTGTGCCGGGTTGTCCGCCAAGACCGGAGGCGCTCTTCTATGGGATAATTAAGCTCCAGGAGAAGATAATGAAGGAAAAAGTCTTTGTAAAATAGGACAGCTTCATATGAATGAGATGGCAGAGAGGATACAGTCGAGATTTCCGGAAGGTTTTATCGGGGCAAAGGAATTTGCCGGCGATATAATTGTTAATATAAGGAAAGGTCAGGTGCTGGATATATTGAGATTTCTCAATCAGGATCCTGACCTTGATTTTGACATGATGACCGAGATAATAACCGTTGATTATCCGGAAGACAATGAGAGGTTCGAGGTAGTATATCAGATATATTCCACAAGGAAGATGCACCGGATCAGGGTAAAGGCAAGGGTTAAGGAAGATGATAGCAGTATTGATTCTGTGACAGGAATATGGAAGGGCGCCGATTTCATGGAGAGGGAGGCCTTTGACATGATGGGGATCAGGTTTAATAACCACCCAGACCTGAGAAGAATACTTATGCCGGAGGATTATGACGAGGGCTATCCCTTAAGAAAGGATTTCCCGATTAAAGGGAAGGGATGGCGACACACATACGACTTTATTCCAAAGATGGGATAGCATAAAAAGATGCATGAGAAGGTATTAATAAAAGAGCCTGCAACAGAAAAGACCTTTCGCGATACAGAGGATTATTATTTCCCAGCTTATCCTCAGGAACCTCCCCACTATCCGCTTTCTAAAACCGATGAAGAAGAGGGGGGTAATTTCTTCAGGTCAGAGGATATGCTTGTAAATATGGGTCCCCAGCACCCTGCTACCCATGGGGTCTTACGGGTAGTCCTGGACCTTGAGGGGGAGAAGATAGTAAAGGCAACGCCTTACCTGGGCTATCTCCACAGGGGGGTTGAAAAACTGGCCGAAAATATGACCTATCAGCAGTTCATCACCCTGACAGACAGGATGGACTATGTTGCATCTATGCTGAATAACTTCGCCTGGGTCAGGGCAGTAGAGAAGCTAATGCAGATAAAGGTTCCCGAGAGGGCAGAGTATTTAAGGACTATCATTGCTGAGATGCAGAGGATTATAGGTCATCTCTTCTGGCTTGGGGTGCAGGCGCTTGATATAGGCGCTATGACGGTCTTCTTCTTTACCTTCAGGGAGAGAGAGATATTAATTGATCTCTTCGAGAGTTTATGCGGGGCAAGGCTTACGTACAGTTATTTCAGGATAGGGGGCGTTGATTCGGACCTCCCGCCGGGTTTTACGGGAAAGCTTCATAAGTTTCTGGAGGAGTTTCCTGCAAAGATTGAAGAGTATGATACGCTCCTTGTTCAAAACAGGATCTGGCTTGCCAGGACCAAGGGGATAGCGTATATATCGGGTGAGGATGCAATAAATTTCAGCCTGACAGGGCCTACGCTCAGGGGATCAGGTGTCTATTATGATGTAAGGAAGGCTGAACCCTATGCAGCATATGACAAGGTTAAATGGCGAGTTCCATTGGGTAAGTCCGGCGATACCTACGATAGATACTGGTGCAGGATGCAGGAGCTACACCAGAGCAGCGCCATAATAAAGCAGTGTCTTGAAAAAATGCCTTTAGGGCCAATAATGGCAGAGATACCAGGGATGACAATGCCGCCAAAAGAAAAAGTGGTAACTGAGATGGAGAGCCTGATACACCACTTCAAGATCGCCTCAAGCGGTATGAAGGTACCTAAGGGGGAGGTATACTGCGGGACAGAGGCGCACAAGGGGGAATTGGGTTTCTATATAGTGAGCGATGGCAGCGGCAAGCCTTACAGGGTTAAGGTAAGATCCCCATCCTACATACATATAGGCGCCCTTGACCATATGTCAAGGAATTACCTGATTGCAGATCTTGTGACCATATTCGGGACATATGACATAGTAATGGGGGAGTGTGACAGATGAGGGAGGATACATTAAAGATGGACTTTGCGTTTTCAGAAGAGGCAAAAAGGGAGATAAAAGAGATAATGGGTCATTACCCGGAAAAGAGATCGGCCCTGATCCCATTATTGCACCTGGCACAGAAGGAGAATGGATATCTCTCGGAACCGGTAATGCGTCATGTAGCGGAGGTCCTTGACCTGACACCTATCCAGGTATATGAGGTGGCTACATTCTACAGCATGTTCCATCTTAAGCCTGTAGGGAAATATCTTATTCAGGTCTGCCATAATCTCTCCTGTTCACTGATGGGCGCAGACTCCCTTATAGATTATCTCAAAGAAAAACTAGGAATAGATATTGGCGAGACAACCCCTGATAATATGTTTACAATCAAGACCGTTGAGTGCCTTGCGTCGTGTGGTACTGCGCCTGTTATGCAGGTTAATGATGACTATCATGAGAATCTGACAAAAGAGAAGGTGGACGCATTAATTGAAAGACTTAGATCGAATTAGTACCTCATTGCAAAAGTTAGCGCAAATAAATTGTCATACCCGCGAAAGCGGGTATCTAGTAACCCCTGCTCGAATCAAGCAGGGGCAATGGATTCCCGCTTAAGGAGTGCGGGAATGACGTTACATGTATTATGGCAATCAAGTAACTATGGAGACTCAGCCTGATTTGATCTTATTATCAAGGATTAGAAAACCTGGCTACAAAGGCGACATAGACTCCTATATCTCCCAGGATGGATACAAAGGCCTTTCAAAGGCCCTGTCCACCTATAAGCCCCAGGAGCTAATTGACATAGTAAAGCGCTCAGGCCTTCGGGGCAGGGGAGGCGCAGGCTTTCC
>JACRHA010000176.1 GCA_016234185.1 Nitrospirota bacterium
CTTGAAAAAAGTCAATTATTGTCATTCCCGAGGTAGTAATCGGGAATCCAGTCTCTTTAAGAAACAAAGAAGCTCTGGATTCCCGCCTAAAGACTGCGGGAATGACGCTCAAGACACCCGAAACATATGTAAAGAAGCGTTAGACGCACTACACTAGCTGAAATATTCTATCTTTCCCAACGGCGGAAAATAACGCCTCCCTTCGAAGATACCCTGCAAACTATCGAGCAGGATGAAAGATGCGTGATCTATCCCCTTGACCTAAACGTCCTCTGCAGGCATATGGACTAAACGGGACGGTTCTCGTTACTTAACAAAAGTGACAGGAGAGGATACATTCCAAGCATGCCGAGGACAGCAAGAGTAGCACCCAAAGAGTGTATCTACCATCGTTACAAAGAGAAATACCAGTTCAAGCTGTATCATTACTGGGCATGAACAGCCGTCCCCTTTAAGTCTTTATATAATGACGCTTGACAATATTATCGGGATGCGTTATTATATTGACACATGATAAAGGGCTTCCGATGCAAAGAGACCGAGAAGATATTTCTAAGACAGCATTCAACCAAGTTGCCTGTAAACATTCAACGAATAGCCCTTCGAAAGCTTCTTTTGCTTGATGCGGCAGAAAAGATAGAGGATCTGCGGGTTCCCCCAGGAAACCGCTTGGAAAAACTTTCCGGCAATCGCCTGGGGCAGTACAGCATCCGTATAAACGATCAGTGGCGTATTTGTTTCCGCTGGTCAGAAGGCGATGCCCATGACGTGGAAATAGTTGATTATCATTAGGAGGTCGTTAACATGAAGACAAAAAAGATACCCCCGATTCATCCGGGAGAAATTCTTATGGAGGAGTTTCTCAAACCATTTGGAATCAGCCAGTATAGATTGGCTAAAGACATTAATGTCCCGCCCCGTCGTATTAACGAGATAGTTCATGGCAAGCGTTCAATCAGCGCCGATACAGCTTTGAGACTATCACGTTACCTTAATCTCTCGGAAAGATTTTGGCTGAACCTGCAGTCCAGATATGACTTAGAGGTTGAAAAGGATAAGCTCAATGACCGCATAGAGACGGAAGTCAAAGTTTTTGAGTTGCAAAGAGCCTGATGGAGCCGAGGGACGTCCATCCCCACATTATCCGGATCAGCCACGATCACCTTCCAAAAGACCGATTTCCGGGATAGTAACTTAAAAGTTGTACCTGTCAGGACGACGGCTGCAAAGATCTTGATCATAAACAGATAGGCCATAGATCGCTATTTTCCCGGAAGGAATACCTTGGCAAATACCCCTCCAACGGTTAAAATTGGGTCATAATGTCAGCATGACAGGAGACAAGAAGATGGCGAAACGGGTCAGCGTTGCGGATGCCAAAAGAGAGTTTTCTGAGATCATGAGCCGTGTGGCTCTTAAGAATGAAAGGTTCATTATCGAACGAAAGGGTAAACCTATGGCAGCCCTTATCAACCTAAAAGATCTTGAGAAGGTCGAGGCTATGCCGGAAGGCAATGGGAAAAAGGGCCTGTTAGCGGCCATGGATGCTTGGGAAGACTATCCCCAACTTGAACGTCTTGTTGTGGATATCTATTCATCTCGACAGAAATCCAGAGATAGGCGGGTTAAAAGCCTGAAATAATGTATCTCTTTGATACCGACACCATCAGCAACCTCTTGCGAAAGGGTCCTTTCCCCGGTCTGCTAAGGCCTTAGTCCACCTCCAGCTTGGGGATGAAATCCCCCGCCGGAGGTGGACATGGAAACTACCTCTTTAGATTCACAAGCTCACCAAGTATGTCATCGGTGGTAGTTATGATCCTGGAGTTTGCCTGGAAGCCCCTTTGGGCAGTGATAAGATTTATGAATTCCGAGCCAAGGTCTACATTTGACAGCTCAAGGGAGTTTGCTTGTATGCTCCCCCTCCCTGCCGTATTTGGCGCCCCTACTATCGGTTGCCCTGATTCAAAGGATTCTGCGTAAAGATTACTCCCCATCTGTGTCAGCCCATCTGGACTGCTAAATGTAGCGAGTACAACCTGTCCTAAAACCCTTGTCTGGCCATTGGTAAAGAGCCCTGTGATCATACCTTCCTGATCAATGGAAAATCCCTGCAGGGCACCCGAGGAATAACCATCCTGATTTTGAGACACGGTAGCAGATGTAGAAGCGAATTGTGTTGTCCCGTCCAGCCCTGTTCCGCCCCCGGCAATGGTGCTCCCAAAATCAAAGGTGATAGCCTGGCTCTGGGTTGCCCCGCCGGAGAAGTCAAAATCAGAGAGTGTAGTGGCGACCGTATTCATGGCGCCGGTAGTATCAAAATCGATGGTTCCTTGTGCCTGAATAGCCGTAACCCCCCCTGTAAGTTCAGAACCATCTACCACTGCATACCATTCCCATGTATTTCCGGTAGCTGCCTCCGCGCTCTTTCTGAAATAGACTGTGGTCAGGTGTCCGTTGCCCAGGGAATCATATACTGTCATGGCTGTAGAAAAATTGGATGTAGATGTCGGATCGGTAACATCAAAGGCAGCGGGGATTGTGGAGCTTGAATCCAGGTTGGCTGCTATCTCGGCATCTGTAGTGGCGCGGGGAGGTGAGGTAGAGGATGAGATCGTCAGGTCATCTATTGTTCCGGTGATATTTCCTGCAGAGTCGACCTGGTATCCCTGAAGGATAAGACCTTCAGGGTTCACTATATTTCCGTCCTTATCCATATCGAAGTTCCCTGCCCTTGTATAGAAGGTACCTCCTGATGAGTCTTTCACCTCGTAAAAACCATTCCCATCTATGGCAAGATCAAGGGCGCTGCTTGTTGTTTCAAACGAACCCTGCGTAAATGTCGGATTTACACTGCTTAAGAAGACTCCCCTGCCGATTTGAGAGGAGCCTGAGCTGCCAGCAAGGTCCTGGCCTATGACATCTGCAAACGTTGCCGTGCTGGCCTTGAAGCCCGTTGTATTCATGTTGGCGATATTGTTGCCGATGATTGAGATAGCAGAACCATTGGCATTAAGACCGCTTACGCCGGAAAATAATGATGTTAGAATTGTCATGTGTGACCTCCTTATGATACCTCAATTACATTCGCAAGGGACACCTCAGTCCCATTGACGGTGAGGTTCGGATATGTATCTCCAAATGTAACCCCTGTTACCGTCCCTCTTATGTATGTTGAGACGCTTACGGTGTTATTATTTATATCTGTTGCCCCTACGGCAATAGTATATACACCCGGATCAAGTGCATTTCCGTTATCATCCTTACCATCCCATGCATAGCTTTGGGAGCCTGAGGTCTCGCTTCCCAGGTTCACTGTCCTGACCTTGGTGCCGCTGCTGTTATAGATATCTATGGTCACGCCGGAGGCGTCACTTGCAAGATCATAACTAATCGTCGCAGAGGCATTTTCCGACAGCTCAATTGTGTTCCCTGAGGCCTTAATCTCCTTTCCTATCAGCCCTGCTGCGTTCGACATCTCTGCTGCAGACTGATTTGTAAGGAAAGAATCAAGCTTGTCATTAACACCGTAAAGCTGATCAAGGCTTGAAAACTGTGCAAGCTGTGAGGTGAATTCAGCATTATCCATGGGATTGAAGGGATCCTGATATTGAAGCTGGGTTGTAAGGAGCTTCAAGAACATCTCCTCGTCTACTAATTGCGACCCGCTTGCAGAGGAGCCAGATGAGGTGCTGGCTGAGCTGCTACTGCTTACTCCTGAAGTTTCCACTTAAACACCTCCTTTTTTGAGATAATACTACACAAAAATATTTACACTGCTATCCTGCTGAGATAGGGTATTACATGCCAGGATAGCATCTTCCTCCTTTATTTCCCTGTCGTGGTTCTTACTGGACGATGAGTTTTCTATCACCTCCTTGTAATTTAGGCCCTCTGATTGACCTCCCTCTACTGATACTGACAGATAGGATATCTCAAGGCCATGGCCTGAGAGGGCGTCCTTTAATTGACCCTGATTGATCTCTATCACCTCCTTTACTATCGGATGTTCTGTCACAATATTTGCCTTGACCATATTATCCCTTATGGATATATCCAGTTTGAGTTTGCCTAAATCATCTCCATCTAAGTTTATGCGGAGTGAACTTGTATCATCTTTAAATAAATAAATGGGCCTTTTTGAGGACACGTCAGAGACCTCATGGAAGGAAAAGGAGGTTTTTTCCGGTGAGGCAGTTTGCAGAGGCCCTGCTTCGGTGCGTCTGGTATTGCCTAATGGCGCCGGAAGACGGGAATAACTTCCATTAAGATTCAGATCGGGATTGCTGTCTGTGGAAATCCTGTTTAAGGTAGTTTTTTCAGGGGGCCTTTCTTTGTTCTCTTCCAGGCCTTCCCTGAAATTACCACTGTCAGAGGCATCATTCTTAAAAGATAATCTTGGCATCTTCTCAGGGGAAGGTCTGTTATTTACATCACCTCCATCTTCAGGCTGCAAGGCCCCTAAAGCTGGGTCCTGACCTGTTTTCCCGGTTGCAGGTATGCTGACCTTTGAGGGATCAGAGGTTCCGGATTCTCCTTTTTCAGGAATAGTGATATCACTGATTGAGGCAAAACCATCTTCTTTCTCTGCATTGCCGTTGCCAAAAATCTTTTCCTTAATCAGGTCTGTAATCTCCCCAGACATAAGCAGGCCAGGGATTCGGCATTCTCTGGCTGAATCCTTTGAAATATTAGAACTCCTGCAAAAATCCAATTCGTCATTCCCGAATGGTTTTATCGGGAATCCAGGGTTTGAAAAATCAACGTCTTCCGGATTCCCGCTTTCGCGGGAATGACAACCCATAGCGGACTTTGCCGTGTCCCTGATAAGCAGGCTCCTTAACGCCTTTCCGGTCTCCCTACGGAAGGAGGCGGCCTCCTGCAGAGGCACAGCACGCTTTGCCTCTGCATTGCCTCCATCAGGGTTAAGGACCTGCCCCTCTGCCAAGATAAAGGGGCTTCCAATATTGTTCCTCCTCAGCAGAGGTGAAAGGAAGGTATCGGAATATAAGGTATGGCGTGATATGGGGGCTACTTTAGGGGAGACTATGGATGTCTGGGCCTGTATAATAGGTATTGCAGAAAGGGATAAGAGGAAATCAGTGATCTCCTTCTTAAACCGGTCATCGGATACTATGCCGTTAGGGTCTGCAGACAAACCATCGCTGTGCCCGGTGGAAGACCTCCCGTGCATACTTGCGGCGGATAACGGATTCTTCTGGTTTACAGGAGATGTAATATCTAATGGCAATGGCATACTATCTCCTGGACGCTGTCCTTTCCTTCACGATCTTTTCGCTTATCTTTGCTGCCCTGGAGGGTTCCATCTGGCCCAGGATCTTTCCCGCAGCCTTCTCCTTCATCATGGAGATAAGTTTGATGGCAGTGGACTCATCCATCTTGACTAACCTTAAGGCGGCCTCGCCCGGGCTCATTATTTCATAGATCTTTACCAGCTTGTTGAACCTCTCATCCCTCTTCTTATCAAGCTGCATGAGGTCATCAAGGATTTCGCTCTTAATCGTTGTGTATCTTTTTATGTCCTCTTCGATACCGAGCTTCAGCATCCTGAGCGTCTCCTCTTCCTTCCTGATCTCCTCTTCTTTAGTATTGAGCCTCTTCTCCCGTTCCTCAAGCAGTCCCAGATAATCTTCTTTACTGAATTGCTCCGACCCTATTATTGAACCCTTTACAGCGGCCTCGCTGGTGACCTGTTCTTTTTCCGATGCAATCAGATCAATACTTGTGATTATTGAGATCACGACTACAAATATCAAAATATGTCTCATATCAAAATCCTTTCCCGGGGACTTGCGTCGCCCCATCTAGCAGCTACCCACAGCCTTGCCTGCGAATAACTACTTTAGGGATGACCTTCCATGGTTGTATTTACCCATAGAGATCTCATCAAGCACCTTCTGGTCTTCCTTTTTGATCATGTTATTGTAGCCTTCGTCCATCTTTTCCTTCATGGTCTCCATTATCCTTTTATCCTTGAAGGCAGAAATAAGTTCTGCCTTCTTTATTTCATATTGATTCTTAAGCTTGCTTAGGACCCTTCTCCATTTCTCTATCTCCTTTGTCGTCTGTGCAATGAAGGTATAATAGATATCGATCTCGAGACTGCTCATATCCTCCTCTTGTTTTTTTTTCAATTCACGCATCGACTCTTTATGGACAGCTTCGAGGTAGGAGATCCGTGATTCCTCTGTCTTAATCATCTTTTCTGTCTCAGCCATGTCCCTCTGTATCCCCTCCTCAACGAGTCTCCTGTAGTTTAAGACGCCATTCATTGTGAATCTGGCAGCCCTCATGCATTGCCTCCTTTCACTACCTGATTAAGATCTGAGACCGATTCTTTAATTGCGAACCTCTCATCCATCCCCTGCTTAAGATAGGCGTTTATCCTGTCAATTACCTGGATTGCATGATCTATCTTTTGATTACTCCCATGCTTATATGCCCCGATATTCAAGAGGTCTTCTGCCTTTCTATAGGTGGAGAGTATCTCTCTTATTTTTTTTGAGTCCTCTAAATGTTGCTTATCGACTATGTCTACCATGACCCTGCTTACGCTGTTTAAGATGTCGATTGCAGGGTAATGGTTCTGGATAGCAAGATCTCTTGAAAGGATAATATGGCCATCGAGTATGGCCCTTACCGCATCCGGGACAGGATCATTTATGTCATCACCCTCTACCAGCACTGTATAGAGGCCTGTAATGCTACCGTCGCTGTTCGCGATACCAACCCTTTCAAGCAGCTTGGGGAGCAGGGCAAAGACAGACGGGGTATACCCCTTTGTTGTGGCAGGTTCCCCTACGGCAAGCCCGACCTCCCTCTGCGCCTGGGCAAAGCGCGTGACGGAATCCATCATAAGTACGACGTGCATCCCTATATCCCTGAAGTACTCCGCAATGGTTGTAGCTATAAACGCCCCCCTTGTCCTGACGAGCGGGGGCTGATCCGAGGTGGCGACAATAACTATAGACCTCTTGATCCCCTCCTTCAGGTCCCTCTCTATGAACTCATTTACCTCCCTCCCCCTCTCCCCGATCAGGGCGATAACATTTACATCCGCCTCTGTGTTTCTTGCTATCATGCCGAGGAGCATCGACTTTCCTACCCCGCTCCCTGCAAATATCCCCAGCCTTTGCCCCTTACCGCATGTCAGTACCCCGTTTATGGCCCTGATGCCAAGATCAAGAGGCTCCTTTATCCTCCTGCGTTGCAGGGGATTTGGGGGTTTTGCATATAAAGGGTATTCATCCTCTCCCCAGATAGAGCCCTTTCCATCCAGGGGGGCGCCGAGTCCGTCAATTACCCTCCCGAACATCTCTGTGCCTACCCTTATGCCGGCCCGGCGACCCTTTGCCGCTATCCTACTGCCTGGCCCGAGCCCCCTAATCTCACCCAGAGGCATAAGGAGGATCTTTTCTTCCTTAAACCCGACTACCTCAGCCTGAACAGGATTCCCTCCGTCCTTCGGGTAGACCTCACAGATATCCCCGATAGCGGAGCCCGGCCCGTGACCTTCAATAACCAGCCCGACAAGCTGGCTTACCTTCCCATTTATCTTGATCGGGTCGATCTCGCCTATGTATTGAATAAGCCTATCTATCTTCTTTTCGAGGACCATTCCTCTCTATCTCCTCTTTCAGGTCTAATGAAATCTCCTCGAGCTGCTTGTCTATCCGTGCATCCACCTCACCATGGTTGGTCTCGATCATGCACCCTCCAGGCATAATCGAATCATCCCATTCAATGGTCAATCCCCTCTTCTCGTTTGTAGAGGCGATCAGTTCAGGTCTGTATCGGTTCAGTACCTCAAAGTCCTTCGGATTTACCTTTATAGTTAACATCTCCCTGTCGAGCACCTTTTTCAGCGCAGCCCTTACTACATTGACTATAATTTCAGGATTCTGCTTCAGTTCTGAATGGATCACCTTCTCGGCTATACAGATGGCAAGGGCGACGATTTTCATCTCACCTTCTTCATAGATCTGCCTGTTTAGGTCTTTTAACCCCTCAATCAGGAGGACTATCCCGTTAATTGCCCCTTCAAGCTTTTTCCTGGCGGCCTCAACCCCGGCCTTTTCTCCTGCCTCATAGCCCTGCTGAAAGGCCTCCTTTTCAGCAGACAGGGCCTTGTCATCCTGTCCACTGTCCATGGCGCACGGACAGGCATCCTCCGGATTATTTGCACCCTGTATGCCTCCGGCAATAGACTCCATGGTATAAGGCCTTATCTCATCACAGAGATCATGGCCTTGAATTATCCTAGACAAGCATCTCCTCCCCGCCCTTCCCCCGCAGCACAACCTTGCCCTCTGCCTCAAGCCTCTTTGCTGTCTTGATAATCGCTTGTTGGGCCTTTTCCACTTCACTTATCCTGATAGGTCCTTTTGCCTCCATGTCCTCTTTGAGGATCTCTGCGGCCCTCTCGGACATATTCTTGGTAAACTTTTCTTTGACAGTCTCCCCGGCGCCCTTTAAGGCCGCCACGAGATCCTCCCGGCCAACCTCTTTTAAGATCTCCTGCATACCGGTGTCGTCGATGTCTGCAAGGTCATCGAAGACGAACATCAGCTTCTTGATCTGCTCTGATAGATTTGGATTCGACTGGTCGATTGTAGTCAGGATCTTCTCTTCGTTGGTCTTGTCCATCTGATTTAAGATCTCAGCTACTACCTTTATCCCCCCAACCTTCCTCTTCTGCGCAGTCCCTGCCGCCTGAAGCTCCTTTTGCAGCGTGTCTTCAAGTTCCTTTATTATCTCAACAGGGATATTGTCTATCATTGCCATCCTCTGGAGCACCTCCGACCGTAAGTGTTCCGGGAGGTGCGATACTACCTCACCGGCATGGTCAGTATCCAGATATGTGAGTATTAATGCTATGGTCTGGGGATGCTCAATCTTAACAAAGTTTGATATAGTCTTAGAGTCCAGGTACTTCAATGTCTCAAGGCTGCTTGTAGTTGAGGAAGAGAGATTTTCTAGCAGCTTTCCCGCCTTCTCTGCACCCAGCGCCTTTGTGAGTACCTTTTTTACATAGTCGTCACCGCCGACTACTGCTCCGTCTGTAGATGAGGCTGAATCAGAGAACTCTCTCATTACCAGATTTACGTCGTCGGTGGCTATATTGTTGAGGCTTGAGATGCAGTTGCCGATCAGGTGGACATCTTTAAGATCCAGGTTTTTCAGGACCTCTGAAGCAGCGTCCTCTCCGATAGCCATAAGGAGTATCGCGGCCTTTTCGTGCCCGGTGAATTTCTTTGCTCCCATCCTTTTCTAGTTCTCCTATTCTAAGGGGCTTGCGTCGCCCCCTCGCCTATCTCAGGGGAGCGACCATCCCCCTCCACCGGCAAAGCCGGATGGAGCCTCCCCCTCCCTACGCTCGCATCCGCTCGCTGTTTAGAAGATTCAGGATCCAGACTTTCCTCCTGACTCCTGCTTTCATTTACAGGGGCTTTGTTGCCTGTGGGCATCTACTTCTCCTTTAGCCACTTCTTGACAAGTAATGCAGTATGCTGTGGATTCTGTTTGGTCATCTCCAGTACCTTGTCCCTTAACGGGAGCTCAGCAACCTCAAATTCCTTAAGAGGTGTGGGGAGTGTATTCGGGATCATTAGCTGCCTCTCAAAGGTCGGGGTGAGACCCTTCATAAGGGGACGGACAATAAACAGGAAGACCAGGATAAATCCCACTGCCGCAACACCATATTTAATAAAGGGAAGCCACTCATTGATATTCCTGTTCTTTATACTGACCATCTCCTCTTCCGGAACGCTTACATTCTCAAAGGGTATATTGACCACCTCAACCTGGTCCCCCCGTCCGCCCTCATATCCCACTGTCTTTTTGACAATCTCTTCTATCTTTTTCATCTCCTCTGCACTTCTCGGTATATATTTTCGTGATAACTCACCCTTTTCATCCTTGGTAGCATCGTAACTGCCATCCACAAGGACGGCTACGGATATCTTTCTGACGGCCCCAACAGGCTCGATGATCCTGCTTACAGTCTTGCTTATCTCGTAATTTATAGTCTCGTTCTCCCTGTCTGAGTTAGAGGAGTTGGACGCACCCTGACTCTGCGTCCCTGCAATTTCGGCCCCGGGGATGTTGGAGGCCGGTCCCGGCACGCCGGAGGGATTTGTTGTGGCCCCGCTTGATTTTTCTTTGCTCCTCTGCTCGCTCCTTACGACCTGGGTATCAGGATCAAAGCGCTCCTCTGTCTTCTCGACCTGCTTGAACTCAAGGTCTGCTGAAACCCTGGCAACGACACGTTCCCGACCTATAATGCGCTCCAGCATTGTTTGGACCTTCCCCTCCAGGTCCTTTTCGAACTGCTTCTGGTATTCCATCTGCGAACTTGTAAGCTGGCCAAGAGATGAATCGCTTGTTACCCTGGTGAGGATCTGTCCATGGATATCAACAACGGTTATGTCCTGGGGTGTAAGCCCCTCTACACTTGAGGAGACAAGGTGAACGATCCCCTGTACCTGTCTCTCGGCAAGTTGTTTGCCGCCTTTCAGCTTTAAAACCACGGACGCCCTTGCCCGCTCCTGGTTTGCGGCAAATATCGACTTTTCAGGGATAACGAGGTGCACCCTCGCCTTTTCAACTTCTGAGAGCTGTCCTATTGTCCTTGCAAGCTCCCCCTGAAGGGCCCGCTTATAATTTAATTTCTGTACGAAGTCGGTCATCCCCATTGTTGTCCTGTCAAAGATCTCAAAACCTACGCCACCCCCCTGGGGCAGACCCTGACCTGCAAGATTGAGCCGCAGTTCATGTACCTTGTCGCTCGGGACCAGGATAGAGGACCCCATCTCCCCTATCTCGTAAGGTATCTTCTGTTCCTTGAGTTTAGCAATAACAGCGGCGGCGTCCTCTGCTGAGAGATTCGCATAGAGGACAGACATCTCCTGCTTGTTTGCCCAAAGGGTAAAGATTGTCAGGCTGGCTATTGATCCGGCAATTATTAAGAGGGCAGCAATTTTTCTGCCCAGAGAGATATTTCCGATTGATGTCTTGAACTGTTCTATAGGCGTTGCCATACGTTATACCTGCATCCTCATGATCTCTTCATAGGCAGATACCAGCTTGTTCCTTACCTGCATCATAAGCTGAAAAGATAGATCGGCCTTCTCCATGGCTATCATGGTGCTATGAATGTTTTGGGTATTGCCGACAGCAAGATCCTCCACTGCGCTGTCAGCAGTCTTCTGTATCTCATTTACCTTATCAATCGATTCCTTTAATGTGTCGATGAATGATTTTTGGCCTGCAGCCTCCTTACGGTCAAGTGCAAGACCTTCCTTTGCAATGGAAAAGGATGGGTGTTTTATCCTGATATCATCCATTAATTATCTCCCGATCTCGAGGGCCTTTAAGGCCATATTCTTTGTTGTATTCAGGGCTGTGATATTTGCTTCGTATGACCTTGAGGCAGAGATCATGTTGACCATCTCCTCCATGGTATTCACATTTGGAAGCAGGAGATACCCGGTCTCGTCTGCGTCCGGATGTCCCGGGTCAAAGACCTTCTTAAATGGCCGCATATCCTCAACAATAGAGACTACATCAACGCCTGATTCATCCTCTCCCATTTCCTGAGAGAAGATACCCTTAAAGGTTCCATCAGGAGGGGCAGAGGAGAAGACAACGTCTCTCTTCCTGTAGGGGCCCCCTGAAGGGGTCCGGGTGGAACTTATATTCGCCAAGTTGCTTGCGATAACATTCATCCTGATGCGCTGTGCATCCAGACCGGAAGCGCTTATAGACAGGGCGTTTCCAAGTTCCATCTCTTATCTCCCTTCCCTGACGGCATTCTTTAATGCCTTGAATTTTGATCCTATTATCTGGGCCGTTGCATTATACATAATGCTGTTTTCGGCCAGGCTAGCCATCTCCTGATCTACATTGACGCTGTTCTGATCGATCCCGATGGCCTTGGTCGTTTCAGTTATGACCTTTCCCTTTTCATTAAAGACATCTCGGCCCCCGCCTATATGTCCCGGAGAGGTAACCATAAGGCCTTCACCGGGAGCGTTGATCCTGGCCTTTAGTTCATCAGTAAAACTAAGGTCCCTGGCCTTATATCGGGGGGTATCCTGATTGGCTATGTTGGAGAGGATCAGGTTATGTCTTTTGGATCTTAAGTCAAGCAGGTTTTCAAGCAGTCCTATGGTTTTTCCAAATATCATATCTGTCTCCCTTCTGGTTTTAATTTGCAATTGCCGTACCAGATGTAGAAGTCCTTGTTTCTCAAGGGGTGTATCGCAATACGCCCCTACAAGACCTTCTTCCTGCCCTACAACTTTTTCCTAATGGATAGGCAAGTTTTTCCCCCCTTCGGGTATCTTGTATTCTTTAAGCCTGTTCCTCAGTGTTCTTATGCTTATCCCCAGTATCTTTGCAGCGTGTGTCCTGTTTCCGCCTGTGTTATCCAGCGTTTTTAATATAAAGTCCTTCTCCATTTCATGCATGGACTGCTTGTCGTCCCTGCCTGTAGTGAGCTTGTCGAACCTGCTGATCCGGACAGGGCGTCCTATCTCAGTGATATCATCAATAAGGTCTTTGGCTGTTATCTCCATGCCGTCTTTTAAGATGACCACCCTCTCTATATAGTTCTCAAACTCCCTGATATTCCCCTTCCACTCCATAGCCTGAAGATAATTTTCCGCATCCTTAGAGATCCGCATGCAATTCTTTCCCATCATTAAACTGAATTTCTTTACAAAGAAATCTGCAAGGAGCGGTATATCTCCTTTCCTCTCGCGCAGGGGAGGCAGGAAGATTGGAAAGACATTCAGCCTGTAATAGAGATCTTCTCGGAATGTCCCCCTTTCCACCTCGTTCTTTAACGACCTGTTCGTGGTTGCGACGATCCTTATATCAAGCGGGACGGGGAGCCTTCCTCCTATCCTGTCAACCTCCCTCTCCTGGATAACCCGCAGCAGTTTGGCCTGAAGAGACAGGCTCATCTCGCTTATCTCATCCAGGAGGAGCGTGCCCCCGTTGGCAAGCTCGAATTTTCCAACCCTCCTTGTGTTTGCACCTGTAAAGGCCCCTTTTTCAAAGCCAAATAGCTCGCTCTCAAGGAGTCCTTCGGGGAGGGCAGCACAGTTAACCGCGACAAATGGCCCGTTTGCCCGGTTGCTCATCTTGTGTACAAATCTGGCAGCAACCTCCTTTCCGGTGCCGCTTTCACCCTGGATGAGTATGGTGGATGGGCTTGAGGCTATGATCTTAACCATCGATAGGAGTTTTAGCATTTGGGGATCAGCCGTTATGAACTCCCTCTCTTTTGAACATGTCTTAACAGGGACTTCTCCTGTAGCGCCCAGGGCCCTCTTTATGACATCCTCAAGGGTTTCATATTTAAATGGCTTGATTACGTAATCATAGGCGCCGAGCTTCATTGCATTGACAGCCATATCTATGGTACCGTAGGCCGTTATCATTACAACAGGTATCTTCAGTGTCCTCCTCTTGAGTTCCCTAAGAAGGTTCATTCCATCCATCCCGGGCATCTTCATATCTGTAATGACCATGCCGAAGTCATAGGAATAGATCTTTTCAATGGCATCCTTCCCATCGATTGCCGTAGCCACGTTATATCCTGATCTGGTAAGAGATTCATATACAGCCATCCTCATCTCCGGTTCATCATCTACCACAAGAATGGGCCTTGTTATCATCTCAAGATACCTCCGTAGATCCCCACGGGCTTGCCCGTGACACTCACTGCGTCGCGCTTCGTGCGCAAAACGTCATTCACTCCC
The DNA here is from genome assembly GCA_016234185.1 of Nitrospirota bacterium. GTDB lineage: Bacteria > Nitrospirota > Nitrospiria > JACRHA01 > JACRHA01 > JACRHA01. The sequence continues at coordinate 13,791 of JACRHA010000176.1, forward strand.
CTTAAAGGCTGGGTCCTCCCGTTTCGCCGCCCGTGGGGATCTACCTAGCGAGCAAAGCGAGCGCGAGAGGGGGAGGCTCCATCCGGCTTTGCCGGTGGAGGGGGCGACGCAAGCCCCTACAAATAGATCCTTTGCCTCCTTGCAGAGGGCATGCGGATTATAAACCGGCTTCCCCTGTTCGGGTATGATTCCACTTCAATCGTTCCGTCGTGGGCCTGGACTATATTATGGACTATGGCCAGCCCCAATCCTGTCCCCCTATCCCTTGTTGTAAAAAAGGGGTCAAATATCTTGTCCATATATTCCCTGCGGATGCCGCCGCCCGTATCTGCGACTGATATCCTTATCTCTCCCTTATCATCCTTCCTTTCAAGGGCTATAGAGAGCTTCCCACCTTCCGGCATTGACTGGACAGCATTAAGTATCATATTAAGGAAGACCTGTTTCATAAGTTCCTCGTCGCAGAATATCTCCATACCGTTGGTCAATAGATCCTTATTTACCTCTATGTTATTGCCATTGATAAGATGGGAGGAGAAAAGGATCGAATCTTCAACGACCCTGTTTATATCTGTCTTCTTAAAGATCGGTTTTTGGGGTCTTGTAAAGAAGAGGAGATTGGATATCAGTCTGTCCATGCTCTTGATACCCAGGGAGATATGATCAAGAAGGTCTGCCTTGTCCCTGTCGCCATTTATCTCTTTTTTTAAGATTGAGGCAAAGAGCTCTATGCTTCCAAGGGGATTCCTCAAATCATGGGCTATCCTGACCGACATCTCTCCCATGGCTCTAAGCCTGGAATTCCTCTCTGCCTGCTCTCTGAACCTTCTTACCTCCGTAATATCGTTGATAAGGAGGACAGAGCCTACTGGATTTCCCTGAAAATCCGTCACATCCGAGAGGAGAAGCGACAGAACCAGTCTCTCTCCATCCCTCCTGGTCCAGCTGATCTCGCTCTGATGCTGTCCCAGCTTTTTATAGAATTTCCTTGAAGCCCCCCCGGCCTCCTCAGAGGGGGTAGGGTGTAGGGTGTAGGGGGTAGGAACCGTACCCTGTACCCTTTTGGGTCTGCTTTTAGCCGGGGAGCCTGGCAGATGGAAGGAGGTGAAGATGTCATTTATCCTCCTTCCTATTACATCGGGCAGCTTCGTTCCGGTTATTGTTTCTGCCGCCTTGTTAAAAATGGTTATCTTTCCACTCATGTCCATCATAACCACCCCAACATGCAGACTCTGGAGGATTGAGCCAAGATAGTTCTTTATCTCATCCCTCTCAAGGAGGCTTGAGATTAGCTCCCTGTTTTTCTCTTCAAGCTCAAGGTCCAGCTCTTTTATCCTCTCCTCAAGTCCGCGATAATATTTGACAAGGCTTGCTGATGCGGCATTAAAGCTTGAAAAGGCCTTATTTAACAGCGCCACGTCTGTACTCTTCTCTAGCATATCTGGTTCCTCCTTTTTGTAGGGGCTTGCGTCGCCCCAATCTCAGGGGAGCGACCATCCCCCTCCACCGGCAAAGCCGAAGCGAGCATCCGGCTTGGCCGGTGCAAGCGCGGGGAGTGGGGGCATCGGAGGAGCAACTGCACCGCACGGGCCCCCACAGATGATCGTCGCCTCCCCCTCAACGCTCGCTTTGCTCGCTGGGTAAACACCTACGATAGGTATCTACCGAGCACTGAGGAGCTTGCCCCTCTCATCGGCAAGTCTTTTAATGATCTCAGATCCTGATCTTTTTGCGAGATCTGAAAATATCCCCCCTGATAATGCGTCCTTATTGTTCCTGGCCTGACAGACACCAATCTGGTAGCGGGTATAGTCTGCCTCGTATCCCGCCGCCGTCCTCTCAAGGGCCTTCTCATATGCAACGACGGCCCCCTTGCAATCATTAGATGCAAAAAGTGCATCTCCGAGGCGGATAAGAAGCCCGGGGTCCGGATCCTTTAATTGATCAAGCAGCTTCTTGTAAGCAGAGGACGCCCTATCCGGCGATCCATCGGCAATATAAGATCCGACTATATAGCTATAACCCTCCACACGGTGCTTGTTGTCCTTAGAGCGCTCAAGGATACGGGCAAATGCCTCTCTGCTCCTTTTATAATCTCTGGTCCGGTAAGAGGAGATCCCAAGATACCTATATGCATCGACCAGCCTGCTGCTCCTGGGATAACTTGAGATGAATTCTTCAAAATGCCTGCCTGCATTTACATAATCACCCGCGAGAAATCCTGCCTCGCCGATCCTGTAACGCGTCTCTTCGCCGGTTCCACCTATCTTAATAGCCTCACCGTAGATCTCAGCGGCCCCATCGTAGAGACCAAGGCCCATGTAACAGTCGCCCAATAAGGAGTAAATGTCTGCATCCCCTATTTTTGCCCCAACCCTTTCCTTAAATTTCTTATATGTGATTGAGGCGGCAAGACACCCTTCTGACCTGAACTGGTCTGAGATATAATCTTTGACCAGTCTTGCAAGGGCTTTTTTTGTCTCATCAGTCTTGATCCCATTAGGATATTTTATAAGAAGGTCATTAAATGCATTAATTGCATCCTTTATCCGTTTTTCTTTTGTTGCATTAATGGCCGATTGAAAAATCTCCCCTTCTTCCAATATCGCCTTTATCCCATTTATAGATTCATCTCCAGGAAATAAATCGACTGTTTCCCTGTAGATCTTGATTGCCTCGATCCCTTTCCCTTCCAATTTGTAGGAATCACCAATATTTTTCATCGCCTTTACTGAAAGATTATACTTCGGGTAGATGTTGACAAGGGCCTGGAAGGCCTCCCTTGCCGGCTCATATCTGCCGAGTCTCATATAATTTTCGCCCATGTCATAGAGTATCACCGGATTAGACCTCGGGTAGTCCGGCCACTTAGCAGATCCTTCCATGTAGGCCTTCCCTGCCTCGCCATATCTCTTCATATGGTTTAAGGTATATCCCTTCATAAAAAATGCGTCTGCTGCCTCCATACTTTTGGGATAACTCTCTATTATTGCCTGTGCCTCTCTGAGTGCCTCCTGATATCTCCCGGAAAGGAGATACGCATTTGCCGTCCTGGCCCTTGCCTTTGGTATAAATCTGCTCCCCGGAAATTCAGCGTATATCCTCCTGAAACTGCCCGTGGCCTCATAAGAGAAACCAAGCCTTTGATATGCATCTCCTATCCTAAGCAGGGTAATAGCCCCCACATCTCCACTAGGATGTCCTTTTCTTACCTCTTGATATGCCTCAAGGGCATCATTAAACCGTGCCGGACTGGTTTCGCCCTCCCTCAGATATGAATCACCAATAAGGATGCCGGCCAGCGGGGCGAGTCCTGAATCAGGATGTCCGGCGATAAGTTCCTTAAATTTCAAAGAGGCATCAATAAATTTACTCTCCTTCAGAAGCCTTATACCCTCCTGGTACAACATGGAGCCCTCTTCCTTCAGGTCTCCCCGGAAGATAGGATCCAGGTCGCCATTATCTTCCTGATAGGGAAATGAAAAAGAGGCAGGCGGCGGAAAGACAAAATGGAATACGATGAAAATTGCTAATAGCCGGTATATAAGATTTTTTGTTATAGCCATAAATGATTCCCTCGTAAAAAGTCGTCATTCCTGCGAAGGCAGGAATCCAGAGAGTATAGAACTACTTGAAAAAAACTGGATTCCCGTTTGCACGGGAATGACAGAAAAGATCGATCTGATATAGTACAGCAACAAATATGCCAGATAGGTTTAGGGATGACAGAAAGGGGCCTTATTCTCAAATGAGATAGCGAGGACCTTAAGGCTGGTCCTGATAATCTCCTTAGTGGTAGAGGACTTTCAGTTGATGCCTGCTACCTTGGAATACTCTGCTTTTCTGATTGAAGCCTATATGGGAGGATTTTTAAACTTGGTGATTTCCGTCAAATTAATGACAACTATGTAGTCAAAAGTTAGACCCTTCGGCAGGCTCAAGGCAGGCCCTTTTTCTGCCGGCAGGATCTGTCAGGCCCTTCTTTTTCATTTTTTCAACCAAGGTGGTGCGATTTAATCTCAGGAGGTGGGCTGCCCTGCTTTTAACCCCATTCGCTTTCTCCATTGCGGATAAGATCAGCCTGTTTTCAAACTCATTAATCTCCATGGTCAGATCAACGCCTTCATCCGGGAACCTGGAAATTGGTCCTGAGGCAGTGATAGGGCAGACGGTTGATATCTTTTCCGGGAGATCCTGGATCTCTATAATCCCGCTCCCCTTCAATATAGCAAGGCGTTCAATCAGGTTTTCAATCTCCCTTACATTTCCCGGCCATCTATAGTCCATGAGCAGCTTCATTGCATCAGAAGAGAATCCCTGGATATTTTTCTTCTTCCTCTCATTAAAAAAAGCAACAAAGTGGTCTAAGAGGAGCGGGACATCATCCTTTCTCTCTCTGAGAGGCGGGATATGGATCTGTACCACATTCAATCTGTAATAGAGATCCTCCCTGAATTTGCCGGACTTTAGCGCCTCTTCAAGGTCCTGGTTTGTGGCGGCTAAAATTCTAATGTCAACCTTAATAGTCTTTGTGCCGCCTACCCTTTCAAATTCCCTGCTTTGCAGGACCCTTAACAGCTTGACCTGCAAGGCCGGGGGCATCTCGCCAACCTCATCCAGGAATATAGTCCCGCTATTTGCAAGCTCAAACCTGCCGAGCCTGGTTGCGACTGCCCCTGTAAATGCCCCCTTCTCATGTCCGAAGAGCTCAGATTCGAGGAGTCCCTCCGGAATAGCGCCGCAGTTTATCGGAATAAACGGACCATCCTTCCTTGGACTGTTAAAGTGGATTGTCCTTGCAACAAGTTCCTTTCCTGTTCCGGACTCTCCCTGGATCAGGACCGTACTGTCGCTGTCCGCAACCCTCTCTATTATCTCATACATCTTGTCCATTGACTTGCTGGCGCCTATAATATTTTCAAACTTATACCTGTTTGCCAGCGTCTTCTTTAAAATTGTGTTCTCAGTTTGGAGGCGCTGGTGTTCGAGCGCCCTCCCCGCTGTCATGAGTATCTCATCGACCTGGAAGGGCTTTGTTATGTAATCGTATGCCCCGGCCTTCATTGCCCTGACAGCGGAATCAATGGTCCCGTATCCCGTAAGGAGGATGATCATCAGATCAGGATCAATCTTATGCATCTGTTTTATTACCTCTATACCGTCCATACCAGGCATCTTAAGATCAACAAAGGCGAGATTGAAAGGGTTCTTCCTGGCCTCTTCTATGGCGGAAGGGCCATCGGACATTGCAGAGACGGCATAGCCTCCATTCTTTAAGATTTCGGTCAAAAGATCCCTGGTATCCTGTTCATCATCGACAACCAAGATCTTATCCTTTGCCGTCTTTGTCTTTCCCATCTATATTGCCCTGCCCAATATAAGGCCAACAAGGATGTTTACTATAGGCAGGAAGATATTCCCCATAATTCCGATCGGATCCGCCATCACCAGCAATAGTATTATAAATACGCCGTAGGGTTCTATCCTGCTGACCATCCTGGAACCCTTGTCAGGCAAAAGGCCGACAAGGACCCTTCCCCCATCTAATGGTGGGATGGGGATCATATTGAAGAGCATAAAGAACAGGTTTATGTGGACACTGGCATTGAGCATCAGAAGCAATGGGACCAGGATTGAGGCGCCTATATCTCCACCTGGTATAAAGTGTGAATTCCTGCTTATGTGAGACAAAAGCCTCGGATCCATGGCTATGAAAGTTCTAAAAATTATCCCGCTGGCCAGGGCGAGGAGGAAGTTTGTAGCAGGCCCTGATGCCGCCACCAGGACCATATCCCTCTTTAGCCTTTTAAGATTCATAAAATTGACAGGAACCGGTTTTGCATATCCAAATAGGAATCCGCTGAATAAAAAGAGGAAAATAGGCATAATTATAGTCCCGAAAAGGTCTATATGCGCTATAGGGTTTAATGTTAGTCTGCCGAGTTTCCTTGCGGTCGGATCTCCGCACCTGTCTGCTATCCCGGCGTGGGCGGCCTCATGGAGGGTAATGGCAAAGAGTATCGGTAGCGCTATAATAGATAACAGCCTTATATTATGGGCAAAATCCATCATCTGACTGCCACCAGTACCTCATCGGGATTAACGCGGTCTCCCTCTGAAACATATATATTTTTTACCTCCCCGGCTATGGGGGTGTGTATCTCGTTCTCCATCTTCATCGCCTCAACTATGAGCACTGTATCGCCTGCCTCTACCGTGTCGCCAACCTTTACCTTGATATTAACTACAGTCCCGGGCATGGCTGTAGTTACATCCCCTTCATGGGATGCCTTTGGTCTTGTAGACCTTCCCCCGACTGCGGAGTCTATCCTCCCCTCGCTGCTCGGCACTATCTCAACAAGGGACTCGACCATCACCTCCTCAAGCTCGCCGTTCAGATAGAGGAAAAATGGTCTTCCTCCCTCCCCCGGGTGGCCCATACCGCCTACCTTTACATGAAAGGTCTCGCCATGTACCTTGATATTAAATTCACTTGGGGCAAAGACCGGTACGGCCTCCTTTGAACCCTCTGGTAAAGGAGGCTTGTCCTCTGCAGGGTTCCATTTACCGAGTTCACCCCTCTCTCTGGCCTCAAAGAACTCCTTGGCGATCTTCGGGAAGAGGGCATATATAAGAATATCCTCGCTCGTCTTGGCAGTATCAGGCGCCTCCTTTTTGGCCCGCTCCATCTCCGGTTCAATCAGGTCTGCCGGCCTGCATTCGATAAACTCTTCCTCTCCTATGGCGCTCCTCCTTACATCCTCATTTATGGGGGCAGGCGGCCTTCCGTAGAGCCCCTTCAGGTAGTTCTTTGTCTCGCTCGTGATGACCTTATATCGCTCGCCGGTGAGGACGTTTAAGGTCGCCTGCGTACCAACGATCTGGCTGGATGGGGTAACAAGGGGCGGATATCCCATATCCTCCCTTACCCTTGGGACCTCGTCCAAAACCTCCCTTATCCTGTCAAGGGCCTTCTGTTCCTTTAATTGTGATGCCAGGTTAGATATCATCCCTCCGGGTATCTGATAAATGAGCACAGCCGGGTCCACACCTGTATAGTCCGATTCAAAGGATGCATACTTTTTTCTGATAGATCTAAAGTGATTTGCTATTTCTGCAAGCAGATTCAGATCAAGTCTTGTATCGTACCTTGAATTTTTCAGCATCGTTACCATGGTTTCTGTCGGAGGCTGGGATGTCCCTGAGGCCAGGGAGGATATCGCAGTATCTATGATATCAATGCCTGCCTCAACGGCCTTCAGATATGTTGCTGCCCCTGTCCCGCTTGTATCGTGACAATGGAGATGGATCGGCACGCTTACTGCCTTTTTCATCTTTGATATCAGGTCATATACCACATTGGGGGAAAGGAGGCCGGCCATATCCTTTACACAGATGGTGTCAGATCCCATATCCTCAAGCCTCTTTGCCATATCGATAAAGAGGTCTATGGTGTGTACAGGACTGATCGTATAGCAGAGGGTCCCCTCGACCTTTCCGCCGTTCTTTAGCGTCGTTTTTACGGCGCTCTTTATATTCCTGAAATCATTCAAGGCGTCAAAGATCCTGATTATATTAATCCCGTTAGCTATTGATCTCTCTACGAACTTTTCCACGGTATCGTCCGCGTAGTGTCTGTATCCAACCAGGTTCTGCCCCCTGAGCAACATCTGAAGGGGTGTATGCGGCATTAACTTCTTAAGGCTTCTGACCCTCTCCCAGGGGTCTTCCTTCATATATCTTATGGCGGTATCAAACGTGGCCCCGCCCCACATCTCTACAGACCAGAACCCCACCCGCTCAATCTTCTCGGCAATCGGGATCATGTCATCCGTCTTCAGTCTTGTTGCAATGAGGGATTGATGGGCATCCCTTAATGTGGTATCCGTTATCTTCACCCTCTTATTTGTCGGCACCGGCAGATCCTCCGATATAAACCATTATTATCTCCTCGTATGTGCAATTATGGCAGCAGAGAAGGCAAGGACCAGATCCACCGGGTCCCTTACATCCTGGTAGACAAGCTGCTCAAGCCTCTCGTCTATGTAATTGGTATCAAATTTTCCCTGCCTGAAGTTCTCATCCAGCATTATCCTCTTGTAAAACGGGATTGTGGTCTTGACGCCGCGGATCACATATTCATCAAGACACCTGTACATCCTGTCACAGGTTTCGTCCCATGTCCTCCCCTTTACAGTGAGTTTAGCCAGCAGAGAGTCATAATATTGCGGCACCTGATAGCCGGCATATACATTCCCATCTATCCTTACGCCAAATCCTCCCGGTGAATAGTAGGCCGTGATCTTGCCTGGTGTCGGGAGGAAGCCCCGCATCGGGTCCTCAGCATTGATCCTGCATTCTATGGCATGGCCATCAATTCTGACCTCCTCCTGGCTTATGGAAAGCCTTTCCCCTGCGGCAATCCTTATCATCTCCTTCACAATGTCAAGACCGGTTACCTCCTCTGTCACGGTGTGTTCTACCTGAATCCTTGTGTTCATCTCAAGGAAATAGAATGCCTTATTCTCATCCATCAGAAACTCTACAGTCCCGGCGCTTGTGTAGCCTGCAATCCTTGCCGCCTCAACAGCAATATTTCCCATCTTCTTGCGCAGGTCATTATCCAGAAAGAGCGATGGGGCGATCTCTACCAGCTTTTGATGCCTCCTCTGTATAGAGCAGTCCCTTTCCCCCAGATGTATGATATTTCCGTGATGGTCAGCTAATATCTGGAACTCGATATGATGGGGCGACCTGATGCACCTTTCCATGTATATATCGTCGTTTCCGAATGAGGCCATTGCCTCCACCTTTGTTGTGTTAAAAAATCTCTCAAGGTCAGATCTGTCATTGCAGATCCTGAGACCCCTGCCTCCCCCCCCTCCGGCTGCCTTCAGCATTACAGGGAATCCTATTGTCTCTGCCGCATCCATTGCTTCTTTTATGGAATTTAGATTATCCATTATTCCCGGCACAATCGGTATACCGGCCCTGGACATAAGTCTCCTGGCAGAGACCTTATTCCCCATCAATCCTATAGCCTCAGAGGATGGACCTATGAAGGTGATATTATTTGCAAGGCATTCCCTTGCAAACTCGGCATTCTCCGCTAAGAAGCCATATCCCGGGTGGATTGCATCGGCCCCCATCTGTTTTGCAAGATCGATAATTCTATAGATGTTAAGGTAGCCGGTAATTGGGCCCGGGCCTACCAGCGCAGATTCATCGGCCTTTTTTACATAGAGGGCTGTGGCATCTGCCGCTGAGTGAATTGCTATTGCGGGGATCTTGAGCTCCTTGCATGCCCTTATGATCCTAAGTGCGATTTCCCCCCTGTTTGCTACCAATACCTTGCTGAAAAAAGACATCATCTTCTCCTACTAAACAGAGACCCTTCGCCCTGCTCAGGGTAAATGCACTTTATAAAAAAATCAATAGTGGTTGCATTTAATTTATCTGGACAAACCTTCCATCCCTTATCTGTATTATAAAAGGCTTCTTTTCCACATCGCCGTCAGGCTTGAATGTTGTCATGCCTGACGCCCCCTGGAAATCTTTATTCCTCAAAAGATAATCCCTAAGGGCGCTACCGGTGGTTGCCCCGGCCCTGATTCCCCCTGC
>JACRHA010000018.1 GCA_016234185.1 Nitrospirota bacterium
AGTTTCGGGAATGGCGTCTTCTTTGCCTTTGAATAATCCACATATTCGGTGGAATCATGGGTTGACCAGAATTCGACCTCCTCCGCATCACTTTTGAATTTCGGTATCTTCTTTTTCAATTTGCTCATAATAGATTTTTCTTTCCATTTGAGAGATCTTTTATCTATAGACTGTCAGGGAATTATATTTCAATCGCCCAAAAGCTGCAAGACTTTAATGATTGTCCAGGTATACTGTTTATGCAGGAAGAAGAATCGCTTAAGAGGAATCTTTAACCTCTTTGGTTAGCCCGTCTCAAACCTTTTTTAAAAAACATCTGGGACTTAAAGGCGAGTAGGTTCAATTTGTCGATAGTATCTATCCCCCTACCATCTCCAGTTCTTCAATCCTTGAATGAGCTGGGCCGAGCTTCTTTATGGTTACATAAACAATAGGCTGGTTGATTTCGGCCTGTTCTTTCCCTACGCGGATACTCCATTTATTGAATTCCTCATCTCCCTCCAAAAGAAGTATAACCTGGGCGTTATCAGGAATCCTCTTCGTAAATTCTGGATGCTCTTTAATGTATCGATCAAACTCCATACCCAGGAGGCTGTTTCTTCTTTCTAAACTGTTCATGGATATCCTCCCTTTAAAAAGTTTTCTCTGTAAATCTCCCAGTTGATATTGATATCTTCATCCGCCTGGGTTAGGCACTCTGCATACGTGAGATAGAGTTGTTCCCTTTCTTTTTCGCCCAACATATTATAGCGGTCTATATGAGCAAAGTCATGACTACAATCATACCGCATTACTGGTTTCCATGCACCCTCTATTTTTACCTCAAGCTGGACAACGAAATCGATAACCTTGTCCTTTTCTGTTCTGTGGAAGTGTCTTTTGCGTACCCCTTCCCCCAAGGCCCTGGTGTAAGTCTTTTCCTGCACTCATGTATCCTTATTTTATGAAGACAGCTTAATTTCCCATAAAATATAACTCTATTCTCCCGCCTCCACCTTATCGCCACAGCCTACGTAAAATACATAACTGGAATATAATCCCTCAAATTGCCTAATTTGTCAAGAAAAAAATGGAAGGGTGGTCAGTGGTCTTGACATCCCCTATCAATATGTAATACTTATATGCGATTTTCCTTGTATTATTAGATTTATGAAGGAGGGGGATATGATCTATATGAGCTGGTCTAAGGATTATTCTGTTGATGTGAAAGAATTAGATGAGCAACATAAAAAACTTTTCGGTATTATCAATACCTTGCACCAGGCAATGCTTGATGAAAAAGGGAGAGAAATACAAAGTACGGTAATTGCCGAGATGGTAGAATATGCAAATATACATTTTAAGACAGAAGAACAATATATGCTTCAATTCAATTTTGTCTGGTATCATGAACACAAGTCAGAACACGAGAGATACACAAAGAAGGTCCTGGAACTAAAAGAGCGATTGGAAAATGCAGGTTTTGTACTTACATTGGAGATATTGAATTTCCTTAAAGATTGGTGGGAGGGTCACATACTAAAGATCGATAAGAACTACTCAAAATTATTTAATGAGCATGGTCTCTACTAAAGCAAGGGAAGAGTGGCCAGGCCAGCCCTATCTTTCACTCTCTTCGGGTTGTTGAATGGGAAGACTCAGGAGGAATGTAGTTCCTGCCCCCTCCTTACTCTCGACCTTGATCTGGCCATGATGAAGATCCACGGCATCCTTGATAATTTGCGTCCCCAGGCCGGTCCCGCCAGGCTTCCTGCTTATTGCCCCCGCAGAGAAGAGGCTGTCGCGCACCTCCGGCGGCATTCCGCGGCCATTGTCTGTTACAGATATCTGTATCATCCCTGTGCCGGAAACCCCGTTGGTGCGAACGATTATGGAGCCGCCCAGAGGGACCTCCTCAATAGCGTTATTGATAAGGTTATAAAAGGCATTGAATAGGCGGCGTTTGTCTCCCTGAATGGGTGGAAGGTTATTGAGTCCTTCGGCAGCCAGAGAGATCTTTTTCTCTGCAGCAAGCATGCCTAAGGTCTTTATGGCGCCATCGACCACCTCTGCCACCTGACATGGTTCAAATTGGGGAGGGGCAATTATCCCTTTTACAACATCCGCAATCTCCTTCATCCTCTCCTGAAAACGCCTGGTTGAGTCTCTCAGCATCTCCAGGACATCATCACACATCGTCCGGCTTTGAGAGAGATTAGATGATTTGTTATGAGGTATCCTTTCAAATAGCTCTTTGAGTTCCGTATCCAGGAGCTTTACGCCTGTCAGTACCGGCATCAGGAGATTTTTTACATCATGACTGATGTTGCCCAAAATCTTAGCCACTACTGCAAGCTTTGCCTCCTGTTGCCTTAGATAGATATTTTCCTCTTCCATCTCCTTATATTCAATGGATCTCTTGAGTATTAAGAGCAGCTCTTCTGTGGAAAAAGGTTTTGTGAGATAGTCCCGCGCCCCCTCTTTCATCGCCTCAACTGCAGTTTGGATTGAGGCATAGGCAGTAATGATAATCACTTGTGTAACAGGGGAGGAGCGCATCGATGCCTTTAATATCTCTATCCCATCAGCCCCTGGAAGTTTTAGGTCGGTGATTACAGCAGCATAATTTTTGCTTTGAGCCAGATTGAGCCCTTCACTCCCTGTGTTTACGTCGGTTACCAGGTATCCTTCATGTCTTAATGATTCTGCGATAGACATCCTCATCAGGGGTTCATCTTCAACAATGAGGACATGGTGTTTCTTTTTCATAGCAATCTCAATCCATCTTTTACATAGGTTATTTCTTTAATTTAGGAGATATAAGGGCGGGGATGTTCCCGCCCTCCGGAACCTCATCTGATCGACAAGCAGACATTTATGTGACGTCAGGCCAGTGTATTGGCTAACCCTTAAAGGGCACCCGCTCCTTCACCGCCTTATTCACCACTTCGACTAGTTTTTCTGGCGCAACCGGCTTGAGCAGATACTCTACTATCCCCTGCTTGAAAAGGGTAGTAGCCCCCTGAAGATTGGGTTTGCCTGTTATGACTACTACCGGAACCGATGGAAATTGTGACCGGAAATATGCGATAGCCTCCATCCCATTGATCTTCGGCATCTGGATATCGCAGATAACTACATCGAGCTTCAGCGGGTTATACCCGGATTTAATAGCCTCTATCCCCTTTTGCCCATCCTCAGCCTCTACAACCTCATAGCCGGCCTTGGTTAGTGTTAAGCGTACTGCCTTTCGAACATCGGGTTCATCATCGACCACCAAAACCCTGCCGGCATGTTTCTGTCCAGTACCTTCTAAATCCATGTTTGACCTCCTTTTGATGTGTTATATTCGGCTCCCCTTTCCCTCCATTATCCGCCTTCGGAAGGAGGGATACATATCCCACTAGTAACAGGACGCAAAAGGGATGCCAGACTAATGGAATATTTGAACTCATTGAAAACCCAAGAAATATTAGCTATATACTATAAATACCATGATTACTGTTTAGTAACAATTGTTACAAGAATAGGGAAAGGAAAAGGTCTTGTCAAGTTTTATGAATAAAATAAGCTCCATGGAATTCATAGAATTGATAGTGGACTCGTCCTTGACATCATTAGGATCGGCTGATATATTTGCCAAAATTGAGATCGAACTGAGATATGGATATTATAATTATTATACTCCTCGCGTGCCTGATCGTATTGTTTCTATTTACCATCATCTCAAAAAAAAGGCCTGACCAATCCATCCTCCTAATGCACCAGCAGATCGATTCACTTAGAGGACAGCTTAATGACAGCCTTTCGACCAGCACATCAAACATAAACCAGCAGCTTTCCAATATTACATCTCAGGTTAATACACAGCTATCAAGCATGTCCCAGCAGATGCAGAATTCGACCGGCCAGATAGGGACAAGACTTGACAATGCAGCAAAGGTCGTAGGTGAAGTACGGCAGAACTTAGGGGAGCTGTCAGAGGCAACAAAGAGGGTATTTGAGGTAGGAAAGGATATATCAAGCCTTCAGGAGATCCTAAGGTCTCCTAAACTCCGGGGTGGTCTTGGCGAGTTATTCCTTGGCGACTTATTAGGGCAGATACTTCCCCCCACACACTTTTCCCTTCAATACCAGTTTAAAACAGGGGATCGGGTAGATGCGGTAATACATCTCGGCCAGGGCCTGGTGCCTGTGGATTCAAAATTCCCACTCGAAAACTTCAAGAGGCTTATTGAAAGCAGTTCAGATGATGAAAAGCGAGCGGCCAGAAAAAAATTTAACTCTGACGTAAAAAAACATATAGATACAATAGCCAATAAATATATATTGCCTGATGAAGGGACATTTGACTTTGCACTTATGTATATCCCTGCAGAAAATGTCTATTACGAGACCATAATAAAGGACGAGGCATTTGGTGATGATGATGCAGTAGCCTTGTATGCCCTCAAGAAGAAGGTTGTACCCGTGTCTCCTAACTCCTTTTACGCATATCTACAGGCCATACTCCTGGGATTAAAGGGTCTTCGTATTGAGAGGTCGGCTCAGATTATTATAAGCCAGATTGAAAGGCTAAAGGGTGATTTTGAGCGCTTCAGGAAGGAGTTTGAGGTGATAGGATCGCATCTAAATAATGCCGTTGGAAAATATCAGGAGGCCAACCGGAGGCTGGACCGATTTGGGGAAAGGCTCGTAAGCCTCGATGAGGAGAGGCCGGCATTGGCAGAGCTTGCTGAGCCTCCAAAGACTTAATTTATCAGTATCCTTTCTCTTTCTTGACTTGCAAGTATTTCACACTTATCATAATCATATATGAATCAGCAGATCGGAATAACATCTACCATCCCCATAGAGATCCTATATGCCGCAGGGAGGATTCCTGTAGACTTAAACAACAATTTCATGACTGACAAGGACCCTTACTCCCTCGTTGATTCAGCTGAGATGGATGGATTTCCAAGGAATTCCTGCGCATGGATAAAGGGCCTCTACTCAGTTGCCGTAAGATCCGGGATCAGCGAGATAATAGCTGTAACAGAGGGGGATTGCAGCCAGAATCACTCCCTAATGGAGGTATTAAGATCCAGAGGGAAAAGGGTGATCCCGTTTGCCTATCCATCTTCTAAGGACCCAAACCTTCTTAAGCTTGAGATGGAGCGGCTTATGGACAGGCTCGGGGTGGGATGGGCAGATGTTTCCAGGGCAAAGGAGAGGATCGATCAGATCAGGAGAAAGATCAGATATATAGACGAGATAACATGGAGGTCTGATCTTGTATCAGGGGAGGATAACCATATATTCCTGATTAATACAACAGATATGCTCGGAGACCCGGACAGGTTTGAAAGGAAGGTAGATATAGTACTAAATACGATCAGCAACAAGCCGCACCTGACAGATCAAAGGAGGCCCAGGATAGGATTCATAGGTATACCTCCAATTGTTTCCGATATGCATAGATTTACAGAAGGACTGGGGGCAAGGGTGGTCTTCAATGAGGTTCAGAGACAGTTTTCCATGCCATATGAAACAGATGGACTTGTCGAACAGTACCTAATGTATACATACCCCTATGATATTCTGGACAGGATAAATGATATAAAGGCGGAGGTGTTACGGCGCAGGATCGACGGGATCATACACTATGTCCAGTCCTTTTGCCATCATCAGATTGAGGATATCCTATTCAGGAGAGATATAGATAAATCAATCCTTACCCTTGAGTTTGACAGGCCAGGCCCCTTAGATGAAAGGTCCAAGATCAGGATAGAGGGATTTATAGATATGCTCAGGGATAGGAAGGGGCTCAGGGGATAGTAATTATGTTTATCGGTATAGACCTGGGAAGCAGATCTGTAAAGATCGTCTCCATCTCGAGCATCCCTTCGGCGGAGGAGATGGAGATCACTACAATGAAGACATTTGATACGGCTGTTTTCTACAGGGGATATATAAAGAGGGAGGGAGAAAGGATCATGGTCGATTACAAAAAGATTGGTTTCTCCGATATGGATCCATTAAGGATTGTGGCAACAGGTTATGGAAGGAACGCAGCCGGAATAAATGGGACCGATGTAATACCGGAAATAAAGGCCCATACAAGGGGCGCCGTATATCAGACCGGTTTCAGGGATTTTACGCTCCTCGATATTGGGGGTCAGGATGTTAAGGTGATACTGGTGAGGGATGGGAGGATTGAGGATTTTACAATGAATGACAAGTGTGCGGCAAGCTGTGGCAGATACCTTGAAAATATGGCAACTGTATTGGGAGTAGATATCGAGGAACTTGGAAGGCATCATACAGACCCTGTTGAGCTCGATTCCACGTGTGCGGTCTTTGGGGAGTCGGAACTGATCGGTAAGATGACAGGGGGGGCTTTAATTGAAAGGCTCTGTGCCGGTGTCAACCTGACCATTCTGAAGAGAATTATGCCTATGTTGAATAAGCATCGGAGCGAAAAGGTTGTTCTTGCAGGCGGCGGCGGCCGGATTTATGCGCTCCAGATTATGCTTGAGGAAAGACTATGCGCAAAAGTGGTTACATTAAAATACCCGCAATACAATGGCGCTATAGGCTGTGGACTTTATGCAGTATCCTAAAGGCTATTTTTCGGTAATACAGATATTATCGCGGCCACTGTTCTTTGCCTTATACATTGCCTGATCTGCAAGGCGGATAAGATCCTTCTTTATCTTGGCATGGTCAGGATATCCGGCAATACCGAAGCTTGCGGTAAGCTTCACGCCGAAATGCTCCTCCCTTAAGAATTCATGCTCTCTTATCGCCTTCCATAGCCTTTTTGTGATCCTGACAGTGGTTGTCACATCTGTCTCCGGAAGGACAATAACGAACTCATCCCCGCCATACCTGGCTATGATATCTATATCCCTGAGATTATCGATAAGGATCTGTGCAACCTCAATTAAGACCTTGCTTCCCATCAGATGCCCATGGGTGTCATTTACGCGTTTAAAATAGTCCATATCAAAGAATATAAGCGAGACAGAGGAACCGTAGCGCTGGCATCTCCTGATCTCGATATCAAGGGTCTGGTCCAGGTACCTGAAGTTGAAGAGTTTGGTCAGGTCATCTGTCACTGCGAGGTCTGCCATCTGCTGGTAGAGGTATGACCTCTCAAGCGCTATAGCGGCCTGATCTACGAGTTTTGACAGGAGTTCAAGGTCGTAATTATCAAATTTTCTTCCGTCGGATTTGTTTATCATCTCGATAATGCCTATAGTCTTGCTCTTATTGATTATCGGCACACAGAGGATAGAACGTGTTTTAAATTTTATAATCCTGTCTATACTGTCATTGAACCTAGGGTCCGATTTTGCATCAGGGACTATAAGGGGAGTGGCATTTTTAGCCACCCATCCTGCAATCCCCTCTCCCATCTTGAGCCTGAGGTTTTTTATCTCCGCATTTTTTTTGCCTTTTACCAGTTCAAAGAATAGTTCCTGAGAGGCCTCATCTATCAGGAGGAGCGACCATGCCTCGCACCTTGTGAGCTTTTGCGCCTTCTCCATTATGATCCTCAGTACCTTCTTGAACTCCAGGGTCGAGGTTAGGGCCTTTCCTGCATTTATGAAAAAGGAGAGCTCTTTTGTCCTCTGCCTTAGGACCCCGGTGAGTCTTGTATTTTCCTGCTTTAGCGCCTCTATCCTCTTTTCAAGTTTACCTTGCTTCATTGGCTTCATTTACCCAGTATATGTATAGTCAGGGTGTAGTTATACCCCGCAACACCTCTTGTACTTCTTTCCGCTCCCGCAGATACAGGGATCATTCCTTCCAGTCTTCTTCCCATCCCTATGTACGGTCTTCTGTGCCGGTGTGTCACCCCTGTTCGTCTGCCATTTCTGTTCTCTCCCATGGATTGATGCTGCCATTGTCTGAGGTTCACTAACCTTCTGTAACCTGAAGAGGTTGGTAATGGCATCGCTCTTTATCCTCTCTATCATATCAGAGAAGAGTTCGAACCCTTCACGCTTGTACTCGATAAGTGGATCCTTCTGTCCGTAACCCCTTAATCCGATCCCCTCCTTAAGATAGTCCATGGATAGGAGGTGGTCCTTCCAGTTGCTGTCAATTACCCTCAGCATCACCATCCGTTCGATCTGTCTCAGGACCTCTTGTCCAAACTCTTCCTCTTTTTTAGAGTATGCCGCTTCTACCATCTTCCTTAGATATTCCTTAATAACATCAATCCCTTTATCCTTTAGTTCATCTACGCCATCTATCGTTACAGAGAGCTGTCCTGAAGCGACATCCGCAAGCCCTTTTAGATCCCATTCGTCCGGGTATGAATCTTCATTGCAGCAAGCCGAAACCATCTTATCTGTCAGTTCATCTGCTATGTTAAAGATCTCATCCCTCAAGCCATCGCCGAGCAGGAGGTTCCGCCTCTGTTTGTAGATTACCACCCTCTGCTTATTCATTACGTCGTCATATTCAAGGAGCTGCTTTCTGATATCGAAGTTATGGGCCTCAACCTTCTTCTGTGCGTTTTCTATCGCCTTTGTAACCATCCTGTGTTCGATCGGTATGCCTTCTTCCATACCGAGACGCTCCATGAGGCCTGATATCCTGTCGGATCCGAAGATCCTCAGCAGATCATCTTCAAGGGAAAGGTAAAACCTGGAGGAACCGGGATCCCCCTGTCTTCCCGACCGGCCCCTCAACTGATTATCTATGCGCCTGCTCTCATGCCTCTCGGTGCCTATTATATGGAGCCCCCCGAGTGAGACTACCTTCTCCTTCTCGGCCTCACATTCCCTCTTTATCTTCTCGTATTCCTTCTCTTGTTCATCGGGGGTCATCTCCTTTTCCTTTAAAATCCGCTTGAAGAGGAAATCAGGATTGCCTCCCAGGAGGATATCTGTACCCCGGCCTGCCATATTTGTTGCAATAGTGACGGAGCCCATCCTGCCCGTCTGGGCGATTATCTCCGCCTCCTTCTCATGGTATTTTGCGTTCAACACAGTATGTTTTATCCCGGCCTTCTTCAGCATGGAACTTAATCTCTCGGATTTCTCAATAGAGATGGTTCCAAGCAAGACAGGCTGGCCTTTTTTATGGAGATCTGTTATCTCTTTTGTAACGGCATTAAACTTTTCCATCTCGGTCCTGTAGATCAGGTCCGGATAGTAAACCCTTATCATCTTTCTGTTGGGCGGGATAACAACCACATCAAGGTTATAGATCTTATTGAACTCTGCCGCCTCTGTATCAGCTGTGCCGGTCATGCCTGCGAGTTTTTCATATAGTCTGAAATAGTTCTGGAAGGTTATTGTTGCCAGGGTCTGGTTCTCCTCGGCTATCCTGACACCCTCCTTTGCCTCGATTGCCTGGTGAAGTCCATCGCTCCATCTCCTTCCAGGCATAAGCCTTCCGGTGAACTCATCAACTATAATAACCTCTCCATCCTTTACGACATAGTCGACATCGCGCTTAAAAAGGGTGTAGGCCCTTAATGCCTGGATAACATGGTGCACAAGGTCCATATTGGATAGATCGTAAAGGTTATCGACCCCGAGGAGACGCTCAACCTTTGCATTTCCCTCCTCTGTAAGCATTGCGGTCTTGGTCTTCTCCTCAATGGTATGGTCTGTCCCTTCCTTTAACTGCGGGATAATCTTGTTTATCTTGTAATATTTGTCTGTTGATTCCTCAGAAGGACCTGATATGATCAGAGGGGTCCTTGCCTCATCTATCAGGATGCTGTCCACCTCATCTACTATTGCATAGTGGAGTTCCTGTTGGGCACAGTGGGATATATCGGTAACCATATTATCCCTTAGATAATCGAAACCGAATTCATTATTTGTTCCATATGTTATATCCGCATTGTATGCCTCTCTCTTCGCCACCGGGCGCAGGCACTGAAGGCGCGGATCAGGCGCTATGCAGGAAGGATCGAATATAAATGCCGCCTCATGCTGAATGATTCCCACTGAGAGGCCCAGGAAATGATAAATAGGGCCCATCCACTGGGCATCACGTTTTGCAAGATAATCGTTAACTGTAATCAGGTGTGCCCCTTTACTTGTCAGGGCATTAAGGTATAAGGAGAGGGTTGCAACAAGTGTCTTCCCCTCTCCGGTCTTCATCTCAGCTATCTTTCCCTCATGAAGTATGATCCCCCCTATGATCTGGACATCAAAATGCCTCATGCCGACCACCCTTTTTGATGCCTCTCTCACAACTGCAAATGCCTCCGGAAGGATCTGGTCAAGGGTCTCACCATCACCGAGCCTCTTTCTGAACTGATCGGTCCTGGATTTAAGTTCGCTGTCTGTTAGTGCGGACAAGGAAGATTCATGGCTATTTACTTGGCCCAATATAGGGTATAGCCTTTTTAATTCTCTATCGTTATGACTTCCGAATATTTTACTTAATATTGATCCCATCATTGTGCGATTGCTTGAATTTAGATATCAATATAACATAACGCACTTGAAATTACCATAAGCGGTTCATTCCAGTTACTTAAAGATAGCGAGGCCCTTTAAGGGAAGAATAATCGTGGGATAGATCCTCCGGAAGGCGAAAAAAAAGATTTAGAAGAAGGTTGGAGTGGGCATTATTAATTTAAGATATACCTGGTGGGATTGACAGGCCTTTGATTCTGTATGACCTCGTAATGAAGGTGAGGACCTGTGCTGTGCCCGGTATTTCCGACAAATCCTATTATAGACCCCCTTTTTATCCTCTGCCCAATCTTTATATTTGTCTTCGAAAGATGTCCATAGACGCTCTGAAGGCCATAACCATGATCGATCCTTACAACCTTTCCGAGCCCGCCATCATTACCTTCGAACATCACCCTTCCTCCTGCAGACGCCATAACCGGCGTATCAGGTCTTGCGGCAATATCCAACCCGGTATGCATAGAGAGCTTCTCCGTAAACGGTGAGATCCTCAAACCAAACCCTGATGTGACATATCCTCCATTAACAGGCCAGATAGAAGGTGTGGATGCCCATTTCGTCTGTTTCTCCTTTATAGCCTCCATCAGTTTACTCAGGCTCAATTCCTGCTGCTCGGCCTCTCCACTGAATCTTTTAAGGTCCGCCTGCATGCCCTTTACCAGCTCCTCATTAACCACAGTGATGTTATTCTCTTCCTGGGTAGTTGCCTCTGCGGGAGACGTCCTTTCCATCTTTATTTCTTCCACGGATGTCTCTTCCCGGCCACCCATTCCGGCAGGTTTAGTCTGTTCGGTTGGCGGTGAGAGATTAGTTATGACTCTAAGCTTGGCATCCAGTTCTTTTATCCGTTCCATCTGTCCTTTGATATCATCCATCGTCTTCATGAAAGACTGGATATATAGCCTCTGGGAGGTAGCCTCTTTCCTGAGGGCATTTAACTCCCAAACCCTGTCAGCCATGGATATGTAGTTAAACATAAACGCAATTAAGAGGAGTGCAAAGATAGATGCAGCGCACAGAGCGACCTTTAATGCCTTCTTGGTTATGCAGAAACGATGTATAGTAGATGTTGGATTCGGAAGAATCATTACAGTGTAGGTCTCTTTTTTCTTTCCCATATTAAGACCTCCTTGTTAAGTGATTTAGACAATAAAATAAAAAGTTAAATAAGTTAAGCTTTAGATTAATCAAGTATTCAAGGTAAAGGCGGAACAAGTTTAC
>JACRHA010000175.1 GCA_016234185.1 Nitrospirota bacterium
AGGGAATCTCGTACATGAGGTCAAGCATCACCTCTTCAAGGATAGCCCTGAGCCCCCTTGCTCCTGTCCTAAGGGTAATGGCTTTTTTCGCTATTGCCGACATGGCCTCTTTTGTAACAGTAAGTTTTACGTTCTCGCATGAGAACATCTTTTCATACTGCTTCATAAGGGCATTCTTTGGTTCGGCAAGCACCCTTATCAGATCCTCCTCAGTCAGTTCATTGAGGGTGACTATAACCGGAAGTCTGCCGATGAATTCCGGAATTAAACCTGTCTTGCGAAGATCTTCCGGCTGTGTCTGGCTGAGTATCTCACCAAGAGTCTCCTTGGCGGCACTGGAGACTTCAGCCTCAAATCCTATAGACCTCTTATGCAATCTATGGCTAATAACGTCCTCAAGACCGACAAAGGCGCCTCCACAAATAAAGAGGATGTTCGCTGTATTAACAGGGATATATTCCTGTTGCGGGTGTTTTCTCCCGCCCTTCGGTGGGACATTTGCTATTGTGCCTTCAATCATCTTTAAGAGCGCCTGCTGAACACCTTCCCCCGAAACATCCCTTGTTATAGACGGATTTTCACTTTTTTTAGCGATCTTGTCTATCTCATCGATATAGACAATCCCCCTCTGTGTCCTCTCCACGTCATAATCGGCAGCCTGAAGCAGCTTTAGGATAATTGTCTCTACATCTTCCCCGACATATCCTGCCTCTGTCAGGGTTGTAGCATCGGCTATTGCAAAGGGGACGTCCAATATGTTTGCCAGGGTCTGGGCGAGGAGGGTCTTTCCGGTACCTGTCGGACCTATCATTATGATATTCCCCTTCTGGAGTTCTACGTCAGACGGTTTTGTATTTATACTGAGCCTCTTGTAATGATTATGTACTGCAACGGAGAGGACCTTCTTTGCCCTCTCCTGTCCAATTACATAGCTGTCAAGTATCATCTTTATTGTCTTGGGTTTCGGCAGTTTTGCAGAACTGATCAAGAGACGCCTTATCATTAAGATGAGGTCTTCCATTGAGAACGGTTTGGTCAGGTAGTCGTAAGCGCCCTGTTTCATAGCCTCTGTGGCCGATGCCACGGAGCCATAAGCAGTAATAAGTATGACCTGTGTCAGAGGCGAAAACTGCTTGCATGCCTTTAAGATCCTCATGCCATCCACTTCAGGGAGCATGAGGTCTGTGATAACAATATCAAATTTGTCATTCTGGACAAGTCGCAGGCCCTCCCTCCCCGAATCGGTATCAAATATCTGATACCCCTCATCTTTCAGGGCATCAGCAATAGAAATCCTCATTAACGGTTCGTCATCTATAACAAGTATCCTGGATTTTTTCTGGTCCATTTTTTCTCCTAATATTACCTTATTACAACCATCATCATAATAAGCATCTGATACAGAAGCCCTTTAACTGACACCCATATTCACCCTGTCTGACCTGGAAAGGCTATTCCTTTCAGGCCATGATCTCAATGGTAGTTTTATTTTAAAAGAGGTACCCTTTCCTATCTCGCTTGACACCTCTATATTACCGTTATGCCTTTCTATAATACCCCTGCTTACAGACAATCCGAGACCTGCACCCTTGCCAACGTCCTTTGTAGTAAAGAAGGGATCAAATATCTTTGGAAGAACCTCGGGATGAATTCCGGCTCCATTATCAGAGATCTCTATCAGACAGTGTTGATCCTCCGCATCAGTCCTGAAGCTGATTATTCCATTGATATCGACCGCCTGGATGGAGTTCAGCACAAGGTTTGCGAGTACCTGTTCCATCCTTCCTTTATCAAGCATAATGCTTAAGTCCTTTCTTGAAGGCAGCCTTTCAATCCTTATCGACTTCTCCTTTATTGCATAATCCAATGACTGGATTACATCCTCTATTAATTTATTCGGGTTTACCATGGATAGTTTTAATTCCTTCATCTGTGAGAAGTCCAGCAGTTCGCTGACTATCTTCTTGACCCGCTGTATTGCATCCTCCATGTATCCTATATACTCGTCCTTTTTTTGCGGCGTTAATCCCCCCTTTTTTATGTTATAAAGGCAGTTGAATATACCTCCCAGGGGGTTATTTATCTCATGCGCTAGGCCGGCAGCAAGCTGTCCTATGGCCGCCAATCTCTCGCTCTGTCTTACCTTTTGCTCTAGGTGCCTCTTCTCGGTTATATCCCTTGCAATACCCAGGATTCCAATGATCTTCCCCTCCTTATCCCTGAGGGGAGATGCATTTATAGTCGTATATCGTATATCACCGGCCTTTGTCAGGATCTCCATGTCGTATCGGTTTCTTCCTCCGTCAATAGTCCCGATAAATGGACAAGATTCCCACTCTTCGGTGACCACACTTTCATTTGCATTCCTATCGGCAGTGATGGAGAGGAAGGATCTCCCCTCCAGATCCTCCCTTTTATATCCCCAATCTCCAACTTTTTTATTCAGGTAGGTAAATTTCCCGTTTAGATCCAATGTGTATATTACATCCTCAGCGTTCTCAAGGAGGCTTTCAAGATAATCCTTTGTTGCCATTACCTCTTCTACCTTGGCCTCAAGGGCCTCACGGTATCTTTCTACCTGTTGCTGCAGGACCTTACGTGTAGAAATATCGCGAAAGTGGACCTGAACAGCAACCACATTATCATCTTCAGATATCCCGGAGAAATCAAGTTCCATGGGGATCAGCCTGCCATCATTTCTTATCACCTCAACCTCACTGGTCGGGACCTTCTTGTTTTCGTCAATGGTCACCCTGAGCAGCCTGCCAAATTCATCCCAATAACCTTCAGGGAGTATAGTGGTGAGTTCCTTGCCAAGGAGCTCCTCCTCCTTGTATCCTATCAGCCACTCCTCCCTTTTATTTACAGCAAATATCTTCCCTTCCCTGTTTATCCTCATCATGGAGTCTTCTGCAAAGTCGAAGAGGGACCGATATTTCTTTTCAGAGTCGGCCAACTCCCTTGTCCTTTCCGCTACCTCCTGCTCAAGCTTTACCGTATAATTTAAGCGCTCTTCCTCAAGCCTCTTCCTCTCTGATATATCCCTGGTAAAGCCCCTTGTGGCAATAAATTCCCCTGTATTAGGATCATATTGAGCAGTAGCGCTCAACTCTACATCGATCTGTTCCCCATCCTTAGTGATAAATATAGTCTCTACCCTTGCCTCTCCCTCCTTCATCACCACCATTAGATACTCACTAATCCTATCCCTATGATCAGGGGGTACGATATCGATTAACCTTACATCCTTTATCTCATCCAATGTGTAGCCGAGCCTTTCAAGCTCAGTCTTATTTACATGGACGAATTTAAGATCCTTATCGATCTGATGTATCATCTCAGGTGAGTTTTCAACGAGATCCTGATATCGCATCTCTGACCTCTGGAACGCCATATCTGACAATGATCTTTTCAGGTTAGCTGCCATCTTCTTAAATTCCGCGGCCAGGGATTCTATCTCATCGCCTGTATGTATATCTATGTTGCAGTCGAGATTCCCCTGTCCAATCAGCTCGGCCTTCTCCTGAAGGAGATTGATCGGCCTTACGATCCTCTGAATCAAGACAAACCCGAGCAGGAACATCATTCCTAAACCTAAAACCCCCCCTGAGATCCCAGCTATGGCTATCCACTTAAGCATTCCCCAAACCGGTTTATATGTCTCATCAGGGTCCTGGCTTGTAAATATATACCAGTTCTTCCCACCAAAATTTTCAGGCCCCATGGTCATGGTCATATTAACAGGCGAATAGCCGTTAATAGCATCCTTTCCGGGATAATGTATATCGGCCATTGTTGCCGCCCATCCCGGTGTGTTCTTGAAGATTGCACTCTTTAGCTCATCTTTAAGATTGTGTGTCCCGATCGAGAAGATAGGACAGAACAGGAGGGTTCCGTCTGAGCTGACGAGCATTGTATGTTCGGTCTCTCCTATGCTTGCTGATATCACTGATTCAGAGAGAAGTTCTACGTCGTATGTAAATCTGATTACACCTATGGGCCTCTCATTCTTTATGATCGGCGATGAGACGGCAAAGAAATAACCTCCCCTTTCCTTACTAAAGAAGATATCACTTAAGATTGTCTTGCGCTTGCTGAAGGTAGATCTCCACCACCCTTCATCTCCATAATAATAGTGCGCCGGTTTTTCGGTAGCTGCCAGGAGGATACCCTTCTCATTGGTAACGATTATCTCAACTATATCGCTCCTCAATACCTTTTTTAGCCTTTCAGCAGCCCTGTTTTTGGTAAACCGTCTTACCTGAAGATCATCCTTGTAGACAGAGGGCCAGACCTTCTCAATAACCTTTGCGTCATCAACCCTGCCTTGTCGTAAAACTTGATCAGATTTTTCCACATCAACAATTATTTCTTCTGATCCGGCCAATGTCCTGACCTCATAGGTGTATTGGTTGATCATAAGTTCAAGTTTCTTGCTCGTTTCAATGGCGAGGGTTTGAAAATTCGACCCGATGGTTTCTTTAATGATTTTACTGCCAAAAAAGTAGACAAAGAAAAGGCCTAGCGCCCAACTGCTTATCCCTATCAGAATAAAAGAGATAAAGAAGGTAAATATCTTTTTCTTGAGGCCTGTTTTATTAGAATTTTTTAACATTACATAAAATTCCTTTTTATATTATACCATGTTTAACACGCACTTACATTTTCAAGGGTCCCCCCTCTTATATATAAATCTCCTTTCTATCTGGATTATATAGCAATATGTATACCAGAGGCTGCGCAACGGGATCATAGTATAATATGATGAAATAACAAGGGCAGATCCCCTATGCCGGATCTACCGGATCTATTGGATCAGGGAATATGTTACCTGGTTGAAACGCTAATAGAGGGAGTTGTTACCTCTAGGTAAGACATATTAGCTGGGGCCCCCGAACTGCTTGCATTTTTCCCACAGGGTCTTCCTTGAGATGCCAAGGATCTCTGCGGCCCTTGTCTTATTTCCGTTTGCCTGTTTTAATGTCCTGCTAATGTATGCCCTCTCAAACCCTTCAACCGCCTTTTTTAGTGAGGCATACTCCTCCCTTCCGGTAGACTCGGTATCAGTTGTGTCCTCAATACTCCGTATCTCCTCAGGGAGATCCAAGGGTTGAATCTCCTCTCCCCTCCCCATGGCCATTGCCCTTTCTATGGCATTCTCAAGTTCCCTGACATTCCCTGGATAGGGATATTTTAGCAGAAGCTCTCTTGCCTTTGGAGAGAGGCCCTTTAATGGC
Organism: Nitrospirota bacterium; assembly: GCA_016234185.1. Lineage (GTDB taxonomy): Bacteria > Nitrospirota > Nitrospiria > JACRHA01 > JACRHA01 > JACRHA01. The sequence goes on from JACRHA010000175.1 coordinate 5,238, forward strand.
CTTTTCATCTCATTTGAGAACTTTTTCAGGAAATGTTCTATGAGGGGCAATATATCCTCCTTCCTCTCCCGGAGCGAAGGTATTGTGATCGGTATGACATTCAGTCTGTAATAGAGATCTTCCCTGAAGTTCCCCTTTTGAACCTCCTGCTTCAGGTCCTTTCTGGTGGCGCATATTATCCTTACATCAATATCTATCGTCTCTGTGCCTCCGACCCTCTCAAACTGCCTCTCCTGGACAACCCTGAGGAGTTTCATCTGTACTGTGGGGGAAATATCGCCAATCTCATCAAGAAAAATGGTGCCCTTATGGGCAAGCTCAAAACGCCCCTTCTTCTGTTTTAGCGCCCCGGTGAAGGAGCCCTTCTCATATCCGAACAGCTCTGCCTCAAGGAGCGTCTCCGGCAGCGCTCCGCAGTGCACCTTTATCAGTTTGCCGTCCTTTCTGTGGCTCTTGTAATGAATGGCCTGGGCAACCAGCTCCTTCCCTGTACCGCTCTCGCCATATATCAGGGCCGTAGTGTCGGTTCCTGATATTATATCTATCTGCTCAAAAATAGCCTGGATCTTTTCACTCCTCCCTATTATCTCCTTATACCTGCCCTTGATCTGCTCTTTGAGGTATAAATTCTCCTCTTCCAGCTCCTTGAAGGTAAGTATCCTCTTGAGCATAAGGAGGAGTTCCTCCATAGAGAATGGCTTTGTCAGGTAGTCGTAAGCCCCCTCCTTCATTGCCTCGATGGCAGTAGAGACCGTGGCATAGGCGGTGATCATGATCACCTGGGTTGAAGGGGAGTATTGCTTGGACGCCTTCAGGATATTCATTCCGTCGATCCCTGGAAGACGCAGGTCGGTAATTACCGCATCATAGTTCCCGCCTTGGACCAGTCTGAGCCCCTCATTCCCTGAATTTGTATCAGTCACCTGGTAGCCTTCATGTTTTAAGGCATCGGCAATGGATATCCTCATTAATGGTTCATCCTCAACAATAAGTATATGAAGCTTATTTTTCATCTGTTTTTAAGGGGCTTGCGTCGCCCCCTCCACCGGCAAAGCCGGATGGAGCCTCCCCCTCAACGCTCGCCTTGCTCGCTGGGTAGATACCCACGGGCAAGCTCGTGGGTATCTACTAGAGGCTACCATATTTTATCGGTATGTCTTATGATCTTCCCTTCAACAAGGTATACAGCCAGTTCGGCGATATTGGTGGCATGATCTGCAATCCTCTCCAGATATTTTGAGATAAAACTTATCCTGATTGCTGTTGATATAAAACGGGGATCTTCGATCATAAAAGAGAGGAGTTCTCTGAATATCTGTTTGTTCAGGTCATCTATAAAATCGTCGTCCGCACAGACCTTCCTTCCCAGACCGGAATCCCTCCGTACAAAAGCGTCAAGGGATTCCGCTACCATCTTCTGCGACCACTCAGCCATCTTGGGTATATCAATGTATGGTTTTATCTGCAGCTCTTCATTCAGTTCAGTAACCCTTTCAGATATATTCTCTGCCAGGTCAGACATCCTTTCAAGCTCTGTCGATATCTTCATTGCAGTTGTGATAAGTCTTAAGTCTCCGGCAGCAGGCTGATGAAGCGCAAGGAGCCTTAAGGCATCCTCATCGATCTCGACATCAAGTGCATTTACCAGATGGTCGTTTTCGATAACCTTCTTTGCCAGCTCAGAGTCGCGCTCGATCAGGGCCTTTATGGAACTGCTTATCTGATTTTCAACCATAGCCCCCATTCTCAATATCTTCTGCTTTAAGAGCTCCATCTCCTCATCGAAGTGCCTTGTAATCACCCATACCTCCCTGTTATGTAATCCTCAGTCCTCTTGTCTTTTGGAATAGTGAATATCCTTGCAGTGTCGCCAAATTCAATCAATTCTCCCAACAAAAAGTAACCGGTAAAATCAGATATCCTTGCCGCCTGCTGCATATTATGCGTAACAACTATTATAGTATACTGTTGCTTCAGATCCAAGAGCAGTTCTTCTATCTTCCCTGTTGAGATCGGGTCAAGGGCGGAACAGGGCTCGTCTAATAGTAAAACCTCCGGATTGACTGCCAGCGCCCTGGCAATACAAAGTCTCTGCTGCTGCCCGCCGGACAGGGAGAGGGCATTTTTGGCCAGCTTATCCTTTACTTCGATCCACAGGGCCGCCTTTTGAATGCTCTCTTCAACTATCTTGTCAAGGAGGACCCTGTCCCGGATACCCCGTATCCTTGGACCATAGGCGACATTATCATAGATAGATTTCGGGAAGGGGTTTGGTTTCTGGAAGACCATCCCTATCTTAAAGCGGATTTCTATCGGGTCAACCCTTTTATCATAAATATCCATCCCTTCAAAAACTACACTTCCTGAAAGGCGGAAGCCTGGAATGGTATCATTTATCCTGTTGATGCTTCTGATAAATGTTGATTTCCCGCAACCCGATGGCCCGATAATCGATGTGATATGGTTCCTTGGGATGGTCAGGGTTATCTTCTTCAGTACCTGGGTCTCTCCAAACCAGGTATTCAAGTCCTTTATTTCAAAAGCGATCTTGTCTACCAATTTAACCTCCTTTGAAATTTATTGCGGAGCCATACGGCGAGGGAATTAAGAAGTATCAGGATAATCAGGAGTATGATTATCCCGGCTGCAGCATTTACCATGAACCCTTTCTGGGGTCTTGAGACCCAGTTGAATATCTGGATCGGCAGGACAGTGAATGGGGAAAAGATACCATCGGGAAGGAATGCTATGTAGGTCAGGGCGCCCATTGTAATCAACGGGGCCGTTTCCCCTATGGCCCTTGAGAATGAGAGTATAGCGCCTGTCATGATCCCGGGCATGGCGAGGGGCAGGATCTGGTGTCTTATTGTCTGCCACCTTGTTGCACCAAGTGCAAAGGATGCCTCCCAGATAGATATCGGTATGGACCTTATTGCCTCCCTGGATACTATGATAATGACCGGCTGAAGGAGCAGTGCCATGGTGAGGGCCCCGGCAATCAATGACCTCCCAAGGCCCATCATGCGGACAAAGAGTTCAAGCCCTAAAAGCCCGTAGATAATTGAAGGGACCGCCGCAAGGTTTGCTATATTCAGCTCAACAAGGCTGGAAAACCAGTTTTTGGGGGCATAGGCCTCAAGATATATGGCTGCGCCTATCCCGAGGGGGAGCGCAAAGAGGCCGGTAAGGATAATCATATATATAGAGCCGACAAGGGGTACCAGGATTCCGGCCTCTTCAGGCTTCCTTGATGGAAAACCCGTTAAGAACTGAAGGCTGAGCCTTGAATGACCATCAGCTATGACATCAATGATAAGCACGATGAGGGATGATAAAACAACTATAAGGGCAAGGAAGGAGAGAGACAGGAATATCCTCTCACCTACGACCTGCTTTTTCAGCAGCCTTTTCAGATCTATCTCTATCATCGGTATAACCCCAGGAACCTCTTTCTTAACCTCAGGCCGATAATGTTAAGCATAAAGGTGAAGATGATGAGCATCATACCGACAGCGAAGATCGTCCTGTACTCCAATGTGCCTGTTGGTGTATCTCCAAGGCTCACCTGGACAATATATGCCGTCATTGTCTCTATAGGAACCAGGGGATTTAGGGTAAGCCTCGGCTGCTGGCCTGCCGCGATTGCTACGATCATTGTCTCTCCGATTGCGCGCGATACCCCCAGGATAAAGGCGGACAGGATCCCTGAGAAGGCCGCAGGTATTACCACCTTGAGGGAGACCTGAAGCCTTGATGAGCCTAACGCGTAGGCCGCCTCTCTCAGGCTATTCGGTACGGCATACATGGCATCCTCGCTTAAGGATGATATCATAGGGACGATCATAATCCCCATGACAATACCGGGGCTCAGGGCATTGAAGCCTGATATGGATGGTATCAGCCTTTGAAGAAGGGGCGTCACAAAGAGGAGCGCAAAATAACCATAGACAACAGTAGGGATCCCGGCTAACACTTCAAGGATCGGCTTGATGTAGCGTCTTACCCTGTCAGATGTATACTCACTTAGGAATATGGCCGATAAAAGGCCTAATGGCATTGCTACAAACATGGCAATTAGAGACGTAAGGGTAGTTCCAAGAAGAAGGGGGAGTATCCCGAATTTCTTGGTGGCGAACAGTGGTGTCCATTCAAGGTCTGTCAGGAAAGCTATTATCGAAACCTCTTTAAAGAAGGAGGCCGTCTCGAACAAGAGAGTCAGGAGTATTCCGAGCGTGACAATAATCGAGAGGATTCCGCATAAGAAGAGTATGGCCTGTATGGCGTATTCCCCTATTATAGAATGCTTCTTCCTTCGGATCATTTTATGAAATATTACCTATTTTGACTCAGACTGCAATAGTTTTTCCAAGGTTAAACCGACCTGGGAACCCTTTCCGCCGAATACAGAACCGCTAACCCCTTTTTCGAATCTATTTAATGCCAGACCATAAATTCCCTCTTGGAGCGGCACATAGCCCACCTCCTTTACAAGAGGCCTCCCTGCTGTAAGGTAGAACCTAATAAACTCCTTTACATCCTGACGGCCGGCTGAATTCTTATTCACATAGATAAAAAGAGGCCTGGCAAGAGGCTGGTATGTCCCGTTTGCAATATTTTCAAAAAAAGGGAGGATAGGGCCATTCCCGTTGGAAGGATTTTCATCATCCACTGCAACAGCATTAAGCCTACCCCTGTTTTGTTCATAATATGCTGCACCGAAGAAACCTAAGGCATACTCATCGGTGGCAATTCCCTGGACCAGCACATTGTCATCCTCGCTTGAGGTGTAATCACCGCGGCTTGAGTGCTCCTTGCCGACAATGGCCTCTGTAAAATAGTCGTAAGTCCCTGAATCGACACCAGGACCGTAGAGGTGGATCTCCCTGTCAGGCCACTGGGGCCTTATCTGATTCCATTTCCTGATCTTCCCCTGCGCATACGGTTCCCAGACCTTCTTTAACTCCTTTACTGTCATGGTTTTTGCCCAGCTATTTTTTGGATTTACCAAAATAGTAATGCCATCATAGGCAACAGGGAGCTCAATATATTCGACCTTATTTTTCCTGCATAGATCGACCTCTGAAGGCTTTATAGGGCGTGAGGCATCTGTGATATCTATCTCCCCGTTGCAGAACTTCTTAAAGCCTCCGCCGGTGCCGGAGATGCCTATGGCAACCTGTATTCCCCTCTTCTTTTTCTGGAACTCCTCTGCTACTGCCTCGCTTATCGGAAAGACTGTGCTTGAACCATCTATCTTTATTATAGGAAGAGCTGCAGCAATTCCATTTAAGAAAAGGGTAGTCAGAGATATCAATAGGGGTATCACCATAAGTTTATTTAACCTTCTCATCCAGATTCCTCCTTTTTGTTTCTCCTATATTCCTCTGCCAACATTACATCTATGTTACACGAATGTAAAATCTCTGTTAATTCTACTCACCTATCTTTACCAAAGACCCTTTTATCTTTACTATCTTAAAAATCCAATTGAAGAATATGATTGAAGAGACAAGATAGACTAAATTGAGCCCAAATGCCCAGACAAGTTCATTTACAGGCAATCTCCCGTCCTTTATCACGCTCCTCATCCCCTCAAAGACATGGGATGATGGTATGTATCTGGCAATCACTTTAAGGAACCCGGGGAGGACATCTACCGGATAGAAAACGGCTGAGACAGGCTGAAAAAGGAATGCAAGGCCCCAGGCAAGGATCTCGGCCTGCTGGCCGTATCTTAAGATAAGTGCTGTTGTAACAATCCCTATTGCCCAGCCCATGATCAGCAGATTTATCACAAGGGGGAGGAGCGATATCCCTATCGAAAGGATGTTGAAGGAATAGAATATCAGGGCCAGTATGGCAGAGACAACAGATATGGCGATGACCTTGAAGATACTTATAAGCATGGTAGATATCAGGAACTCACTTACCCTGAGAGGGCTGACAAACAGATTTAACAGGTTCCTTGACCAGACCTCCTCAAGGAAGGATACGGAGATGCCGCTCTGAGACCTGAAAAGTATATCCCAGAGGATTAGGGCGCCTATAAAAAACGTTACATAGCCCGGGAGATTCTCCTTGTATCCTTTTAGGTATATAGTGATAAAACCCCAGAGCAGGAGGTCAAGCAGCGGCCAGTAGAAGACCTCCATGAGCCTTGGCAGGCTCCTTTTATACAGGTATAGGTGTCTGCTGACAAGCGCCCATATCCTATGGGCCTTCAAGAACCGCCCCTTGCAATCTTCAGAAAAACCTCCTCCAGGTCATCCTCTTTAAATCTCTCTATTATGTCTCTTGGGGATCCTTCTGCAACCAGATGCCCCTTATTAATAAAAATTATCCTGTCAGACAGCTCCTCCATCTCCTTCATATTGTGCGATGTGTAGAGGATAGTAAGGCCGGATCTCTCCCTGATCTCTTTCAGCATCCTTCTTGTCTTGTCGGCAATATCAGGATCAAGGCTTGCCGTAGGCTCATCAAGGAAGAGGATCCTCGGATCATTCAGTAAAGACTTTGCCAGATAGAGCCTGGACATCATACCTGATGAGAGTGTCCTGGTCAGCCTGTCTTTCTCACCTTCAATACCAAAGGACACAAGAAGATCATCTATCTTTTTTTCAAATCCCCTGACCCCGTAAAGCCTTGCAAAAAATCTCATGTTTTCTGATATAGTAAGGGAATGGGGCATAGAGACATAGGCAGAAGAGAAATTCACCCTGGATAGGATCTCTTCCCTGTGTTTCGCAAGATTCTTACCAAAGACCTTTATTCTGCCCGATGTCGGAGTTATCACATCCAAAAGCATCTGGATAATAGTGGTCTTGCCGGCGCCATTGGGTCCGAGCAGGCCAAGGATCTCCCCTTCGTATATATCAAAGGAGATATTATCAACGGCCTTTACTCCATTGAATACCTTAGTAAGATCCCTTACCTCAACCACCACATTATCCATAACCAACATAATCCCATTACACCTGATTATTTAGTCTATTATATAACATAGTTTGGATGAATAAAGAAAGCCTTGCAACAGAGTCCAACTTTGCTATTGACTAATCAGAAGTGATTTAATAGGCTTAAGAAAAAAAGAATTAATATAATAAAGATCATAGTCAGTTGACGGGGTTGCTTTAACTAAGGAGGAGACAAATGAAAAAGATTGAAGCGATAATAAAACCATTTAAACTGGATGAGGTGAAAGAGGCCCTGGCTGAGATTGGTATCCAGGGGATGACTGTGAGTGAGGTTAAGGGATTTGGGCGGCAGAAAGGACACAAGGAGACATACAGAGGCGCAGAATACACAATAGAATTCATACCAAAGATCAAGATTGAGATTGTAACTTCTGACGATCTGGCCGATAAGGCCGTCAAGACGATCATGAACAAGGCCAAGACCGGAACGATTGGCGATGGAAAGATCTTTGTAACCAACCTTGCTGAGGCTATAAGGATCAGGACAGGTGAGACCGGAGAATCAGCCCTGTAGGATAAGGATGTACACTTATGGGTCCAGGCTCCATTCCAGATGGAAGGGAAGCGTTAAAGGAGTACCGGAAGAGCCGGTATCAGGATATTTTTAAACGCCTTGGTGATGGTGCCGAAGGCTGGCAGATCGTAGCCTCCATTACCGGTCTGGCAGACGATATAATTGAGCATCTCTACCGGGGGATAGTTCAATCAACCCCATCCGACATACGATGGAGGCTTGAGGATAGGTTTGCAATCATCGCGCTCGGAGGATATGGCCGTGGTGAACTTGCCCCATTTTCCGACATTGACCTCATGTTCCTCTATCGAGATTCTAATATTGAGATCCATCAGGTAAAGGCAGCGGAAGTCCTTCAAACCCTCTGGGATATCGGATATCGCGTAGGACATTGCCTCAGGACAGTTGATGATTGCATTGCACTGGGTAAGAAGGACATTACTGTCCGGACAGCCCTGATGGAGGCCCGATTTCTGGCCGGCAGCCAGAAACTCTTCGATTATTTCCGGACCTCTTTTGATAGAAAGGTTGCCTTGAAGAGGCCGGCTTCCTATATTGCAGCCAAGATCAGGGAACGCGAGGCCGGGTATCAGCAGTATGGGACAACTGTATATCTCCTTGAGCCCCATGTAAAGATGAGCCAGGGGGGGTTAAGGGATCTGCACCTCTTCCAGTGGGCGTCCCTCTGCCATCATCGTACTGCTTCGCTTGAAGGTCTCAAACACCGGGGTTTTTTGAGTTCAATGGACTATAAGGCATTGACAGGGGCCCGGGAATTTCTCTGGAAGATAAGAAATGAGCTCCATTTTGAAGCAGGATGCTGTCAGGATCTGCTCACCTTTGAGGAGCAGGTCCGGTTGAGCCGGCTCAGGGGTTTTGAGGATAACGAACACCTTCTGGGTGTGGAGCAGTTTATGAGGGAATATTATGAGCAGACGACTGCCATCTTTGATATTACCAGGCGCCTTGTCGACAGTATGGCTAAAAGGCCTTTTGTAAAATATATCGGAAGGTATCTGAAGAGGCAGACTATTAACGGGCATTTTATTATTGAAGGTAATGAGATTTCCATCTCTCAAGTGGGCCGTTCTTCTGTCCTGGAGGATACATGCGAATTACTGAAGCTTTTTTACCTTTCCAGTATCCATAATGTCCGGCTCTCTTTTGAGGCTTACACCCTTATCAAGAATGCTATGAAGACAGCGCCCCTTATTCCAAAGATGGATGGAAAGGCAGCCGCAATATTCCTTCAAATTCTTGGCGGGCCTGGAGGTGTGGCAGGAGTCTTACGTGAGATGCATCATCTTAGGCTGCTGGAGCAGATCATCCCTGAATTTTCTCATGCGAGAGGGCTGATGCAGTTCAACGAGTATCATAAATACACAGTTGATGAACATTGTCTCCGTTCAGTTGAGGAGACAGAAGAGTCCGGGGATCAGCCCGGGATAGTCTCCAGGGTATACCGTGAGATCCAAAGAAAGGATATACTCTGTCTTGCCCTGCTGATACACGACCTTGGTAAGGGCTTTGGTCCGGATCACAGCAGCATGGGTATCCAGATTGCCAAGAGGACTGCGGAACATATAACGCTGGATAATCAGACCAGCAGTCTCTTGGTCTTTCTGGTCGGGAACCATCTCCTTATGACCCGTATTGCCTTCCGTCGCGACCTTTCGGATGAAAAGGTGCTGCTCCAGTTTGCAAAGACAGCGGCCACTCCTGAGGCACTTAAGATGCTCTATATCCTGACATTGGCCGATATAGCTGCCGTAGGCCCCGGTACCTTGACGGCCTGGAAGAGGGATCTCCTCACAGAGCTATTTGAGAAGACCCTGGAGATACTGACAGGTGAAAAGGTAGAGGTTGCAGAAGATGAAAAGGCAGAGAAGGTAAAGGAGTGGGTCCTGGCACATTGCAGCGAGATGGACAGGAACTGGATTTCCGAGCAGTTGTCTTCATCAACAAAACGCTATCTCCTCTCTGTTGATCCGGAACGTATTGTCAGACATTTGCGAAAGATTATGCATATTCCCTCAGAACATGTCCTTGTTGATGGGGAGTATGATCCCGCAATACATGCAACCGAATATACCATCTATACATTAGATGATCAGACACCCGGTATCTTTTATAAGATTGCCGGGGTGATGGCGGCCAAAGGGCTCCAGATCCTTGGGGCAAATATCATTACCTGGGAGAACAAGGTAGTTGTAGACACCTTTTGGGTCCAGGATCCCGACTTTGCGGATGCCCCGACTAGGGCACGTCTGGATGAGGTAAGTTCATCCATCCAGAATATACTTAAGGGTCATGTTAACGTGGAGGCACTCATGGACCAGGGGAAAAGGATCCAGGCCAGGCGTCGTGCCTTTCCCGTGGCTATCCCTGCAAAGGTAGAGATAGATAATGCCAGCTCTGAACAGTATACGATAATTGAGGTCTTTGCCCATGACCGCCAGGGGCTTTTATACATTATAGCCAAAACCATGTTTGACCTCGGACTTTCAGTCCATACGGCAAAGGTTTCAACCCAGCTTGATCAGATCGTGGATGTATTCTATGTGACCGATAAATTAGACAGGAAGATTATTGACCCTGAGGATATACAAAAGATAAAAGAGCGGCTTACTGCGGCAATGCCTGCTATTTGAACAATTGGGAATGGGGTTTATATTTGGTAAACTATGAGACCGAAGATCCGTGATGCTGAATTCATCTGGCGAGGACTATCTTCTATTTCCTAATGATGGGAGGACCTATCCTCAATGATCTTCTCATCCAGGCCTCGGGTATGTTCATGAAGGTGGGTGATCTCTGCGCTCAATTCTCCGAGGATTTCTTCCCGTTGATCCATTGTAAGTCCTGGAACCTTAAGCTGGTGGAGCAATTTTTGGATTGCTTCACACGCCTCCCCCAATTCTGCCAATAATATCTCTACGGTATGGCTTGGTTGAATCGATTTTTTGATTGTTCTGCCTATGTTCATGTTTTTTCTCCTAATCGCTTTTTGGCTCTTCTGAGCCCTTCTTCAAATGCCAGGATTTCTGTCTCCCAGTGGCGAATCAAGCCCTCATCCTTATTTGCCTTTTGCGTTTCTTCAGCTATTTTCCTCAGATGTTCACGAATTAGTCTCTCCAAGCTTTCGATTCGCTTTTGTAATTCTTTCTTTCCCACTTAAGCGAGTATATCAGAGCACCATGAACGAGGCAATTATTTCCATAGGAACAGTTAAATCAAGGGAGGGCGCTTTCCATATTTTCCCGGATCAGCCAGGATTTCACTTCCAAAAGACCGATTTCCGGGATAGTAATTTGAAGCCCATGCCTGTCAGGTCAAGTGCTGCTAATACTAAAGTTGCATTCAAATCCCCCTTAATCCCCCTTTGGAAAAGGGGGATGTGATTCCACTCTTTCCAGGGCCACACTTGAGATATCTACTGCATCCACTTCATAGCCACTTTTTGCAAGGAAGATAGCATTTCGTCCTTCACCACATGCGATATCAAGTGCCCTACCTTTGGGTAAAAGGGTGAGGAGCTGTGCAAGGAGCCGGCTTGGCTCTTTAGCAGGGCTATAATCTCCTGTCAAATATCTTGTGTCCCAATCTGACAACTCGATGCCCTCCGCTTACAAATTATGCAGAAAGCGCGTCTTGACGGTTAAATTCGAGGGCCTCTTTCAGGGTAACACGAAGGCTTTCCATTAACTCTTCACGAGTATGTTCCTGACAGTTTACCCCTGGAATTTCTTCTATCCATCCAATCCACCAATCACCCTCTTGCTTTACTACAGCAGTATATTCTGTACTCATGATTTGCCCTCTTTCAGATAATATGATTATACTTTAAAATTCACTAATTCAGGTAGCCATATTGTCTGTGGTAATACCTGACTGGAAAGAATAATTGTGCTATGCTCTTACTTGGAGGCAATACAATACTCCTATGATCCTTGAAGACCAATTCGGCGATATCATTCAGAAGGCAAGGACCGGCCTTGGAAGGCCCAAAAAGGAGATTGTAGAAACTGCAGGGATAGCGCCAGATCGGCTGGACCAGATCGAGGCGTGCCTTGC
>JACRHA010000001.1 GCA_016234185.1 Nitrospirota bacterium
GCTCTATCTGACCTAAACCGAGATGGCATCCCCGACATTGTTACGGCAAATCAATTATCAAATGATGTATCAGTCCTAATTGGCATCGGCAATGGCACCTTCCAGGCCCAGCAGCGCTTTACCGTAGGCACACTCCCCCAATCTGTAACAGTTGCTGACCTAAATGCCGATGGCATCCCTGACATTGTAACAGCAAACTTCTCATCCAGTGATGTTGCTGTCCTCCTTGGTAATGGCAATGGCACATTCCGGACACAACAGCGCTTTGCTGTGGGTAATGGCCTACGTTCAGTGATAGCAGCCGACCTTGACTTAGATGGCATCCTTGACATTGTCACAGCAAACAGCTTCTCCAGTGATGTTGCTGTCCTTCTTGGCATTGGTGATGGCACCTTCCAGACATTTCAGCGCTTTGCTGTAGGCTTATCTCCTTTCTCAGTTGCGGCGGCCGATCTGAACAGGGATGGCATCCTTGACATCGTAACAGCAAACCTTAATTCCAGTGATGTCTCAGTCCTCCTTGGTATTGGTAATGGTAACTTCCAAGCCCAGCAGCGCTTTGCTGTAGGATCTTTCCCAACTTCTGTTGCAGTGGCTGATCTGAACAGGGATGGCATCCTTGACCTTGTCATAGCAAACAGATCCTCCAATGATGTTTCGGTCTTACTTGGTATTGGCAATGGCACCTTCCAGGCACAACAGCGCTTTGCTGTGGGTACTGGCCCACGTTCAGTGGTAGCTTCAGACCTAAATGGCGATGGCATCCCCGACATTGTCACAGCAAACTTTAATTCCAATAACGTCTCTATCCTACTTGGCATTGGCAATGGCACCTTCCAGGCCCAGCAACGCTTCGCTGTGGGTACTACTCCACTATCAGTGGCTCTATCTGACCTAAACCGAGATGGCATCCCCGACATTGTTACGGCAAATCAATTATCAAATGATGTATCAGTCCTAATTGGCATCGGCAATGGCACCTTCCAGGCCCAGCAGCGCTTCGCTGTAGGATCTTTCCCAACTTCTGTTGCAGTGGCCGATCTGAACAGGGATGGCATCCTTGACATCGTAACAGCAAACCTTAATTCCAGTGACGTCTCTATCCTCCTTGGCATTGGCAATGGCACTTTCCAGGCCCAGCAGCGCTTTGCTGTGGGTAGTACTAGTCCACAATCAGTAGCAGTAGCTGACCTAAACTTAGATGGTATCCCTGACATCGTAACTGCAAATGGTACAACTAATGATATCTCTATCCTCCTTGGTATTGGCAATGGCACCTTCCAGGACCATGTATCCTTTGGCATGGATTTTAACCCCGTCTCGGTAGCAGTGGCTGATCTAAATGCCGATGGCCTCCCTGATATTGCTACGGCAAACGCAGTCATCAGTTCCAACAATGTCTCAGTCCTCCTGCAGCAGTAGTCACTTGAGGATGCTTTGGCCTTACCATACCTGCCGGATCTGCAAGCTTTGACAGCGGCACTTCCGGCTCTGTCTCTGTCTTCCAGGTGCACAAAGACAGGGTCCCCATGCCTCCGCCTAATGGGATGTACCCTAAGATAGTATTACAATACAGCCAGAAGACGTATCCTTCGATCCACCAGCACCTATCGTATATCCTAATGTATATGGATATCCGCCTGGAAAAATCGTAAACCTATATTCATTCGATCATGACTTAGGTCAATGGGTATCTATAGGCACAGGGTCTGTAACCGAGGATGGGGCATTTATAGCATCTGATCCTGGCGTAGGTATTATTCATGGTGGGTGGCATTTTCCTGAGCCGCCTTGACCAAAAATCTTCTTTGACAAGAAAAATTACCATGTATTATAATCAAGCCATGGATGAAGTATGTTACTAGGAGGTCATTTCAAGATATATTACTATGAGGTTACATCAAAGGAATAAGGAGGAAAACTATGGCTACTAAAGGGATTAAGGATACAAAGACCCATGAAAATCTGAAGAATGCCTTTGCAGGTGAATCCCAGGCAAACAGGAGGTATCTCTATTTTGCAAGGAGGGCAGACATTGAGGGGTATCCAGAAATAGGCGGACTCTTCAGGGACGTGGGGGAGGCAGAGACAGGGCATGCCCATGGCCATCTCGATTTTCTTAAGGAGGTAGGTGATCCTGTTACGGGTGTACCGATCGGGAACACGGATCAGAATCTTAAATCTGCCGTTGAAGGTGAGACATATGAATATACCCAGATGTATCCTGGGTTTGCAAAGACTGCGAAGAGCGAAGGACTTGATGAGGTAGCAGACTGGTTTGAGACCCTTGCCAAGGCAGAAAGATCCCATGCCGGCAGGTTCCAGAAGGGTCTGGATAACCTTGGTAAATTCTAATCTATCAGTAATATAATCTTTTTAGGGAAAGGGGCTGGGACATCCAGCCCCTTTTTAATATAAAAGGCCTATAAACGGATAGATGATGATCAAGAGGGGGAACGATGGATCCTCTTAATTCCAAAGAGTTCTGGGATGCGGCCAGGGCTGCCAGGGAATCGTTCAGGGTATTTGATGTGTGCCATGGTTGCAGGAGGTGCTTTAATCTCTGTCCCTCCTTTGGAGCCCTTTTTACACTGATAGATAACGCAGACGGAGCGATTGAAAAGATCGGGGATGCTGATGTTAAGAAGGTAGTTGACCTCTGCTATTACTGCAAGCTCTGTTATGACCACTGTCCGTATACCCCACCTCACAGGTTCGATGTAGACTTTCCGAGATTAATGCTGAGAAACAAGGCGATTATGGTCAAAGAGAAGGGTCTTTCCTGGGTTAACAGGGCTATGTTGAATACGGATCTGATAGGGAAGGTTGGGTGTGCCGTATCTCCCCTTAGCAATTGGGCAACAAAGAACAGGCTAAACAGGATCTTGATGGAGTTGTTTCTGGGCATACATAAAGACCGGCTCCTGCCTGAATTTGGAAAGAAGAGGTTCAGTGCAAGATTTAATAAGCTCAGGAATGATACAAATGGGAAGATGGCTGTCAATGGCAAGGCCGCTATATTCTATACCTGCCTGGTAGATTATAACTTCCCGGATATAGGGACGGCATCAGTTGATCTACTTCAGAGAAATGGCGTAGAAGTTATTATTCCAGAGCAGGTCTGCTGCGGTATGCCCTCTTTTTCGGAGGGTGATCTTGAATCAGCGCGCATTAAGGCTGATGCCAATATCCGGAGCCTTAGAAAGGCAATAGATGCCGGATATGATATTGTAGTCCTTGGGCCTACCTGCAGTAATATGTTGAAACTTGAATATCCGTTCCTTGTCGATTCGGAGGATTCAAGGGTTGTGGCCTCACGGTCCTTTGATATAGCAGAATACCTGGTAAGGCTTAATAGAGAAGGAAGACTTATAAAGGATTTTAAATGGTCGCCAGGGAGGATAGCCTATCAGATCCCTTGCCATATGAGGGTTCAGCATATTGGCGCAAAATCTATGGAACTGTTAAAACTGATCCCGGATACAGAGGTTACCCTTATCGAAAGATGTTCAGGGCATGATGGGTCATGGGGGATGAAGAAGGAGTATTTCGAGCTATCGCTCAAGGTGGGAAGGAATCTCTTCAGGGAGATTGAAGAGTTAAAGCCTGATATGGTTTCAACAGACTGTCCCCTTTCAGGGCTCCAGATAGAGCAGGCAACAGGCTTAAAACCCCTCCATCCAGTAGAGATATTCTCCAGAGCCTACGGGAATGGGGCAGGATAGCCTATGGAGAAGATAGGGGCACAAGATATCCTTCCCTTAGGGGAATATGAAAAGATAAGGGAAGATTCAAGAAGGCGCATCTGGGAGATAAAGAAGGGGCGTCGCCTCCTTGTTGGAGATTATATCTCGATCCTGTTTGAGAATAGGGAGACGGTAATCCACCAGATACATGAGATGATAAGGGCCGAACAGATCAAAGACCCTATCCGGGTACAGGAGGAGATAGACGCCTATAATCCCCTGATCCCTGATCACGGAGAGCTAAGTTCCACACTTTTTATCGAGATTGAGGAGCAGGAGAGGATAAAGGAGATGCTGGATAGCTTGATGGGTATAGATGAGATAGGTATAGTCTATATCCAGATAGAGGAGAAGATCAAGATACCTGCGATATTTGAAAAAGGAAGGAGCAAGGAGGACAAGATCTCTGCGGTGCACTATATAAAGTTTAAATTTAATGAGGCAGAAAGAAATGCCTTTCTCGATACGTCAATACCGGTTTACCTAGTAATAGATCATCCGAATTATAAAGCGGAAGCAGCGATAGGCCATGCTGCGAGAAAGGAGCTTGGGACAGATCTTTCCTGATCAGATTGAAAGGCCAGGAATTTTCATGGTGCCGAGACGCAGAATTGAACTGCGGACACAAGGCTTTTCAGGCCTCTGCTCTACCTACTGAGCTATCTCGGCACGGCGTAAAAATAACAGATAGAGGGCTGCTTGTCAATATAGCATGTTTGTGATAATTGGAAGGTAAGGGTATGACTATTCCTGCTCTTTGTTCTTTCCCGGATCAAGTCTGATCTTGAGGGCCTTTAAAAAGGCTTCATCAAAATTGTTAAATTCGTATACAAGGGGTTTTTCTTTGTCTATCTTATCCTTTGGTGATATCTTTGCTATAGATGCGAGGATAAGATCTGCATGATAGCCTTCATCCTCAAAATCTCTTAAGGCATTCTTTATCTCTTTGCTCTCCGAAAAAACTGAATTGATTATGCTTACAAGCTCTTTAACGAGATCCCGCAACCTTTCATTCTCTTTTGGCTCCATCTGCCCCTCGGATTAGAGATTTCAGTCAAAACTATCTACATTATAGGATAGGTTCCCCCTTATGTCAATGTCTTGATCCGGCTCATTCGGTTAGTCTTTATAACCTTGACAAGGCCTGGTCCCTCTGTAATAATTAAACAGTCTTATCATTATTATTTTACCTGAAAAAGGATATCAGGGTTTGAAGGGAGGAGATACCATGATGATGTGGGCAGGGAGATCAGGTCTGATTTTAGGCGTAGTTGGATTTTACTTTTTAGTAGGTTGTGCCACAGGTCCTCAGGTGGCCAGGGTAGAGGCAGGGACTGTTACGGATATAAGCGGCCGGTGGAATGATACCGACTCCAGATTAGTTGCAGAGGAGATGGTCAAGGATGCATTAGGCCGTCCCTGGCTTGAGAAGTTCACAAAGGGAAGCGGGAAACCCCCGACAGTAATCGTGGGTACCGTTGTAAATCGAAGCACAGAGCATATAAATGTTCAGACCTTTATTAAGGATCTTGAGAGGGAACTGATCAACTCCGGTCAGGTGGAATTTGTTGCTGCAAAGGGTGAACGGGAAGAGATCAGGGAGGAACGAAAGGAGCAGGCGCTCCATTCCACAGAGGAGACCCAAAAGGGGCCAGGCAAGGAGACCGGCGCCGATTATATGCTGAAAGGGGTATTAAACTCCATCCCGGATGAGGCCGGGGGTATCAAAGCCATCTTCTATCAGATAGATCTGGAACTCTTCGATATGGCTAATAATAAGAAGGTCTGGGGCGGGCAGAAGAAGATAAAAAAGGTTATTGAGCGAAAGAGGCTTGGATTTTAACAATATCAATCCATGACTCCCGATAGGGGATAGAGGGACAGGCGGTTACCGGATGGCTAATACCAATTCGCCTTCATTCGGCTACCTGGAAAAAACAGGTTGAGGTCAAGGTTAAGGTTTAGGAACTTCTTAGCCTCAGCCTCAGCCTTCTTCATGCCTCCTCGCCGCCTTGGTATCCTGTTGAATGCGAATTGGTATAAGGGAAGGATATTATAGCAAAATGCTGCAGGAGGCTCCGATGCATAGCAGGAAATTGGTTTTGTCATCTCTTTTTTTTATGCTCCTCTTTTTTGTCCTCCAGGCTTGTGGTCCTGTTACGAGCCACTATGTGACCGTAGAAGATAATCTCCTTAGGGGAGATGCGGCCTCAGCCGATGCAGTGGTTCAGAAGAACAGGGATAGCTATGGTGAGCGGAATGAGGTCCTCTACGATATGGATCGGGGAATGACCCTTCATCTGGCCGGCCGCTATCAAGAGAGCAATCAGATCCTGGAAGACGCTGAACAGAGGATAGAGGATCTATTTACCAAAAGGGTTACCACCGAGGCGGCGGCTTTTTTGACAAACGACAATCTCCTTCCCTATGAAGGCGAGGACTTCGAGAAGGTAATGATCAATATGGTAAGGGCCCTGAACTATATGTACCTTGGGGATACCAATAATGCTCTTGTAGAGGCCAGGAAGGTCGACCAGAAGCTCAATTTAATCAATGATAAGTATGCCGACAAGAAGAACGCCTACAAGGAGGATGCCTTTGCCAGATATTTGGCCGGAATCCTTTATGAGGCCGGCGGCAAACAGGAGCTAAACGAGGCGTGGATCTCATACAGGAAATCTATGGAAACATTTAAGGAATATGCAGCCCTCTATAAGACCCCTATTCCAACCATTGTGGTCCAGGATGTGATGAGACTTACCGATGCCCTTGGCCAGCAGGATATGGCGTCAGAGATTAAAAAGGAATTTCCAAATATTGAATGGCGTTTAGCAAAGGACCTTAAAGGGCAGGGGGAGTTGATCTTCCTCAGTTATAATGGGAGGGCGCCAAGGAAGGAGGACAACTTTCTTGATATCCCTTTAAGTCCTGAGGCTATAGCTATTGTGTTGGCTACGGGCAATAAGAATAATGACGTAAAGACTGCGGCAAGAGGAATTGCGGCCATACAGGGGCAAGTAGTCCGGATAGCTTTGCCGAAATTTATCCCTCAAAGGTCTGATGTGGCCTATGCAGAGGTCTCCCTGACACCACAGGGTGGGGGGCCTGGTGTGTCAGGACGGACCGTCTTGATGGAGGATATCACGGCCATTGCAATGAGGAATCTGGATGATCGTATCCTTCGGATCACGGCCAAGGCAGTGGCAAGGGCGGCCGTGAAGAAGTTAATAGCCTTGACAATAGAAAAGAAGGCAGAGAAGGAGGGCGGGGCTCTGGCAGGGATGATTTTAGGAGGTGTGGCAAATGCCGCAGGCTTTGCGACAGAACAGGCCGATAAGAGGAGCTGGCGCACCCTTCCGGATGAGATTCAGGTGGTTAGGATAGGTATTCCTCCCGGGACATACGACCTTCAAGTCAAATATATTGCGAGGAATGGGTTGGTCATTGATCAGAAGGTCTTCCATAATATCCTGATAAAGGCCGGAGAAAAAAAGTTTATGAGCAACCGGATTGTCAGGTAATATAGACAAAGGGGGTTAAGAATGAAAAGACATAACCTGCTGGTGTGGTTCGTGGCTATTTTGGTATTTTTGTCTTATGTTCAGGCTGGAATGGCCTTGGCAGCCAAGGCGCCGGATTGGATTAAGGGATCAAGCGCCTTCTACCCGCAAGAACTATACCTAATTGGTGTTGCGGATGGGGACACAAGGGACTCTGCCGAGCAGAAGGCCTACACAAAGATAGCCCTGATCTTTAAGGCTGAGATAGCGGGAAAGACCCAGGAGTGGGAGAAGTATCTGCAGACAGAGTCGAAGGGGAAGACCAAGGTAGAGAGGCAGGTGAGTATTGATCAGCTTACAAAGGTCTCAACGGACAAGGTGTTGGAGAATGCCAAGATTGCCGAAACCTGGTTCGACGAAAAAGCTAATCTCCATTATGCCCTGGCTGTAATTGATCGCGCCCAGGCTACCACCGCCATCAGGGAGCGGATAACAAACCTTGATTCCAAGGCCGGGGAGCAGTTGGCTGAGGCGGGTAAGACGACAGACAAGCTCGAGAAGATCAAAAATCTAAGGAGGGTGATCAAGACCCTGATGCTCAGGGAGGCATACAATACTGATTTACGCATAGTAAATCCAAAGGGGACGGGGATTGATCCTGCCACGAGCATAGTGAAGGTGACCAATGAACTAGAGAAACTCTTGAAGGAGGGTTTTAATATTTCAGTAGAGGTCTCAGGGAGCCAGGCAGAGATGGTAAGGAAGTCTATCCTCGAGGGGCTGAATCGGGAGGGCCTATCAGTGCAGGGGGCTGCTGCAGGAGGAGCAGGCACCGGATTTGAAGAGATAGAGGAAGGACCGAAGAAACCGGATATCCTGATTAAGGGAGAGGTTTCAATCTGGAAGGCAGATATCCCGGATCCGACCTGGAAATATGTCCGCTGGTGTGCCGACTTTCAGGTGATCGAGACCAAAGGGAAGAAGATCATGGGGGCCGTGGCCAGGTCTGGAAAAGAGGGGCATCTCACGGTGGATGAGGCAGCCCTTAAGGCGATCCGGGCGATGCAGCCTGAGCTGATATCAGATCTGGCAAAGAATGTGGCCAGCTATATATTTGGGGAGGCCCAGGAGATCAAGGGGACCTCAATGGCTGGCTGCCCAAAAATAGAAGAACGCAAGGAAGAGGTTCGGACACAACCAGCCCCGGAAAAACCAGCCGTTGCGCCTGCCCCACCACCTGTTATGGGAGGACAGATGCCGCCTTCGGTCTTATTTTCTGCCGACGAGTATCTGGTCGGCTGTCGTGGTACTGGTGCAGGATGGGCTAATGCTGGAAAGATGCTGACACTTCCTTCTGCAATGAAGGGCGAGGCGGAATTTTTGGTCTATTCTGGCAGCCGGAAACTATGGAGTCACGAATTTTGTAAGATTAGACCAGCAAGTTCCAATGACCTGGCCATTGGCATTAGAGTTGTATTCTTTGCAGGTAATCATCGTGAAGGTGTATATCTCACACCAAAGGATCTTCCGGAGGCGCGGACCGAAGGATGGTATTATGGAGGTGTTATCACTGATTTGTCCCTTATCGGCCGCGGAGTTGTGTATGTCGGTGAAGATAAGGTTCAAATAGATAATATCTTTATTGCGACGAGAGAATAAAAAATAGAGTGATGATGTTGAAGGTGATGTAGGGTTAAGGGGAGATTCAGTGGAAGAATTTCAGAGGATAAAAAGGCTGCCGCCATATGTCTTCAGCATAGTAACCAACATGAAGATAGAGGCAAGGAGGCGCGGGGAGGATATCATAGATTTTGGGATGGGGAACCCGGACCAGCCTACACCTAAGCATATCGTTGATAAATTAATTGAGGCGGCCAAGAATCCGAGGAATCATAGATATTCGGCATCTAAAGGGATAACAAAGCTCAGGCTTGCCATAACAGATTGGTATAAGAGGAATTTTGGGGTTGAGTTAGACCATGAATCAGAGGTAATAATAACCATCGGATCAAAGGAGGGCATATCACACCTTGCCCTGGCGACTATAAGCCCAGGCGATGTAGTCCTCGTCCCGACGCCTACCTATCCCATTCACCCGTATAGCGTCATAATCGCAGGAGGAGAGGTAAGGAGTATACCTCTCAGGGAGGAGAGCGACTTCTTTGATGACATGACCAAGGCCTACAGGCAGACATGGCCGAGGCCCAAGATGCTGATCATAAATTTTCCGCACAACCCGACGACGATGGTTGTTGATCCGGGATTCTTTAAGAAGATTACTGAATTTGCCCTGGAGAATAAGCTTATTGTAGTACACGATCTTGCCTATGCTGACCTGTCATTTGATGGTTACAAGGTTCCGAGTTTTCTTCAGGTCCCTGAGGCTAAAAAAGTTGGCGTTGAATTTTATACCCTCTCCAAGAGCTACAATATGCCGGGCTGGAGGGTCGGTTTCTGTGTAGGGAATAAAGAAGTAATAGGCGCCCTGACAAAGATAAAGAGTTATCTCGATTATGGGATATTTCAGCCGATCCAGATAGCCGGCATAATAGCGCTGAATGGTCCTCAGGATTGCGTAGAGGAGATCAGGGAGAGGTACAGAAAGAGGCGCGATATACTGGTTAATGGCTTAAATCGTATTGGCTGGAAGGTGGATAAACCGGTTGCCACGATGTTTGTCTGGGCAAGGATCCCTGATATCTTTAAAGGAATGGGCTCTTTGGAGTTTTCAAAACTTCTCTTGTCGGAGGCTAAGGTGGCGGTATCTCCAGGGGCCGGTTTCGGGGAATATGGTGATGACCATGTGAGGTTTGCCCTTGTTGAAAATGAATACAGGACGAGGCAGGCCATTGCGGGGATAAAGATGGCGCTTAAGAAACATGAAGGATAGCATAAAGGTAGGCATACTCGGGTTCGGGACAGTCGGTACCGGGGTGGTAAAGGTCATTATTAATAATAGGGAGACCATCAGGAGGAGGCTTGGCCTTCCTGTTGAGATAGCAGCTATTGCCGATAAGGATCTTGACCGTGACAGGGGCATAAGGATTGACAGGAAACTCCTTACAAAGGACCCGATGGATCTGATTATAAACCCCGATATTGACATCATTGTTGAATTGATCGGCGGGATCAACCAAGCCAAAGGATATATACTTGAGGCAATCAGCAGGGGGAAGCATATTGTAACTGCAAATAAGGCCCTCCTGGCGGACCACGGTGAAGAGATCTACCGGGCAGCAGAGGATGCCGGGGTAGATCTTGGATTTGAAGGATCTGTAGGCGGGGGGATACCTGTAATAAAGGCATTAAAGGAAGGATTTGATGCCAACAGGATAGAATCTATATTCGGGATAATAAATGGTACTTCCAACTATATACTTACAAAGATGACAGAGGAGGGGAGGCCTTTTTCAGGCGTGCTTTCTGAGGCAAAGGAGGCCGGTTACGCAGAGGCGGATCCGACGCTGGATATTGAGGGAATAGATGCAGCCCATAAACTGTCTATCCTGGTAAACCTTGCCTTCGGCACCCCTGTTTCGGTGAAGGATATATACGTCGAAGGCATAGGACATATAACGCCCCTTGACATAGAATATGCAAGAGAATTCGGATACAGGATAAAGTCACTTGCCATAGCAAAGATCGCTGATGGAGAAATAGATGCAAGGGTGCATCCTACCATGATCCCTGATGACTATCTGCTGGCCAAGGTTAACGGGGTATATAATGCGGTATATATAGTAGGGGATGCGGCCGGCGAAACGATGCTCTACGGAAAGGGTGCAGGTGAGCTTCCCACTGGAAGTGCGGTTGTGAGCGACATAATAGATATAGGCAGGAATATAATAAGCGGGTCACCATGCAGGGTTCCTGTTACATCCTATAAATCTGAAAACCGGAAGGCATTAAGGGTAAAGAGGATTGAGGAGATAAGTTCGATCTACTATATCCGGTTTATGGCAATGGACAGCCCTGGTGTATTATCCAATATATCCGGTGTGCTCGGGAAGAATAATATCAGTATCTCAAGGGTATCGCAGAAGGGGAGGAAAGAAGGAGGTTCTGTTCCTGTAGTAATGATGTCACACAGGGCAAATGAGAAGGATATCAGGACTGCCTTGACGGAGATTGACGGGATGCCATACATATCAGAGAAGAGCCTCGTTATCAGGGTTGAGGGCGAGGAGATATAATGGTCTGGCGCGGGATCATAAGGGAATACAGGGAATTCTTGCCTGTTACAGACAAGACACCGATAATAACGCTCAATGAGGGGAATACCCCCCTTGTAAAATCCAGGAACCTGGCAAAGGCAATAAATCCGAGGATAGATTTATACCTGAAATATGAAGGTGCAAACCCTACGGGTTCATTCAAGGACAGGGGCATGACCATGGCGATCTCAAAGGCAATAGAAGAGGGGTCTAACGCCGTGATCTGCGCGTCCACTGGGAATACCTCCGCCTCAGCCGCGGCCTATGGGGCCAGGGGAGGGATAAAGGTCTATGTCCTGATACCGGAGGGAAAGATCGCTATTGGTAAACTTGCCCAGGCTATGGTGCACAGGGCAACGGTGATCCAGGTGCAGGGTAACTTTGATGATGCACTGGAGATAGTACAGGAGATATCCGGCAGATATAAGATTACACTCGTAAACTCCGTGAATCCTTACAGGATAGAAGGCCAGAAATCCGCTGCCTTTGAGGTATGTGATCAGCTTGAATATCCTCCCGATTATCATTTTATGCCTGTTGGGAATGCCGGTAATATTACGGCATATTGAAAGGGGTATAAGGAATATCTGGAAAAGGGGAGGATCAGGACCCTTCCCAGAATGATGGGGTTTCAGGCCGCAGGGGCAGCCCCGATAGTATTGGGTCACCCCGTTAAGAAACCTCAAACTATTGCAACGGCAATAAGGATAGGAAATCCTGCAAGCTGGAAACCCGCTGTTGCGGCTGCGGCAGAATCCGGCGGGGAGATAGATCTGGTCACGGATGATGAAATAATGGAGGCCTACAGGATGGTTGCCGGACTTGAAGGTCTATTCTGCGAACCTGCGTCTGCTGTCTCGGTGGCAGGGGTAATTAAGAAGAACAAGCAGGGTTTATTTAAGGAGGATGATGTGGTGGTCTGCACCCTGACAGGGAATGGATTAAAAGATACCGACGCGGCGCTTGGCGTCTCGCAGAAACCTATTACGATCCGCGCAGAGGTGGATGAGGTAATCAAGGTTTTAGGCTATTAATAATCGGAGAAGGCATATAACATGAAATATATTATCCTGATTGCAGACGGTATGGCCGATTATCAGATCCAGGAGATAGGGATGAAGACCCCAATGGAGGTTGCCAGGATACCTAACATGGATTACCTCGCAAAGAATGGAATGATCGGCATGGTAAGGACTGTGGTCGATAAGTTTCCGCCCGGATCTGACGTAACAAACCTTGCCATTCTTGGCTATGATCCACACCTCTATTATACCGGCCGCTCACCCCTTGAGGCCGCCGGAATGGGGGTCACATTAGAACCCTATGACGTTGCCTACAGGTGCAACTTTGTCTCCCTGAAAAACCATGACGGGGGCTACGATATCAGGAGGCTTAAGCCTAATCTTATAATGGGTGATTATAGCGCGGGCCATATAAGTACAGAAGAGGCAAAGGAACTTATATATGAGATAAATGACAGGCTCGGGAGTGAGGTGATGCAATTCTATCCCGGAGTGAGTTACAGACACCTGATGGTTTGGGAGGACGGAAAGTTTAAGGTTAAAACTACGCCGCCGCATGATATTCTTGACGAAAAGATAGGGGCCCACCTCCCTCAGGGAGATGGGGATGAGCTTCTTAACGATCTGATGGATGCCTCCATAGATGTGTTGAAGACAAACCCCATAAATGAAGATAGGATAGCAGGCGGCAAGGCCCCTGCCAACTGTATCTGGCTTTGGGGGCAGGGAAAGGCACCAAAGATGCCGCGGTTTGACGAGAAATATCACCTCTCGGGATCAATGATCTCTGCTGTTGATCTGATCAAAGGGCTCGGAAGGTATGCCGGATTCGATATTGTATCAGTGCCAGGGGCTACAGGATACCTTGATACAAACTATAAAGGGAAGGCAGAATATGCCCTCTCGGAGATCAGGAAAAAGGATCTGGTCTACATACATATTGAGGCGCCTGATGAAGCAGGTCACGCAGGTGACATTAAGGCAAAGATAAAGGCATTGGAGGCTATCGACAGTCTGGTTGTTGGTACCCTCATTGACGGACTAAGAGATATAGAAGATTACAGGATAATGGTTACATGTGATCACAGGACACCTGTTTCAAAAAGGAGCCATACCTCTGATCCGGTGCCTGTCCTGATTTATGATAATAAGATGTCCAATAAGTCGGATCAGGAATTTAATGAAAGGAATGCCGGGGAGTCCAGGATTCTTATTGATCCGGGCTATAGATTAATGGACTTTTTCCTTGGCAGAAAGTAGATGCCCACGGGCTTTACCCGTGGGTATCTACCCAGCGAGCAAAGCGAGCGTTGAGGGGGAGGCTCCATCCGGCTTTGCCGGTGGAGGGGGCGACGCAAGCCCCTATAAATGAAAGCGGGAGTCAGGAGTCAGAAGTCAGGAGTCAGGAGAAAAGTCTGGATTCTGAATCTTCTAAACAGCGAGCAAAGCGAGCGTTGAGGGGGAGGCTCCATCCGGCTTTGCCGGTGGAGGGGGCGACGCAAGCCCCTGTAATAGGAGAGATTAGATGGCGCTTATTGTCCAGAAATTTGGCGGTACATCTGTTGGTGATCCTGAAAGGATAAAGAATGTTGCGCGGCGTGTCGCAAGGACAAAGGATGGCGGCGATGATGTTGTGGTTGTGGTCTCTGCCATGGGGGGTGAGACCAACAGGCTGATCTCCCTTGCCGGCCAGGTATCTTCCGATCCGGATGAAAGGGAGATGGACATGCTCCTCTCCACAGGGGAGCGGGTGACAATAGCACTTCTTGCTATGGCATTGCAGGATATGGGTTATAAGGCAAGGTCATACACGGGAAGACAGGTGGGGATTATTACTGACAGTGCCCATACAAAGGCCAGGATAGAGAGGATAACCGCAGAGCGGGTCCTTGAAGCCCTTACAGAGGGTATTATCCCCATTGTGGCAGGATTCCAGGGTATAGATGAGAAGTCTGATGTGACAACCCTTGGCCGCGGTGGATCGGATACAACTGCTGTAGCCCTTGCAGTTGCGTTAAAGGCGGATCTCTGCGACATATACACAGATGTTGACGGGGTATATACAACGGATCCGAATATAGTCCCATCTGCAAAGAAGATAAAGAAGATCTCCTACGAGGAGATGCTGGAGATGGCAAGCCTGGGTGCCAAGGTACTTCAAACCAGGGCAGTTGAATTTGCCATGAAGCATAATGTCCCCGTTGGGGTAAGATCAAGTTTTAATGAAAATTCCGGAACGCTCGTTACCAGGGAGGAAAAGGATATGGAGCAGGTGTCAGTGTCTGGTGTTACCTATGACAAAAACCAGGCCAGGATCACAATTATCGGTGTACCGGATAAACCGGGTATAGCCTACAAGATCTTCGGTACTGTAGCAAATGAGAATATCGTAATTGATATGATCATACAGAATACAGGGCAGGGGGGTCTCACAGACATCTCTTTTACCGTACCGGGAACAGATATGGATAAGGCGGTGAAGATTGTGAAGGAGATGATAGCGGGTATCGGGGCAAAGGGGGTTGAGGTAAAGGACGAGGTCAGCAAGGTCTCCATTATAGGTGTCGGCATGAGATCCCATTCCGGTGTCGCAGCCAAGATGTTTGGCACGCTTGCAAAGGAGGGGATAAATATAATGATGATATCGACATCAGAGATAAAGATATCCTGTATAATCGACTCAAGATATACTGAACTTGCGGTCAGGGCGCTCCATGATTCATTTGAGCTCGGGAGATGATCGGGGGTAGTTTATGTATCGCGTTGAGATCTATGATACAACCCTCAGGGATGGGGCACAGGCTGAGGATGTCTCCTTCTCTGTTGAGGATAAATTAAGGATCTCCCAGAGACTGGACGATCTGGGCGTCCACTATATTGAAGGCGGCTGGCCAGGTTCAAATCCAAAGGATATTGAGTTCTTCAGGGAGATAAAGAGGCTCGACCTGAAGACATCAAAGGTAGTGGCCTTTGGTTCAACAAGAAGGGCAACAAACAGGATTGAGAATGATCCTGTCACAAGGTCCCTCCTTGATGCTAAGACCGAGGTAATTACCATATTCGGCAAGAGCTGGGACCTGCATATCTCAGATGCCCTAAGGATCTCCCTCAAGAAGAACCTGGAACTTATTTCAGATTCTGTCTCCTATCTTAAATCAAAGAAGAGAAAGGTCTTCTACGACGCAGAACATTTCTTTGACGGCTACAGGTCCAATCCGGAATATGCAATTAAGACGCTATTGTCAGCAGAGGCCGCAGGCGCAGATACCATAATACTCTGTGATACCAATGGCGGCACTATGCCCTGGTATGTAGAGGAGGTATTTGAAAAGGTCCGGAATGAACTTAGGTGTCCGATCGGGATACATGCGCATAATGATTCAGATATGGCAGTGGCAAATACACTTGTTGCGGTCAGAAAGGGCGCCTCCCAGGTGCATGGGACGATCAACGGTTTCGGGGAGAGGTGCGGAAATGCAAATCTCTCATCAATAATCCCTGACCTCAAGTTCAAGATGAATATAGACTGTATATCGGATGAAAAGTTGAGACATATAAAAGAGGTGTCCCATTTTGTGAACGAGATAGCAAATCTCCCCCACCAAAAACACCAGCCCTATGTGGGTGAATCTGCCTTTGCGCATAAGGCAGGGGTGCACATTGATGCAGTGGGGAAGAACCCTGTTACATACGAGCATATTCCACCTGAGCTTGTTGGTAACAGCAGAAGGATCCTGATCTCTGACTATGCGGGCAGGAGCAGCCTCCTTAAAAAGGGTGAGGAGTACAACATATTGTTAGAAAAGGAAGGCCCTGAGGTTGCCTCGATCCTCCATAAGCTAAAGGGCCTTGAAAGCCAGGGTTATCAGTTTGAAGGGGCAGACGGATCCCTGGAGCTCCTGATGAAGAGGGCAATTGCAGGACATAAGAGGTCTTTTGATCTGGTAGGTTTCCGCGTAATAGTAGAGAAGAGGAGGGAGGATGAAGATCCTATATCCGAGGCTACCATTATGGTAAAGGTTGGGGGGGCAGTCGAGCATACTGCGGCAGTTGGAAACGGCCCTGTAAATGCCCTTGATAATGCCTTAAGGAAGGCCCTGGAGAAGTTTTATCCCGATCTGGCGGATGTAAAACTATTGGACTATAAGGTGAGGGTGCTTGCCGCAAATAAAGGCACGGGATCTAAGGTGAGGGTACTGATTGAATCCGGTGATATGGAGGGGAAATGGGGTACAGTCGGTGTATCTGAGAATATCATAGAGGCGAGCTGGCAGGCGCTTGTTGACAGCATAGAGTATAAACTGCTCAAGGGCAAAAAGAAAAAGCCGGAAAAATCATGCTAGAGGAAGAGGGGATAATAGTTGACCTGGTTGACGGCAAGGCGGTGGTGAAGGCACATCGAAGCGGTATGTGCAGCAGTTGCACTGTATCAAGGAGCTGTCATAGTGCGAGCGAAAAGGATATGATCATAAAGGTAAGAAATCCTGTCAATGCAAAGATTGGACAGAGGGTTAAGATCACCCTGTCATCCGGGTCT
Source organism: Nitrospirota bacterium (assembly GCA_016234185.1). Classification (GTDB taxonomy): domain Bacteria; phylum Nitrospirota; class Nitrospiria; order JACRHA01; family JACRHA01; genus JACRHA01. The sequence goes on from JACRHA010000001.1 coordinate 17,020, forward strand.
GTTATATATGCATCAATTATTATCTACCTTGTCCCGTTAATATCTCTTTTTATAGGAGCCATCACAGGAAAGTGGGTTGCGATAGGTCTCAATTTTACTATAAACCAGGAGTTATCTGAGGCGGCCTTTGCTATTGTTTTTTTAATTGCCTCCTTTCTCATTATAAGGGCTTGCAATAAAAGGGCTGAGGGAAACCCTGATTTTATACCGGTTATAACAGAGATCTTGGATGGAAATCTTCAGAGCCATTAATAAGATTTTTTACATACTTGCATTTATATCCTTTATATCGCTCTCATGCGAGAAGGAGGAGCAGATATCTAGGGTATCGCTTGATGAAATGGGGCCTGGTCTCAAATTACAGGAGGAGAATGAAGGGGCCCCTGCGATGGATCTTGTATTGGTTGAGGCGGCCTTTGTCAAGGCAGCCAGGTCAGCCATGCCCGCTGTAGTTAATATCAGCACAATACAGGCAGTCAGGAATTCTGAAGTTAATCAGAAAAAAGGGAGCGAGAATTTTTTCTATGATCTTTTCACTTTTAATCCCTTTGGTACATTACCGGATATTGAATATAGAGAGAAGAGCCTCGGATCCGGGTTTATCGTTAAGAGCGACGGATATATCCTGACAAATAACCATGTCATTGCCGAGTCGGATAAGATTAATGTACGGCTTGCCGACAAGAGGGAGTTTGAAGGGAAGGTCATAGGTAAAGACACAAAGACAGATCTGGCTGTACTTAAGATCACATCAGAAGAAAGATTCCCTACAGTAACTTTCGGGGACTCGAGTAAACTGGAGGCAGGGGAATGGGCCATTGCAATAGGGAATCCATTTGGTCTTGACAGGACGGTAACCTTTGGTGTGATCAGCGCAACGGGAAGGTCTAATCTTGGCTTGATAGACAATGAAGACTATATCCAGACCGATGCGTCAATAAACTTCGGCAACAGCGGAGGGCCCCTTCTTAATATTAAAGGGGAAGTAATCGGGATTAATACCGCGATTATCTCCTCGGGGCAGGGAATAGGGTTTGCCACCCCGATAAATAGTGCCAGCGCACTTATTGAGGGACTTGTATTCAATGGCAAGATAAAGAAGGGATGGATCGGGATAGGTATCAAATCAATATCACTTGATGCCGTTGGGATAGGATATCAGATCAAGAGGACGGGTTTGTTAGTAAAGAGCGTATTAGATGACAGTCCTGCTCAGAGGGCAGGGATCATGGCTGGAGATATTATAGTCGGTCTGAATAAGAACAGGTTAAACAGTATCAGTCAGTTCAAGAATATTGTGGAGGGATATGCGATTGGAGAGCCTATGAATCTGGATCTTATAAGGAATAAAGAGGTCAGGGATATTAAGGTAACTATAGGGGAGGCCAGGCCAGATGGGATCTTTAACTAATCATGCAGGCCCATCCCTTGACATTATGGGAAGCCTATTGTATTTTATAGGCATTTGGTAAATTCAATAAAGAGAGGAAATCCTGATGCGAAAGGCTGATATAGCCGGCGAGGTTAGTGAAAAGGTAGGCATCTCAAAGAGAGATGCAGAGGAGATTATTGATCTGGTCCTTGATACGATTAAGGCAAGACTGAAGAGTGGTGAGCAGGTAAAGATAGCGAGGTTTGGGAATTTTATCGTAAGGAACAAGCGGCCAAGGAAAGGAAGGAATCCCAGAACCGGGGAGGAGATAGGGATAACACCGAGGAAGGTTGTTACATTCAGGGCAAGCCATGTTTTTAAGGGCTATGTCAACGGACAAGAGGGGATTGCCAGAGGGCTTGAGCAATAAGGTTTCATCAGATGGTAAGCTTTTTTACAGGATAAGTGAGGTCAGCCGTATGACCGGTGTTAAGCCTTATGTCCTAAGATACTGGGAGTCAGAGTTTCCGACCCTTTCTCCAAGGAAGAACAGGGGCGGGTGGAGGTTATACCAGAAGAAGGATATAGAGATCATTCTTAATATTAAAGATATGCTTTACAAGGAAAGATATACGATTGAAGGGGTTAAGAGGAGGCTTTTGGGTAATAGATCTGATAAAGAAGATAGAGGGCTTGTTAAGAGACTAAAGAGGGAGCTCAAAGACATTCTAAATGGGATATCCTCCTAAAAATCACTCCTAATTATAATATTTTATTTAAGGAAGAGTCGGGGCGTAGCGCAGCCCGGTAGCGCACTCGCTTGGGGTGCGAGTGGTCGCTGGTTCAAATCCAGTCGCCCCGACCAGAATAATTCCCTGAGTCTGCTTAGCCGGTTTCATAGACCTTCCAACAAATTCGGCCTTAATAGTCTCTCTTCTGAGAAGCTATTTTTTTCGCTTAACATTTCTGGATAAATAGGAATATAATATACAAATTTTTTATTAGTTACAGGCAATGAGGCCCACAAGAGGAAGTCATCCGTATGGGAGAGACCAGCAATGATAACGCTGCGGCAATTCTCGAATAAGCCCGAAAACATACCAGCGATCGCATCATGGTATCTGGCCGACCTCGGCGAAGCCCGCGGTAAACAGGAACTCTTTACCAGACAGGCGCCGCAGAGGCTTAAGGTTTTGCGGGAACATGCACTCATAGAGAGCGTGGTTTCATCAAACCGTATAGAAGGCGTGACCGTTGATCAGACCCGTATCCGTACCATTGTGCTTGGCAAGTCGCACCTGCGTAGCCGCGATGAAGAGGAAGTAAGAGGCTATCGCAATGCCCTTAAGACGATTCACGAACAGGGCGCAAAATTGCCGGTATCGGAGGATACTATTCTGAGGCTGCATAAACTGACAAAGGGTGGCATTGGGGATGCAGGGCAGCACAAGGAAAAAGACAGCGACATTATTAAAAAATACCCTGATGGGACATCCCGTGTGCGATTCAGGACGGTCTCCCCGGCAAAAACCCCTGCATACATGGCAGAACTTATTGAACTATGGGGTCAGTGCCTGTGTGAAAGATGGGTACATCCTTTGGTCGCATTGGCAGGATTCAATCTTGATTTCCTCTGTATCCATCCATTCAGGGATGGCAATGGTAGGGTATCAAGACTCTTGCTTCTGCTTCAGTTGTATCATCTCGGCTATGAGGCGGGAAGGTATATCAGCATAGAGAGGATTATAGAGCAGAGTAAAGACCGCTATTATGAAACGCTGGAACAAAGTTCACAGGGCTGGCACGAACGGAAGCACGACCCCTGGCCATACATAAACTACCTTTTTTTCATCCTTAAGACTGCCTATCGTGAATTCGAGGATCGTGTCGGACAATTGAGAACGCCGAAAGGCGCTAAGACCGAACTCGTCAAATCTGCCATTGATTCATTTACAGGTGAATTCTCCCTGTCTGATCTTGAACGGGCATGCCCTGGTGTCAGCAGGGATATGATTCGCGTGGTGCTCCGGGAATTTCAGGGGCGTAAAGAAGTAGAGTGCCTTGGCCGGGGGCCGGGGGCGCTTTGGAGGAAAAGGGGTAATATCTCTAAAAGAGGGTAATAAAGAGGGTAATGTTACGAAATGGCGGGCCGTTGATAAGATAATCATATTACGAAACGCCGAAGTGATAAGTAGTAGATGGCATATCATAAACATCCGTGTTTCTACTGTAGGGCTTTTCAAGGATAAGGGATATGGAGTAACCGGCCGTGGGGATCTACTCAGCGAGCAAGGCGAGCGTTGAGGGGGAGGCTCCATCCGGCTTTGCCGGTGGAGGGGGCGACGCAAGCCCCGATAATAGATAAATTTCCTTGTAAGATATAGGCTTTTTAGCTAAAATAAAAAAAGAGGGCTGCATATGCAGCTTTTTTATTTTAGTTTAATATGAAGAAAAATAAAGACATAAAGATCCTGGTTGCAAATGACGATGGGGTCCATTCAAAAGGGCTTCATATCCTTGCAAACCATCTGATGTCCCTCGGAGATGTATGTATAGTTGCCCCGGACAGGGAGAGGACCGCTGCCGGGCATTCCCTTACGCTTCATAAGCCTTTGCGCATCGATAAGATAGGGGAGAAGATTTTCAGTCTTAACGGGACCCCTACCGATTGCATAACGCTTGGCGTGAACAATATTATGGGGAAAAGGCCCGACCTTATTGTTTCCGGTATCAACAAAGGAGGAAACCTCGGAGATGATATTACCTACTCAGGGACAGTATCGGCCGCCATGGAAGGTACATTATTAGGAATTCCATCCTTTGCCATATCACAGGTTGCCGACGACGACTTCCAGTTTGATGTGGCGGCAGAATTTGCCCTGCACCTTGCGAAGCTCATAATATGGCATGGACTTTCGAAGGGGACATTCCTGAATGTGAATGTGCCTAACCTTCCGTGGAGCGGAATAAAGGGGGTAAGGTTGACGTCACTTGGAAAGAGGATATACGACCAGAACATGATAGTTGAAAAGGTGGATCCGAGAGGGAAGAAATACTACTGGATCGGGAGTAACAGCGTTAAATGGGAGGAGAGGAAAGATACGGATAATATTGCAATAGAAGAGTCCATGATATCAATAACGCCGATACACCTTGATCTTACAGATTATTCATCAATAAAGAGGTTAAAAGAGTGGGAGGGGGAATTGAGTATGAATATAAAAAGGGGGAGAAAATAGATACCCACGGGCAAGCATCTAGGTATCTACCTGGCGAACAAAGTTGTAGGGGCGAGGCGCCGCCTCGCCCCTACAACCGGATTTGCCCGTGCCTGCCTGCCGCGCGGGCAGGGAGGGGGCGACGTGAGCCCCTATAAAACAGAGAAGTTCGATGTAATAATAGCAGGAACCGGCCCGGCCGGGATCTTTGCGGCGCTTGAACTGGCTCAGCATGCCCCTGGAATGCGTATACTTCTTCTGGATAAGGGCGCTGATCTTGATTCCAGGGTTGCACAAAGATCCGCCTCAAAAGAGAGTGTCATGGATTCATATCTCTCCGGATGGGGCGGTGCAGGCGCATTTTCAGACGGCAAATTAAACCTTACCCCTGAGGTCGGAGGATGCCTTAATGAATACATGGAGGAGATGGAACTCCTCAACCTGATAGACTATGTTGACAGTCTGTATCTGAGATTCGGGGCCCCGAAGGAACTCCATGGGACAAAGAGGGATGAGATAGGGAAGATTGCAGAGGCTGCCGCCAGATATGATCTTAAGCTGATACCATTTAAGATCAGGCATCTTGGTACAGATCTGTGTGTTCCGGTACTTAAGAAGATCAGGGATGAATTAACGGGTAAGGTTGAGATAAGACTAGATACCTGTGCGGAAGAGATACTGGTGGATGGGGAAAAGGTAACCGGAATCAGGACGGGAGATGGGTCAGAGATCCATGGCAAATATGTCATTATGGCGCCGGGAAGAGGCGGCGCGGAGTGGCTTGGGCGGGTAGCTAAGAGTTTGAATCTGACCACACTGATAAACCCTGTAGACATCGGAGTAAGAGTTGAAGTGCCTGCCTCTGTGATGAAGGACATTACTGATGTGGTATACGAATCAAAATTTGTTTTTTATTCAAAGAGGTTTGATGATCAGGTCCGTACATTCTGCATGAATCCCTATGGCGAGGTCATAAGGGAATCGAGCCGTGGGATGTTTACGGTTAACGGCCACAGCTATTCCAATAAAAGGACCGAGAATACAAACTTTGCCATCCTTGTAAGCACCTTATTTACAGAGCCCTTCCATGAGCCTATTGAGTATGGGCAATATATAGCCAGGCTTGCAAACCTCCTTGGCGGAGGGGTGATTGTCCAGAGACTGGGCGATCTTATGCATGGCAGGAGATCTACAACGGAAAGGATCAGGAAGGGGATAATAAGCCCTACCCTTGAAGGCGCTACCCCGGGAGATCTCAGCTTTGTAATTCCTTATAGGTATCTGTGTGATATTATGGAGATGCTGGAGGCATTGGATAAGATAGCCCCCGGCGTAAATTCAAGGCATACCCTCTTATACGGGGTAGAGGTAAAGTTCTATTCCATGAGGATATTGCTTACCAGGGCACTTGAGACCCAGGTGAAGAACCTCTTTGCTATAGGTGACGGGGCAGGGATAACAAGGGGCCTTATGCAGGCATCTGTCTCCGGTATTGTAGCGGCAAGGTCGATCTTAAAGAAGGCTGGTGTCTATTAATTACGAAAGAGCCCGCAAGAGGATGGTAGATGAACAGCTCATCCCAAGGGGTATCATGGATAAGCGCATCCTGGATGCCATAGGAAAGGTACCAAGGCATATTTTTATCGAGGAGGCTTTTTGGGACAGGGCATATGGTGATCATGCCCTCCCAATAGGCGAGAGACAGTCCATATCTCAGCCCTACATGGTTGCATTGATGACCGAGGCCTTAGAGTTAACCGGAACGGAGAGGGTACTTGAAATAGGAACAGGATCAGGCTACCAGACGGCTATACTTGCCGAACTTGCGGCAAAGGTCTATTCAATTGAAAGGATAAAGGTCCTTGCCCACAGGGCCAGGATGATCTTGGACGGACTCAACTATCTGAATATTGTAATAAAGGTCTTTGACGGTACCTATGGTTGGCCTGATGAGGCGCCCTTTGACGCGATAATAGTAACTGCCGGGGCGCCGGCTATACCTCAGGCTTATATTGAGCAACTAAAAGAGGGCGGCAGGATCATAATCCCTGTAGGGGATCGATCTTCCCAGGTCTTGAAGAAGGGCGTTAAAATGGGGGGAGGGATTGTATTCACAGACCTGACAAGCTGTATATTTGTCCCGTTGATAGGGGCCTTTGCGTGGAAAAAGGAGGAGGATAGTGATAGGCGCAATAATAACTAAGATAAGTCTCTTTATTCTTTTTTCTATATCAAGCTTCGGATATGCGGGGATTATTGTCATGATGGCTATTGAATCGGCCTCTATCCCGCTGCCAAGCGAGATCATCATGCCCTTTGCAGGCTATCTTGCAGGGAGGGGAGATTTTAACCTGGTATTAGTCGCGTTAAGCGGCGCCTTCGGATGTCTTGTGGGATCTATGGCTGCTTATATGGCCGGCAAATATGGCGGGCGGCCGTGGATTGAGAGGTACGGAAGATATCTGCTTATTTCCAGGAGAGACCTAGAAAGGGCAGAGGGATGGTTCTCAAGGTACGGAGAGCTTATTATATTCTTTTCCAGGCTCCTTCCTGTTGTGCGCACCTTTATATCCCTGCCGGCTGGCGTAGCCAGAATGAATGTCCTTAGATTTGCAGTATATACCTTCCTCGGATCTATCCCATGGTGTTTTGGGCTTGCATATATCGGGGCCGTCCTTGGGGAAAACTGGCATATGCTTGAGGGCTATTTCCATAAGTTTGATATATTGATAGGCATGGGAATACTGGGGACAATAATCTACATAGTCTGGCACCACAGGCCTGATTTTATGCGTGCCTGATAGCGGGGGGTTGAAGTGCTAAGGGTCTATAATACATTGATCGGCAGGAAAGAGGAGTTCATGCCTGATTCCGGGAAGATCAGGATGTATGTGTGCGGGCCTACAGTTTATGACTTAAGCCATCTGGGGCATGCCAGGAGTGCCGTTGCCTTTGATGTGATCTACCGCTATCTTAAATACAGGGGATATGAGGTCTTCTACACAAGGAATTATACCGACATTGATGATAAGATAATAAATCGTGCCAACAGGGAAGGCGTATCATCACAGGAGATAGCTGAGCGGTATATAAAGGCCTTTGATGAGGATATGGAGGGTCTGGGAGTTGAGGTTCCGACATACAGGCCAAAGGCGACAGAAACGATCCCTGAGATCCTGGGTGTGATCCAGGCCTTGCTAGATAAGAACTGTGCCTATATTATCGATGGTGATGTCTATTATTCTGTAAGGAAGTTTGATGGATACGGAAGGCTTTCAGGCAAAAATATTGAGGAACTTGAGGCCGGGGCCAGGGTTGAAGTGGATGAGAGAAAGAGAGATCCGCTTGATTTTGCCCTCTGGAAGGCGAGCAAAGAGGGAGAACCTTCGTGGGATAGTCCCTGGGGAAAAGGACGACCGGGGTGGCACATAGAGTGCTCGGCCATGAGCCGGAAATATCTTGGGGAGACCATTGACATCCACGGGGGCGGAAGGGACCTTATATTCCCGCATCATGAAAATGAGATTGCACAGTCTGAGGCCGCAACAGGAAGGCCTTTTGTCAGGTACTGGCTCCATAATGGTTTTGTCAATATCCAAAAGGAGAAGATGAGTAAATCCCTGGGAAATATCCTTAACATCAGGGATATTCTGCATGCCTGCCCGGCCGAGGCTGTAAGGCTTTTCCTCCTTTCAAGCCAGTACAGGTCTCCCATAGATTATAGTCCTGATGTACTGAAGGAGGCTAATGCAGCACTGGAGAGGTTTTATGCGACCCTTGAGAGGATCGAGAGCTACCTCATTAGTGTTGAGGTTAAAGGTGAAAGCGTAGAGCACATACTCAGGGATAAATTTGAGACCGACATGGATGATGACTTTAATACAGCCTCGGTTATCGGCTCGGTCTTTTATGCCATAAAAGAAGCCAACCGTATGTTGGACGATGCAGAATCAGGGAGGAGGGATCCGAAAGAAACCGCCGCCATTCTTTGTGGTTTCAGGGAGGATTTCAGGACAATCGGTTCTGTCCTGGGGGTTTTTAACAAAGGTTCAGCCCAATATCTTGAAGAAAAGAAGAGGGGCATCTCCCTTTTACCTGAGGAGATAGAAGGGTTCATCAGGGAAAGAAATGAAGCGAGGTCCAAGGGGGACTGGGAAAAGTCAGATAAGATAAGGACAGATTTGGGGGAAAGGGGCATCGTCCTGGAGGATTATCCCGGAGGTACACGTTGGAAGGTCCGGTGATGAACGGTGAAGGTTTGATATATGGTATTAATCCGCTCCTTGAGGCATTGAGGTCAGGTGGAAGGAGATTTAACAAGATCTATCTGCTTAAGGGGAGAAGGGATAAAGATATAGATGAGATCGTCCTTCTGGCTAAAAGACTGGGTGCCACAATCTATTATGAGCCGAGGGATGTCCTCGACAGGATGGTTCAGCATAAAAAACACCAAGGTGCTATCGGTAGTGTCTCACCAAAGGAGTATGTAACAGTTGAAGATATATTGGAGGCGGCAAAATGCAGGGATGAGATGCCCTTCATTTTAATAATCGATGGGATAGATGATCCGAGGAACCTTGGTGCAATTATAAGGAGCGCCGAAGGGGCAGGGGTCCATGGGATAGTTATCCCTGAGAGGCGTTCGGCCGGTATTACAGATTTAGTCTCAAGGGCATCTGCGGGGGCAGTAGAATACATGCCTGTGGCAAGGGTAGTAAACATAGTGAGGGTTATAGATTTCCTGAAGGATAATGGACTCTGGATAGTTGGTCTTGACTCAGGAGGGGAAAAATCCTATCTTGAATTTGATTATTCCGTTCCGATCGGTGCCGTTATTGGAAATGAGGGGAGCGGCATAAGGAGGCTTGCCCTTGAGAGATGCGATGAGGTTGTCTCGATTCCGAGTAAAGGAAGGGTTTCCTCATTAAATGTCTCTGTTGCGGCAGGTATCTTTGCCTATGAGGTCTTAAGGCAACGCAGGGGTGGAAAGTAAAGATGGAAGATCTGTCAGGAAACCTTAAAGATGGTGATCTCCTGGGGCTGCTTGAGAGGCTTCAGGCATCAAGAGAGACCGGGATACTCACTATCAGAAATGGAAAGGAGATCCGATCGATCTATATAAAGGACGGAAAGATCATATCAGCATCATCGAGTCTTATAGAGGAACGACTCGGCGAGATGCTTGTCAAAGCCGGGATTATTACCCAGAGAGAGTACGATATATCAGTTGATATATTAAAGAAGACAGGAAAAAGGCAGGGCGCTATCCTTGTAGATGCAGGATTTCTGACATCAAAGGATCTCTTTGAGGGACTGAAATATCAGGTGAAGGAGATAATCTCCAATGCCTTCCTGCAGGATGAAGGGGAATACGCGTACGTCCCCGGACAGATCCCACGGCAGGTAATCCCGCTTCAGGTAGATACTGTTGAGCTTATTTCTGAGGTAATAAAGCGGCTAAAAGAGAAATAGCTCCTCTATTTTAGGGGCTTGCGTCGCCCCCTCCACCGGCAAAGCCGGATGGAGCCTCCCCCTCAACGCTCGCTTTGCTCGCTGGGTAGATACTCACAGGTAAACCCATAACACTTTTTACTACGCGTTAACGCGCGGCCTTCAGGCGATTTGCATTCACCCACTTCTTTTGGCGGGGGTCCTCTGGGGGGCTTATTTGTGGGTATCTATCTTTCTTCTGCAAAGGAGAGGAGGGCGAGGTTCCTTGCCTTTCTTATTGCGGCTGTTATCAAACGCTGATGCTTGGCGCAGTTGCCTGAGATCCTGCGTGGCATTATCTTGCCCCTTTCCGACTGATAACTCTTCAATAGCAGCACATCTTTATAATCAATGGGCGCCTGCTTGTCTGTACAGAATCTGCAAACCCTCCTGCGCTGAAAATATTTAGGCTTTTCTATCATAATCTCCTCCAAAAAATATAAATGTAAATAAGGGTTCTAGGATTCCAGGGTTACTTAACCCCTTGAACCCTTGGCCACTATACTAAAAAGGTACATCATTTTCATGGTCTGATTGAGAGGGAACGGCTGTATCGTCAATCAATGCCTCCTTCGCGTCCTTCGATAGATCTCCCCTCTTGGACAGGAATCTTATCGACTGGGCAACCACCTCATGTTTGCTCCTTTTCTGGCCATCCTCTGTTTCCCATCTCCTCTGCTGGAGCCTGCCATCGATTATTATTCCATGACCCTTGCCAAGATACTGTCCGCAATTTTCAGCCTGTTTTCCAAAGACCACAATATCTATATAGCATACCTCATCCTTAAACTCATCCCCCTGCTTATATCGGCGATTAACAGCAAGAGAGAAACTGGCTACCGCAGTTCCATTCGGGGTATATCTGAGTTCTGGGTCCTTAGTCAGGTTTCCCATAAGGATCACCTTGTTAAAGCTTGCCATGTTATACCTCTTTTTTCTCTTCCGGCACGGCCTCTTTTGCAGCCTTAGGTTTAATCCCGTCTAGTTTTATTGAGAGATATTTTATCACGGAATCATCAATCTTATATGTGCGCTCAAGTTCATTAATCAGTTTGCCGTCACCCTTAAACTGGAGGACAATATATACTCCCTTTTTTTCCTTCGCTACCTCATAGGCCAGCCTTCTCTTTTTCCAATTCTCTGTATTTAAGACCTCCCCGCCGGATTTCTCAATGACTCCCTTCATCTTGGCAATGGCCTTTTCTACCTCTTCATCTGTTAGGCTTGGCCTCAGAATGAAGATGGATTCGTAAATACGTATATTAATCACCCCCTTTCGGATCATTAAGTCCTAAGATCTATCTTATGGTCAGGTAAATTTAATTTTCTACCATAACGGGGCAATTTAATCAAGGTAAATTTGAGATTTTACCTTTTAATAATCATTTCATTGTTATTTTTGTTTGTGGTATTATACAAGGGTTAATTTAAGTCTTTGCTAATCTGGTGATATAAAATAGGTGTGTTAGTCAGGAAGAGATATGGGTAACCGTGCCCTGTTAATATAATAAATTCAAGAGATGATAAGGAGGAGATGTATGTCTGGAGTAAAGATGATCGCCGTAGATGTCAGCCAACTTGCGCAAAATCAGAAGGACCCAAAGATTATGAAGGAATTTGATGCGCTTCAACCCGGCAGGGGCCTTATCCTCATTGATAATATGGATTCAAGATATTTCCTGAAGATACTCCAGACCACCCGGAGGAACAGTTATGAGTGGTGGCCTCTGGCTATGGAGTCTGATATCTGGCAGGTGGTTATCATGAAGCGTGGTGAGTCAACAGAAAGGACGATCAATGATCTTCTACACTCGGATCACGTAAGGCTCCACAAGCTCCTTGAAGACCACTGTACTGAACTTGACGGTGACAATGTGATGCTTGCGTCGATAAGGTTTGATGAGTTTCGGACAGGCCTGTTAAGACACATAAAGATGGAGGAGGAGGTCCTCTTCCCACTCTATGAAAAGAAGACAGAGACAACCATGGGGCCTACCCATGTTATGAGGATGGAACACCAGGAGATACAGGAGTTATTAAAGAAGATGGCAGGCCTACTTGACGAGGCAAAGATAGAGGGCCTTTCCAAGAGGGATGCGATAAGGGAACTCGGGAATCAGATACATGAATATCTAAAACTGCACAACCAGAAGGAGGAGGGGATACTCTATCCGTCGTCTGACCAGGTGATACAGGGGAAGGAGAGGGAGGAGATAATCCTCAGGATGGAAGCGGTATAACAAAGGGTTCAAGCAGTTAAGGGGTCCAGGGGTCATGGGTTCAAGTGAATTCGCTGGAACCCTCGAACCCACGAATCCTAGAACCCTAGGAAAAATGTCTGAAAGGTCTTTAGATTACCTCATAATTGGAGGAGGGCCGGCAGGAACGAATGCAGCGGAGGCGATAAGGCGAAGGGACAGAGTTGGCTCGATTGCAATAGTAACCAATGAGTCCCATACGCTTTATATAAGACCTAGCCTTGCATTATATATGCGCGGGCTGATCCAGAGGGATCAGCTCTTCCAGAAAAAGATCGATTTCTACAATAAGAACTCAATCGAATTAATTACAGAGAAAAAGGTCATTAGGATCTCGGCAGAAGGCAAAAAGGCCTTTCTTGAGGATGGGGGTATCTTCTCTTACAAGAAACTTCTGATTGCTACAGGGGGCCGCCCAAAGACGTGGCAGATCCCTGGCGCAGATTTGGATGGTGTCTATTATCTTCGGACACTTAATGATGCCGAGGGAATGATGAACAGAATGAGGTCGTCAAGAAGGGCGATAGTTATAGGCGGGGGATTCCTTGGCATGGATCTTAATCAGACCTTTGCGATGGCCGGGCTTAAGGTAGTTAATATCATCAGAGACAAGGTCTTCTGGTCCCACTTTCTGGATGAAGATGGCGGGAGGCTTGTAGAGAGAATACTAAAGGAGAACGGGGTAAACCTTATCCCTGAGGATGAGGTGGTTGAGGTTTTTGGCAGCAAGACAGTAACCGGTATAAGGACAACTGGCGGGAAGCAGATAGATGCGGATATAATCGGTGTTGGTATAGGGATCGGACTGAACCTGGACCTCCTGGATAAAAAGGAGGTTGAGATCAACAGGGGGGTTATCGTGGACAACCATCTGAGGAGCAGCACTCCCGACTTGTTTGCCGCAGGAGATGTAGCGGAATTCTATGATCCCATAATGGAGAAGCGCCACATCATGGGCAACTGGTCGAATGCAATGGCCCACGGAAAGGCGGCAGGCGCAAATATGGCAGGTGAGGATAAGGCACTGAATGTCGTTTCCTCATACCAGATAGATATCTGGGGCAGAAGCCTTATTGCCATGGGTGATACATCTGTATCAGAGGGTACAAAGGTATTTATTAGGGATCAGAGGGATCAGTATAAATATGGGAGGATCTTCGTCAGGGATGGTGTTATTAAAGGCGCCATCCTGATAGATCTTAAGGATCTGGAAGGCCCTCTTTCAAAGCTGATTAAAGAGAAGAGGGAGGTTAAGAATCCGGAGGTATTATCTGATCCAGCCTTTGATCTAAAAGGTCTCCTGTAGCGGTCTACTTTGTTTATAACGCTATGGTTAGCACCTCTTTAAAGGAGGTGATTTTCAA
>JACRHA010000002.1 GCA_016234185.1 Nitrospirota bacterium
AGTATCGTTTGTTGTATCATCTTTTTACCCCCTACTTGGTCTTTGTGGTTTCACCTTTCAGGTGAAGATTATACTTCACCGAAACCCTTATTCCAAGAGGGGTTTTATGTTCTTATAGAAATTCAATGTCTATTCTTGGGTACCACACATTCCAAAAAAGAGAGGCGGGTGAATTAAGGTAAATTAAAAGGGGAAATAGCATAAATATTGCGGTATTAGCGAATTTCTCTTGCATTCTTTTTAAAATGGAATATAATTTTTATTCTTAAATAACAAACCTTGACATGCGTGGTTAAATGAAAAAAAATGGACTCGTGAAAATAGGGCCAATACTGGTAGATACAGCCATCTTCACCACACCCTTTATTTGCGATGTAGACCGCTATAAATGTGAGTCTGCCTGCTGCTATAGGGCATGTATTATTACCGGGGATGAGGCAAAAAGGATAGAAAAACACCTACCTGGGATACTAAAGTATCTCCCGAAGGAGAATATCGACTTTATAAAAAGAAAGGGCTCATTCGTTGCGGATTGCAGGGAGCAGCCGAGGTGTTTGGGAAAATGCGAGATCGATGAGGATGAGGCAATGGCCGTAAGAAGGCTCTTTCGGGAGGGTGAGGAGTTTAGATGCACCTGGTTGCTCAATGACAGATGCGTCTTGCTTTACAATAGTAATGATGGCCTAAGATATTGCGCTGTCCACTCCTATGCATTGGACGCTGGTCTTACATGGGAGGAGTTTAAGATGATTGACTGTGTTCAGTATCCGCTCGCCATATACATATCTGAAGGGCAACAGGTTCTTGGGATTCAATCAACACCATATCTGGCCGATATACCATGCAAAAACAACCAGGATGCACCCCTCATGTACAAGAGTCTTAAATCAACTATCAGACGCTTGGTCGGCGATGAGCTTGCAGAAGAGATAATGGCCTATGGTGATCTCCACTACAAGTAGGGTAAAAATGAGGGGAGAGATTATTGCGATAGGTACAGAGCTGATCATAGGAGGCATCACGGAAACTAATTCCCTCTTCTTATCTACTGAGCTCACAAGGGCCGGCATAGAGGTCGGCTTCAAGACTATCATAGGCGATATAGAGGGGGACATCGAATCAACGCTCAAGAGGGCCATCGAGAGATCGCCCTTAATAATCACTACGGGTGGACTAGGTCTTACAGCAGATGACCTGACAAGAAAGGTAGTAAGCAGGCTTACCAAGAGAAGACTTGTCTTAAGGGAAGACCTCCTGGAGAAGATTACAAGAAAATTTGAGTCTACAGGCAGAGAGATGCCCAAGGGATATTCAAGGCAGGCCCTGATCCCATCCCAGGCCTTTGCGATTGAAAACCCGCTTGGCACTGCCCCGGGTTTTATTATCGAACACAATGGCAGTCTCCTTATCTCCCTTCCGGGGGTCCCGTCAGAGATGGAGATGATGTATAAAGAGACCGTAAAGGACTTCATAGTCAAGAAGCTGGAGGGAAGGGGGATCATTCTCATAAGGTGCATTAAAACTTTTGGATTGCCGGAGATGAGTATAAACGAGGCCATCAAGGACCTGTTTAAGCTGCGTGATGCCTACATTGGTCTCCTTGCAAAACCTACGGGTGTAGATATAAGGATTATATTAAGGGGGAAGAAGGAAGAAGAGGTCTCTTCGCTTGTTGGGGAGATTGAGGAGAAGGCAAGGGGTGCAATCGGTGATTATATCTATGGCGTGGATGATGAGACGATGGAGTCTGTTGTTGGTCTCCTGCTAAAGAAGATGGGACTGACCCTCTCTGTGGCTGAATCATGCACCGGGGGACTAATAGGGCATCGCCTCACCAATGTCCCTGGAAGCTCAGAGTATATCGAGTCTGTCCTGGTGACATACGGAAACCGGGCAAAGACTGAGGTACTGGGTGTACCTCTGGAGACAATTAGAGATTATGGGTCTGTTAGCGCGCAGACCGCCTCCTCCATGGCCGAAAGGGTCAGAGAGGTAAACCGGACCGATCTGGGTCTTGCTGTCACCGGGATAGCCGGCCCTGGTGGGGGGACTCCCACGAAACCCGTTGGACTTGTATACACAGCCCTGGCCGATGGAAAGGATACGCTATGCAGGTTTCATCACTTCTCCGGTACACGCGAAGAGGTCAAGCTGAACTCCTCGCAGATGGCCCTTGACATGCTTAGAAGGTACCTTCTTGCAGGCCACTAATGCCAATGATCAGGACATTTATAGCTATCGATCTTCCTGAAGGAATCAAAAGGGGAATTTCAGGCCTTCAGGATAGACTGAAACGGGACGAGTGCCATATAGGATGGGTCAGGCCTGAGGCCATACATCTTACGCTAAAGTTCCTGGGGGAGATCGACGAAAAGGGGATGCCGGAAATAGAGGCGGCAATAAGAAAGGCAACTAAAGGCTTTATCCCTTTCAATCTCCGGATTATGGGTTTGGGGGTATTCCCTAACCTCAAAAAACCCGGGATAATCTGGCTGGGGATACATGAAGAGGGTGATAATCTTCTCAGGCTCCAGTCAAGAATAGAGGAAGAGATGGAAAAAATAGGTCATCCCAGGGAGGAGAGGGGATTTAAGCCCCATTTTACCATAGGAAGGGTGAGGGACCCATCCGGACTTAAAGGTCTCATCGAGGCTATTGAGTCTGAGAAGGAGTCTGAGCTGGGTGGGTTCGAAACAGAAGAGGTCTTAATAATGAGATCTGACCTGCGGCCTGAAGGTCCCGTCTATACGAGGCTCTGTGAGATAAAATTTGATTGATATACAAGATGGGGGTTAAACTATTTAGCCCCTTCTTATTTCAGGGGCTATAGTATAAAATACAAGGAGGAGTGACAATGGTTGAAAAGGAAAATAGCAGAACAAAGGCATTAGAGCTTGCAATATCTCAGATAGAAAAGCAGTTTGGGAAGGGCTCTATAATGAGGCTTGGGACAGGAGATGGGCCTCAAGACATCCAGGTTATACCAACCGGCTCACTCGGACTTGATCTGGCATTGGGTGTAGGAGGTCTTCCAAAGGGGAGGGTAGTCGAGATATTCGGGCCGGAGTCATCCGGAAAGACGACCCTATCGCTCCACGCAATAGGCTCGGCTCAAAGGGGTGGAGGCATAGCCGCCTTTATAGATGCCGAACATGCCCTGGATACAAATTATGCAAGTAAACTTGGTGTGAAGACAGAAGAGCTCCTTATATCGCAGCCTGATACAGGTGAACAGGCCCTGGAGATAACAGAGACCCTGGTGAGGAGCGGGGCGATCGATCTGATCGTTATTGATTCCGTCGCCGCACTTGTCCCGAGGGCTGAGCTTGAAGGGGAGATGGGTGATGCCCATATGGGGCTACAGGCAAGGCTCATGTCTCAGGCATTAAGGAAACTTACGGCTGCCATAAGTAAATCCCAGACCATTGTTATCTTCATAAATCAGATCAGGATGAAGCTGGGTGTCCTCTTTGGAAATCCTGAGACTACCACCGGAGGCAATGCCCTGAAATTCTATGCATCCCTGAGGCTTGATATCAGAAGAATAGAATCTATCAAGAATGGACAGGAGATAAGCGGAAACAGGGTCAGGGTAAAGGTAGTAAAGAACAAGGTTGCGCCTCCCTTTAAGCAGGCAGAGTTTGACATTCTATTTAACGAAGGGATATCAAAATATGGGGAGATCATAGACCTTGCAGTTGAGAAGGGTATTATAGAGAAGTCGGGTGCGTGGTATGCCTATAAGGGAGAAAGGATCGGCCAGGGAAGGGATAACGCAAGGGAGCACCTAAGGGAGAACCAGGGTATTGCTGCCGAGATAGAGGAGAAGATCAGGGAGGCAGGAGGCCTCGTTAAAAGACAGGATGATAAAAAGACCGGACATCCAATCAAACAACCTGTTACAGGAAAAGAATATATCAAAACCTTATAGCTTTAAGGCAAAATTATGGACATAAATCTACTTTTGAAAAAGACCATAGAAAGGAACGCCTCTGACCTTCACCTGAAGGTAGGGAACCCGCCAATATTAAGGGTAGATGGACGTCTTGTACCGCTCGAAGACCAGCAGAAGATCACCCAGGAGGATGCAATTGCCACGGCCTTTGCCATCATGAACAATAGTAGCAAGCAGAGATTCAAGGAGAAGTCTGAGGCGGATTTTGCATACAGCGCCTCAGGGCTTGGTCGATTCAGGGTAAATGTATTTCAGCAGAGGGGGACAATAGGAATAGTCATGAGGGCAGTACCAACAAAGATCCTCAGCATTGATGAGCTCAATCTTCCGAAGGTGCTTGAAAAGCTCTCCATGGAGCAGAGGGGGCTAATACTTGTAACCGGCACTACCGGATGCGGCAAGACCACTACCCTTGCATGCATGATCGACTTTATGAACAGAAACAGGTCTGATAATATAATTACAATTGAGGACCCGATAGAGTATCTGCACAGGGATAAAAAGAGCATAATAAGTCAGCGTGAAATAGGTAATGATACGGAGTCTTTTGGCCTGGCCTTAAGGTCCGCCTTAAGACAGGACCCGGACATAATCCTTGTGGGTGAGATGAGGGATTTTGAGACTATTTCTACCGCGCTGGTAGCAGCAGAAACAGGGCACCTGGTGCTCTCTACCCTCCACACAATTGACGCTGCAGAGACAATAAACAGGATCATTTCGGTCTTCCCGCCCTATCAGCAGAAACAGGTAAGGCTCCAGCTCGCCTCTATCATCAAGGGGATCATATCCATGAGGCTGGTTCCCAGGGCTGATGGAAAGGGGAGGGTTCCGGCAGTGGAGGTTATGGTGGCTACCCAGACCATAAGGGAGTGCATAATCGATCCGGACAAGAGCAGAAAGATTCCGGATATAATTGCGGCAGGTCTAAGTCAATACGGCATGCAGACATTCGATCAGTCCCTCTACGACCTGTACAAGAAGGGGCTTGTCACCGTTGAGGAGGCATTAAGGTGGTGCAGCAATCCTGATGACTTCACCTTAAAGGTCAAGGGGGTACAGTCCACAAGTGATCTGACATGGGAAGCCACCAGCAAAGAGGGCCAGGAAAAAGGACAGGAGAAGATAAAGGTAGACAGATTTGGCAAGTGATGCGGATGCGAGCATTGAGGGGGAGGCTCCATCCGGCTTTGCAGGTCGAAGGTGGTGGTCGCTCACCTGCAGAAGGTAGTTCACAGCGAGCAAAGCGAGCGTTGAGGGGGAGGCTCCAAAGGCTTTGCCTTTGGAGGGGGCGACGCAAGCCCCTATAAATAGATGAAGACTGACGGGATAATAATAAGCAGTTCTAACGATATAAGAAGGGCCTTTTGCGACTACTTTATATCGAAGGGACATACCCCTGTTGAAAGCTCATCACTTATCCCGCACAAGGATCAGACCCTCCTTTTTACGAATGCCGGGATGGTTCAGTTCAAGGGACTATTTCTCGGAGAGGAGAGGCGTAACTATAAGAGGGCTGTCTCAGTACAAAAATGCCTGCGGGCCGGAGGAAAACATAATGACCTGGAAAATGTCGGGCTTACAGGGAGGCATCATACCTTTTTTGAGATGCTTGGAAACTTTTCCTTTGGTGACTATTTTAAGGAGGAGGCCATTGAATTTGGCTGGGAATTCCTGACAGAGGTGATAGGGCTGCCAAAAGATTTGCTGTGGATTACCATATTCAGGGAGGACGAAGAGGCTGCCGGAATCTGGAGGAAAAAGATAGGTATAAAATCCGAAAGGATAGTCAGGTTGGGAGAGAAGGACAACTTCTGGCAGATGGGCGATATCGGCCCATCCGGTCCCTGTTCTGAGATCCTCGTAGATCAGGGAGAGGAGGTCGGGTGCGGCAGGCCCACCTGTGCAGCGGGATGCGATTGCGACAGATATCTCGAACTCTGGAACCTTGTATTTATGCAATATGACCGCGATAAAGAAGGAAGGCTTAACCCCTTGCCGAAACCTAGCATTGATACAGGGATGGGCCTGGAACGGATCTCTGCTGTCTGCCAGGGCGTCTACAGCAATTATGAATCGGATCTGTTTGCCCCGATCATAAGCGCAATATCAGACCTCTCAGAAAGGAGCTATGGCGAAGAAGGAAAAGGTGATTTCTCAATAAGGATAATTGCTGACCACCTGAGGGCTATAGCCTTTTTAATAAGCGACGGGGTACTCCCCTCGAATGAAGGGAGGGGTTATGTCCTCCGGAGGATTATCAGGAGGGGTGCGAGGCATGGAAGGCTCTTAGGCATACAAGACCCATTTCTTTTTAAATTGTCTAATGTCGTAATTGACATTATGAAACATGCCTATCCTGAGATACTTAAATCCAGGGAGAGGATAGGCAATGTCACCGTGGGGGAGGAAGAACGATTTTTAGATACCCTTGACCAGGGGATCAGGATACTGGGTGAGATAATCCAGGAGTTAAGGGCAAAGGGAAGAGATATGATCCCGGGTGATACGCTTTTTAAGTTATATGATACATACGGTCTCCCAATTGACCTTATCCAGGATATTGTAAGGGAGGAAGGGATCAGCCT
Organism: Nitrospirota bacterium; assembly: GCA_016234185.1. Classification (GTDB taxonomy): domain Bacteria; phylum Nitrospirota; class Nitrospiria; order JACRHA01; family JACRHA01; genus JACRHA01. The sequence goes on from JACRHA010000002.1 coordinate 6,541, forward strand.
TGACGAACCCGGATTTAAATCAGCCATGGAGGAACAGAGGCATCGGGCAAGGATGGCAGGGGGTTTTAAGATGGAGAAAGGAGACCCTCAGTATACCAAGATCATCAATGATTATGGTGAGACCAACTTTATCGGGTATGATTATCTTGAAGCTGATATGCAGTTGGTTTCGATTATAAAAAGAGGCAAAGACGAGGAGATCCACGAAGGATCAGGACCACCAGACATTATTAAATCTGCCCGCGTAGGAGATGAGGTGGAGCTGATATTCAATCAGACCCCGTTCTACGGAGAATCTGGCGGACAGGTGGGGGACAGAGGCGAGATATCAGCCGACGGCGTACAGGTTGAAATAACAGATACCGTGAGACCCATTGAGGGGCTATTTGTACATAAGGGGAGGGTTGTTAAAGGCCAGTTACGCACGGACGAAAGGTACCATGCGGCTGTCTCGGCAAGGGCAAGACTAAATACAGCCAGGAACCACACGGCTACACACCTCCTCCATGCCGCACTAAGGGAGGTGCTTGGCGATCATGTAAGACAGGGCGGATCTTTGGTCTCACCTGAGCGTCTCAGGTTCGACTTCACCCACTTCTCGCCCCTTAAGAGGGAGGAGATAGACAGGATAGAGATGCTTGTCAATGAAAGGATCATGACCAATACAAAGGTTGTATCAGAAATAATGGGTGCTGAGGAGGCGATAAATTCCGGGGCAATGGCCTTATTCGGAGAAAAATATGGGGACAAAGTAAGGGTAGTCAGCATCTCCGATTTCAGCAGGGAGCTTTGCGGCGGCACACACTGCAAGGTCACAGGAGAGATTGGTCTCTTCAAGCTCCTCCATGAAAGCAGTATCGCATCAGGCGTAAGAAGGATCGAGGCCGTCACAGGGGATGAGGCCTACAGAGTTATAAAGAGGGAGGAGGAGACCTTAAACGGGATTGCTGAGCTATTCAAGGCCAGCCCGCAAGACCTGACCTCAAAGGCAAAGAGATTGCTTTCAAGCCTTAAAGAGAAGGAAAAGGAGATAGAACGGTTAAAGGGGGAGTTGTCAAGCAAGAAGACCGTCAACATAGAGGATAAGGTCAGATCAATAGGGGGGATCAGGGTCTTCGCCGATAAGATTGATTCTATGGGCATGGATGATCTGCGGTTATTCGGGGATTCGATCAGGGGAAAGCTTAAGTCTGGTATAATATTGGTAGGATCTGTAACGAATGGTACTGCCAGCATAGTCATTATGGTAACAAAAGACCTGACTGAGAGATTTAAGGCAAACGAGATTATAAGGGAGATCGCACCGGTTATCGGAGGGGGAGGGGGAGGAAGGGACGATATAGCCCAGGCCGGAGGAAGGAATACCGAGAAACTTGATGAGGCCATGGGAAAGATATATGAGGTTATTGAAAAGAGATTATAGACTGACAGAAGACAGGAGACAGAATAGAGAATACAGGAAACAGAAGAAGTCTTCTGACTACTGGATTCTGAATACTAAATAAGGGGGTGGTCATATGTTTAGGTTAATAAAGCGTGGGGTCTTCTTTGGTATCGGCATGAAGGAAAAGGCCAGGGAACTCGCAGAAGAACTTATGATTCGGGGAGAGAAGAGTGAAGGTAAGACCGCAAAGCTGGTAAAAGAGATGGCGGATAAGGGCGAAAAGAGCCTTGAGGATTTAAAGAAGAGGATTTGTGATCTCGCATGTAAAGGGGCTGAGCAGATCAATATTCCATCCAGGTCTGACCTTGACAGGATTGAAAAAGGATTAAATGACCTTTCAGTAAGGCTCGGCAGGATAGAAGAGAGGGGATAGGCGATCTTGAGGATACTGGCGCTTGATATCGGAAAGAAGCGCATAGGTGTATCGATAAGTGACGGGCTCGGGATAGCTGCCCATGGGCTTGCAACGATCGAAAACAGGGGCCCTGAATCAACCATCAAGGAGATTACCGCCATAGTGGAGGAGGAGGATGTCGGTGAGATCGTCCTCGGACTGCCAAAGAATATGGACGACAGCATGGGCAAGATGGCTCAATACGTAATCTCTTTTAAAGATAACCTTATGGGACATCTTACCATACCTATAACATTATGGGATGAACGACTGACCAGCCACTATGCGGAAAACCTGCTGATCGAAGCGGATGTCAGCCGCAGAAAGCGGAAGGAGAAGATAGACAAACTTTCAGCCATTATAATCCTCCAGGATTATATGGATTGGAGGATGAATGCTTGCCAAAAATAGGACCATAATAGATATCTTCTTTGTGACGGCTGCAATCATGTTCCTCTTCATTTTTTCCTTCTATCTTTTTCTCTATACACCACCGTCAGCAGATAAGCTTGAAAGGGTGATCGAGATATCGGAGGGGATGAGTTTCCGGGCGATGGCCGATCTCCTGAAGCGCGAACACCTGATAACCAATAAGACTTATTTTATACTCCTGGGGAGATACACCCTCCTCGACAGAAAGGTCATGGCAGGTGAATACGGACTCAACGCAAGGATGCTCCCGGAAGAGATACTAACCAAATTCAAGTATGGCAAGATCCTCCTGCACGAGGTGGCAATCCCTGAAGGATATACGGCCAAACAGATTGCCCAACTCCTCTCAGAAAAAAAACTGGCAGACTACACAATCTTTATGAACCTTATATACAACAAGGAATTTGCCCTTGCCCTGGGGGTTAATTCACCAACCCTTGAAGGATATCTGTTTCCGGATACATACCTGTTTCCGAGGAAGTTGAAGGCAGAGGAGATTGTCGGGAGCATGGTAAAGAAATTTTTCACTGTCTATACACCTGATCTTGTCGAGAAGGCACAGATGCTCAGGATGACGACCAACGAGGTGGTTACGCTAGCATCAATAATAGAGAAGGAGACTTCAAACCGGAACGAAAGGACACTCGTCTCTGCAGTCTTTCATAACCGCCTTAGAAAGGGGATACCCCTCCAGAGCGACCCCACAGTCATATATGCGCTTCCGAACTTTAACGGTGATCTCACCAAGGCCGATTTAAAAACAAAAACAGCATACAATACATATAAAAGGAAGGGGCTTCCCCCGGGTCCGATCTCAAATCCTGGCAGGGAATCCATTGTCGCTGCCCTATATCCCATAAGGGTAGACTATCTCTTTTTCGTCTCTAAGAATGACGGGACACACTATTTTTCCACCTCCCTCTCAGAGCATAACCAGGCAGTAAGGCTATACCAGAGAAGAGGGGTTTAATCGTTCCTGCAAAAAAGATCGCTGATAGGAAACTGGGCATGATAGATCGTGTACTCCTCCTTATACTTGATAGCCTCGGCATAGGCGAACTCCCGGATGCGAACGAATATGGTGATGAGGGGAGCAACACCCTGGCGCATATCTCCTATGCAGTTGACCTGGGCCTTCCTAATCTCGAAAAAATGGGGTTAGGCCTTCTCGGTGATTTTAGGGGGATAAGAAGGGCATCAAAACCTTCCGCCTCCTATGGGGTCATGTCTGAGAGGTCTAAGGGAAAAGATACAACCACAGGGCACTGGGAGATGATGGGGATCATCCTTGAAGAACCGTTCCCCACATACCCTAAAGGTTTTCCAAAGGATATTGTAGATTCATTCAGGAAGGCTATCGGGATGGATATCCTTGGCAATATACCCGCCTCAGGCACAGAGATAATCAAGGAACTGGGTGAAGAACATCTTAAGACCGAAAAACCCATTATATACACATCAGCAGACAGTGTCTTCCAGATTGCTGCCCATGAGGAGGTAATACCATTAGAAGATCTGTACGAGATCTGCAAGATTGCCCGCAAGATATTAGTCTATCCACACAATGTAAGCCGTGTCATAGCCAGGCCCTTTGTCGGCAGACCAGGTTCTTTTACCCGCACTTCAAACAGACGGGATTTTTCAGTTGAGCCTCCGAAGATTACCCTGTTGGACAAAATAAAGGAGGCAGGGCTTGAGGTCGTCGGGATCGGAAAGATCGAAGACCTCTTTGCAGGCCGCGGCATAACGAAGGCTATACACATCAAGGATAATATGGATGGGGTTGATCAGATGATCAGCGAAATGAATAAAACAGGAGAGGGCCTGATCTTTACCAATCTTGTAGACTTCGATACCCTTTACGGCCACAGAAACGATCCGGCCGGATATGCAGAAGCCCTGGCAGAGTTCGATAAACGCCTTCCCGAGATTATTGCCGCTATGCGAGAAGAAGATCTTCTTATAATAACCGCAGATCATGGCAACGACCCAACAACCCCAAGCACAGACCACTCAAGGGAATATGTCCCGCTCCTTGTCTATGGCAAAGGGATTAATGCAGGTGTGGATTTAGGCGCAAGAAAGACCTTTGCGGACATAGGCCAGACGATAGCGGAGATATTTAAGATGGAGAGGCTTGAGGCGGGGGAGAGCTTCTGGTCTTACATCGATATGTTGAAATAGTAGTTATATACCGTAATAGTAGTTAGTGCTGGAACATAAAAACGCTTTAATAAGGGGATAGATTATATATGTCAAAAGTAGAAGAAATCGAAGCAGCAATTGAATCCCTCTCAGAAGAGGATGATGTTCGCCTTAGAAAGTGGTTTTCTAAAAAGGATTGGGAAAAATGGGATAGACAGATTGAGACCGATTCAGAGTCAGGGAAATTGGACTTTCTAATCAAAGAGGCCATTAATGAAAAAGCTAAGGGAAAGCTCAAGGAACTCTAAATGCATCGGACAACAGATCGCTTTTGGAAATGCTTTGAGAAGCTTCCAGCACCTGTTCAAAAGATATCGAAAAAGAACTTTGAGATTAGAGTAACGGCTTATATCACAATAATTGCAGTATTTGTCAGATTATTTAGGCCGTATAATACATGTTAGTAAACCAGCTTTCGAAGCGCCACGTATAACATGAAGGTCATTTATCGGATCACATACCCAAATGGGAAGATCTATATCGGTAAGGATCTCACCGA
>JACRHA010000178.1 GCA_016234185.1 Nitrospirota bacterium
CAGACATATCCATACCGCCCACGTGAAATATGGATATACGCTAAAAGAGATTGCGGATCATTTGCGTATTCACTATACTACAGTAAGTAAGGCAATTGCGGGATTTGAGAAAAAGTGAGTTTTCAAGACTTGACCCCTATGATTGCTATATAAAGGGTCAGGCCGTACACTCTTGATAGGTAAAGGGGTTATGGTAGAAGTGATGGATCATGGCAAGACCACTTAGAATAGAACATGTCAAAACGTGCTTTAGCTCTTGTTCAAGAATGGAGAGAAATAAATAAAGTAGAACTTCAGCGTGAATGGAAATTGGCTGAACAGAAAAAAGCTTTATTCCCAATAAAACCTTTGGAGTGAAATTATGATTTTACATGTAAAAGAAGCCAAATATTTACACAATTATGTAATATGGGTTCGTTTTAATGACGGCACCAAAGGTGAAGTAGATTTATCCAAAGAATTAGAAGGAGAAGTCTTTGGCTCACTCAAAAATATTCAAAACTTTAAATCCTTCAAAGTTGACCCCATCTTAGAAACTATCGTTTGGGAAAACGGTGCCGATTTGGCGCCTGAATTCCTATATGAAAATATCTGCATATCAAGTCAATGAAGCCGACGCCGCATAGCGACGCGGCTTATTTCTGAGCCTATAGAAAAAGGCAAAAAGTACTACCAATATCTTTCTTCTTTTGATAAAATATCCTCCATAAGAATGTCATTTATTTAAGGAGGAGAGATGGCCCGTTTTGGAAATTGGCACAGCTGCTCTTCAAAGTTAGGCAAGACAAATTAATACTAACAGCTATTGTCAGATTCAATTATTATCGTTATAATAAAAATAGAAATTGACAAGATATGCTCTTATTTGAATGGGATCCGAACAAGGCGAGAAAAAATATAAAAACCCACGGTGTATCTTTTGATGAGGCAAGTACAGCTTTCAAAGACACCTTATCATTAACTATTTATGACCCTCTGCATTCTGATAGGGAACAATATGAAGAGAATACGAAAAGATCCAGACATGCTTGAAGAGTATGATTTCAGCAAGGGGATTCGGGGAAAATATGCTAAGAGGTACGAAGAAGGCTCAAATGTTGTAGTTATTGAACCAGATGTTGCAAAGTTTTTCCCTGACCATGACTCTGTAAATCAAGCACTGCGATCTTTAACTGAAATTATTAAAAAGCAGAAGAAGATTGCATAACAACATAATTATAACACTTCCCGTTTATGTGTGAAATTTAATATCGGCCCAGGAATTGACTCATTAAATATCTACGTGCTTCTGGTGCGGATCGTAATCACCTCCTGAACCTCTTATATATCTCTTCCGCCACCTTCTTATTGACCCCGGGGGTCTCTTCCAACTCCTCTAAGGAGGCGTCCTTTATCCCTGCCAGGCCCTTGAAATGCTGAAGCAGGGATGCCCTTGTCTTTTTGCCAACACCTCTTATGCTGTCAAGGGGAGACGAGACCAGATCCTTCTCTCTCAGTCTTTTATGGTATTCTATAGCAAAGCGGTGTGATTCATCCCTTATCCTCTGGAGTAGGTGCATAACACCCGATTTCTGGTCAAGCATCCTGGCCTCACTGTCACCAGGGAGGAAGACCCTGTCCTCCTTTTCGCCCTTTGCCTTTGCAAGGGCGATGATATCTATATTATCAAGACCAAGCCTTTTAAGGGCGCCAAGCGCCGAAGAGAGCTGACCCTTGCCCCCGTCTATTATTACAAGATCAGGCGGCTCCCATCCTTTACTATCGCTCCCTTCTTCTCCTTTTGAATATGAAAAACGCCTGGATATTACCTCCTCCATCATAGCAAAGTCGTCTGCACCATGGACCGTCTTTATCTTAAACTTCCTGAATGCCGATTTCTTGATCCTGTTGTCCTCCCAGACCACAAGTGAGCCTACTGCCTCACTCCCCATGGTGTTGGATATATCAAAGGCCTCGATCCTATGGGGAAACCTCTTTAGTCCCAGGACCTTCTTGAGTTCAGCAAGCGTCTCTATCCCCTCTGCCGCCTCCCTCATCTTTTCCTTTAACGCAACCAGGGCATTCTCCCTCGCAAGCTTGATCAACCCGGCATCTTTTCCCCTCTCCGGGGTAAGTATCCGCACCCTTTTCCCTTTCTGTTCCGAAAGCCACCCCTCCACAATCTCCCTCTCCTCGATATCGACAGGGATCAATATCTCTCCTGGTATAATGATCTCATTGCTGTAGAGCTGCTGAAAGATAGAATAGAGGATCTCCTGATCTGTTGCATCCCCTACACCTTCCAGAAAAAAATCTTTTCTGCCTATAAGCATCCCCCCCCTGATGAACATCACCTGGACATCGCAATATTCCCCATCCCTTGCAAAGGCCATTACATCCTGGTCCTCTAACGTCGTAGACGTGATCCTCTGTCTTTCGAGCACCTTTTCTATCTTGAATATCTTATCCCTTATCCTTGCTGCCCCTTCAAAATCCAGCCTATCAGAGGCTGCCTCCATCTCCGCCTTCATTGAATTCAAGAGTTCCCTATCCTTCCCCTCGAGGAACATCTTGACCTGTCTTACGATCTTATGATATTCCTCTTTTGTCTGATTCCCGGTACATGGCGCCATGCACCTTTTTATCTGGAACTGTATGCAGGGGGCAGGGGCCTTTCCGTCAATATTTATCTTGCAGGTTGCCAGAGGAAAGACCCTTCGTATAATCTTAATGGTCTCCCTCAATGCATTGGCAGGCACATAGGGCCCAAAATACAGGGCGCCATCCCTCTTTACCCTCCTTACAACCTCAATGCGAGGGAAATCATCTCTTATGGGGAGCCTGAGAAAAGGATAGTTTTTATCATCCCTAAGGACGACATTATATCTGGGCTTATGTTTTTTGATCAGGTTATTTTCGAGGATAAGGGCCTCAAGCTCTGAACCTGTTACTATAAATTCTATATCATCTACATTTCCTATCATGCTCCTTATCCTGGGTGTAAGTCCGGCGCCTTCCTGAAAATATGACCGAACCCGCTCTGATAGGGACTTAGCCTTTCCGATATAGATATAATCCCCGGAAGGGTCCTTCATGAGATAGACGCCTGGATCAGGAGGCAGGTTTACTAATTTCTTATTAGTCCTTACAACAGACATTTTGGTTCCCTTAGAAGGGGCTTAAGCTTAAAAAATCAGGGGGCGGCAGAAAGAGTGATGGGTCTAACTTATCCATGGTGACGTTCCTGTATTCAACAATTACCGTTGAGAAATCCGACATGGGGTAAACTATTTTGATCGGAACATTGCCCAGATCTGTAGCCTCCCATACCATACTGTAATCCCTGGCAACGGTTTGTACTCCTGTCTTCATACTCCTCACAACAAGATACAGGACAGTAGGGTGATTATCAGTCCTGTCCTCTTTAAGTCTTATCCTGTCAATTTTTATATTAGGGTTATCAGGCGCGTAGAGTCCCTCCCTCTCGGCTTTTATCAGGAAACTACGGGTGATCTTCCTTTCAAAAAAGACCCTGTCCTGGGGTACTACCCTCATTTCCTTTAAAAGATCAAAATCGTATATACTAACCTCCTCGGTTCTGCTCTCCTTTGACTCAAACCTCAGGCGCTTTCCAAGCCTGTATATCTTTGCCACTGAAATCGATTCCTTGCCCGCCTTGTTTATGGTAGTCGTGTAAAGGTCTGCTGACAGCCCGGCAGAGACGCCCTCCTCCTCGGCAATCAGCCGGGCATCGGCACCGGAAACCACAGCATGCTGTATTAATGCGATGATAAAAAGCGGGATGAAAAACCTAGTCAGCATAAACAATACTGTTAAGACTGCCCCTTCTGTACCCTTCAAGATCAAGGACAACAAAATGATATCCGAGTTCTTTAAACCTCTTTACAATCAACCCTGAGATTGCTCTATCAAACATCAGATGAAACTCATCTGTTCCTATCTCTATCCTTGCAGTATCTTTATGGTGCCTGACCCTGAATAGCTTAAAGCCGAGGGATCTCATGAAATCCTCCGCCCCTGATACCTGCTCAAGACCGCTTTGATCTATCTCCATACCATAGGGAAACCTCGATGAAAGACATGCGTATGGGGGCTTATCCCAATTATCAATCCCTAATGCCTTACTTATATCCCTTATATCGTCCTTTGTAAGACCTGCCTCAAGAAGCGGACTCCTTACACCCAACTCCCTTGCCGCCTCCCTTCCCGGCCTAAAATCCGAGAGGTCATCCTTATTTGTTCCGTCTAGGACATCCTTAAATCCCATCTCCCCTGCCAGGCCCTTTAATTTGGTAAAGAGCTCCTTTTTGCAAAAATAACACCTGTCTCTATCGTTCTTTGAAAAACCAGGTATCTTAAGCTCGTCCGACTCTATAACCAGATGCCTTACACCGATCTCTCTGGCGCGGGACCTTGCCTCCTGGAGTTCAAAGAGGGGATAGGTCGGTGATGTCGCTGTTACGGCTATTACCTTCTCTCCAAGGGTATCATAGGCCACCTTTGCAATGAGTGTACTATCTACACCGCCTGAAAAGGCAACAACACAGGAATCTATCCCGGCTATTATCTCTTTGAGTCTGTCATATCCGTTTACCATCTTATATCTTTAGCAGAGGAGGATCTCCCTCGAGACCCTTTACGACCTTCAACTTCTTTTTAAGGGTATTACCACAAAGGTAATCAACATCAGCCTCATAACCTTCTTTGAGTTTGCTGTATTTAACCATGGTCTTTACTACGGTCTCCTCCAGCGGGTCTGCAAAATTACCTGTTACAACAGCAGTCGGACCGGGGAAATTTCCTGGTATAAATATATGATATCCCTTATCTCTTGTAAGGGCAACCAGTTCTTTGTTCTCCTCCTCTTTCCTGCCCAGGATCAGCTTTGTAGATTTGTCTATCCTGAAATGCCTTCCGACGCGGAGCAGTTTGACATCTGTCAGCGTATAAGAACCATTATGCTCAAAGAGGTCCTTAAGCTTCTTTGCAAATTCAGCATCAGTAAGCAGACAGCCGCCTGATGCGCACGGATAATCCCTTATGCCAAACTCTTCTGCAAGGCTGATCTGTGTCTTCCTGGATCTGCCCGAAATATCCAACAACCTGCTTCTATCGATTACACCATTTAATTCGGGTATCGTGGGAGGGAGTAACCCGGCTGATAACGGCCTCACTACCAGCCCCTCAAGACCTGAATCCCGTTCTATGATCCTGAAGGTATCATGCCTCTGCGACATAGGCCTTTGGCCCAGCACCTCTCCTGTCATAACAAAAGAGGCCCCTGTCTCTTCCATCAGCATCTTGGCCTCCCTGTGCATAAATATCCGGCAATCAACGCAGGGATTCATATTCCTTCCGTAACCATACTTCGGGTTTCTGATCATATCCACATACTCAAGCCCCTTATAGATCACCATTAGCTCAATATCGAGCTCTTTTGCTATCTTTGTCGCCTGATGGGAACAGCCCGACGCCCTGCTTGTGCAGGTACAAAAAGGGGTAATAAAATTCAGCGCTACAATCTCGACATCCTGGTCAAGTATCGCCTTTACTGCAATAGTGCTGTCCAGCCCACCGGATACTAATGCTATACACTTTTTCTTCATACACCTTCCTTTTCCCTACTCCTTTACCTTTGCCTCGGTCTGCTTTGCCACTACAACCATGGCAAATCTCTCGGGGTCCAGATACTTCTTTGCAACACGTGTTATATCGGCCTTCGTAACAGACCCTATCAGACCTGGATACCTGTCAAAATAGTCCAGACCAAGGCCGAAAAATTCTATCGATGTTAGTATCCCCGCTATCTTGGCATTTGTATCTATCCTCAAGGGAAAACTGCCGATTAGGTAAGATTTTGCCTCTTTGATCTCCTGATCTGACACAGGTTCTTCCCTTATCCTTTTTATCTCTTTCAATACAGCATCTATGGCCTTGTTGGCAGACTCATTCTTTGTCTGGAGGCTCACTGCAAAACTGCCGGGATAGAAGCCTGCATCGTAATTAGAGTGGATGCCATAAACAAGTCCCTGGTTATCCCTTATATCCTTCATCAGTCTGGATGAAAATCCTCCGCCGCCAAGTATATAGTTCATTACCACAAGGTTATAATAGTCAGGGTTCTTCCTTTCGATCCCTATGTGTCCAATTATAATATTGGCCTGGGTAAGATCTTTATCGATCAGCTTGACTACGCTCTTCTCAAGGAGAGGCGCATTTGGGATCAAAGGCAAACTTATCTCCTTCTTTTCCCACTTTCCAAAGTACCTGTTAACCGCTTCTATTGCCTCCTGTTCAGTGATATCACCCACTATGGACATTATGGTGTTATTGGGCCTGTAGAATCTTTCATAATAGGCTACAATGTCATCCCTTGTTATCCCGGGGATTGTCGCCTCCGTACCATTTGCCGCCCTATGATATGGGTGGGCCCCAAAGATCATCTCATTGAATGCCTTTCCTGCTACCGTACCAGGATCATCCTTCTCCGAGAGGAGACCGCCAATCATCTCTGCCTTCTTCCTCTCAATCTCGGCCTCAGGAAAGGTAGGATTTATCACTATGTCTGAAAGGAGGTCGAGACCTAATGGCAGATCCTTCTTCAAGATCCTAAGTGATGCGCCTGACGAATCATCACCGCCAAAGGCAGACAGGCTCCCTCCAACAAAATCTATCTCCTGTGAGATCTGGGTAGAGGTGCGGGTCTTTGTCCCCTCATCCAACAGAGATGACATAATGCTGGACAGGCCTGCCTTTTCATCTGATTCATATATTGAACCAGACTTTATTACCATATTGATATTGACAATCGGGAGTGAGTGCCGCTCCAGTATAAGGAGTACAATGCCGTTCTCCGTCACTACCCTCCTGGGTTTGATATCGGCAGCGGAAGAGGAGAGGGTAGAAATAAAGGTTAAGGCCATGAAGAAGGTTAAGGCTGAGGCTGAGGTTAAGAACTTCCTCAACCTTAACCTAAACCTTAACCTGCTTTTATCTCTCATCATTCCTTCCCTCCCTTCTCTTCCTGTTTAACCGGAACCAGTATCCCAACCGTGCGCCTGTCTTCTACCAGATACTTATTCGCAACGCGCAGGATATCATCCTTGCTCACCTTTCTGACCTTGTCCACATATTCCTCAATGAACTTATACCCTGCCCCTATGGTCTCCATGGAGCCAATCTGTCTGGCCTGGTAAAAGATTGAATCCTGGCCTAATATATAGGCGGCCTCCTCCTGGTTCTTGGCCTTTTGAAGCTCCATGTCTGTAACAGGCTCTTTCTTTACGCGTTCGATCTCCTCGTATATCGCCTTCTCAAGCTCATCAAGGGTCTTTCCTGGTCTGGGCATACCGTAGAAATAGAAGAGTTCCGGACCAATAGAAAACCCGTCATATCCGCCTCCTGCATTAAGGGCCAAGTTCTTCTCGTACACCAGACTCCTGTAAAACCTCGAGCTCTTTCCCGATGACAGTATATTGGAGAGAAGGGTGAGGGCATATATATCATTATCCTTGTAGTTTGGGGCACGATACCCTGCAAAGAGGTATGGAAGCTGGGCCTCCTTCTTCACATAGATCCTCCGCTCGCCAAATTGTTCCGGCTCATCAATTTTCACATCAGGGGGGACCTTCGCCTTAGGTATCTTCTCGAAATGCTTCTTAATCATCTTCAAGAGCTTATCCGTTTCAAAGTCCCCGACGATAACTATAGTTGCATTATTCGGGGCATAATATCTCTTGTAATGATCATAGACATCATCCCTTACAAGGCTGTCAAGGTCAGACATCCATCCTATTATTGGTGAACGGTATGGATACGCAAGAAAGGCGATGGCATACATATTTTCGACAACCAG
>JACRHA010000177.1 GCA_016234185.1 Nitrospirota bacterium
ACATCCCTTAAAAGAAGGACAAAAAGAAAACCGAATCCAATCAGGAAGATGGAGGAAGATATAATGAAAGATTTTAAGGTTTTTTACGATGAAGAAGAGGACATCCTTTACCTGGCAAAAGAGGGGGAAGAGGCAGAGGTTATGGAAATATCTCCTGGCGTCAATATGGAACTTGACAGCAACGGCAACCTTATCGGCGTTGAACTGTTCAAAGCCTCTCGTATGTTTAAGAATGTTCTTAAACCCATGGAAAAGAAACTTCGGATTGCCTAAAAAATTTCAACTGGGAGATCGGCATCTTTGATTCCGCTTGCATCATTTCGTGTTTAGTGTACAATTATTCATTAATATATCAATCATGGATACAGGGGCATTAAAAAACTATCTTAAAAACCGCAAAGACATTGCTTTTCCAAATGGAAAATAAGCTGAAACCTTTTAAAAAAATGCAACTCAGATTTTCTAAATATATATTTTTTATACTTCTGCTGATAATACCGGCTAATGCTATTGCCTCCGAGAAGATCAAGATAGTAACAAGCCTACCTCTTTTAAAGGAGTTTGCAGAGAGGGTTGGCGGGGAGAGGGTAGAGGTCAAAAGCCTCCTGACCGGCTTTGAAAGCGAGCATTCCTATACGCCGAAGCCTGGCGATCTCCTCTCGGTTGTGGAGGCGAAGGTATTTATTCAGATAGGCGCCGGCCTTGAGGTCTGGGTCGATTCCCTGGTAAGGAATGCAGGGAATAAGAGGCTTATAATCGTTACCACATCAGAGGGGATACCGCTGCTCAAAGAGACAGAACCTGCCCAAAACAATGATAATCCGGATACAAGTGACAGGGATAAACACAAGCTTGGGAATCCGCATATCTGGCTTGATCCGGAGAACACAAAGATAATGCTAAAGAGGATAACCGATACCATAATAAAGTTAGATTCCGAGGGAAAGGAATACTATCTTGGAAACCAGGCCGCTTATATCAGGGAGATAGATAATATGCAGAAGCTGTTAAGCCGGGAGATAAAGCAGATCAAGGATAGGAAGATCATAACCCATCATCAGGCATGGCCTTATTTCGCAAGGAGGTTTGGTTTTACAATTGCCGGCAATATAATCCGGCAGGTGGGAAGCGAGCCATCGGCAAGGCATCTGGCAGACCTTGCCGGGATTATCAAAAAGGAGAAGATAAAGGTAATAGTTTCTGAACCCCAGTTAAACCAGAAGATCCCGAAGGCCCTGGCAGAGGATACTGGGGCAAGGCTTGTGACGTTGACGCCTATACCCGGCGCTATTCCAGGGACTGAAGACTATCTTTCCATGATGAAATATAATGTTCATCAACTGGTAGAGGCATTACAAGACCGATAAAGATGAAAAACGCTGTTATAAGGTTTTCTGATCTTACTGTTGCCTATAACGGAAATATTGTCCTGGATGGGATCTCTACGGAAATCAATCAAGGGGAGTTTATCGGTGTTATCGGGCCAAATGGCTCAGGAAAGACAACCCTGATAAAGGCGATCCTTGGCCTTGTTAAGCCGGTGAGGGGGAGTGTCAATATATTCAACTGCTCCTGTGAGACGCTCAGGTGCTATCACCTGGCCAAGATAGGATATCTCCCGCAAAAGGAGCAGGTAGACCCTAATTTTCCTATCACATGCATTGAGGCTGTAATGATGGGAAGATACGGCGGGCTTGGTCTTTTTAAGCGTCCGGCAAAAAAGGATTGGCAGATAGCCGAGGCCATGCTGAGAGATGTCGGTATGTATGGGTACAGGGACAGACCCCTTGGACAACTCTCGGGCGGTGAGCACCAGAGGGTGATGATCGCAAGGGCCCTGGCAGGGGAACCCGAGGTCCTCCTCCTGGATGAGCCTACCACGGGTATTGATGCCCCAACCCAGCACAGGATCATGGATCTCATCAGAAAGATGCATAATGATATGCATCTTACTATCCTTCTAATCACACATGATGTAAATATGATCTCCCCATTTGTTGACAGGCTTGCCCTCCTCAAAAACAGACTGGTTGCCATGGGGCCGCCTGACTCTGTCCTAAACAGGGAGACACTATCTTTAGTCTACGGCAAAGAGGTTATAGTGATGGGGAAGGACGCAGGCTCTTATGTCATTGTAGGCGATCATCACCATGCTTGATCTCCTCTCCTATGGTTTTATGCAAAGGGCCATCATTGCCTCGATAGCCATAGGTCTCCTCTGTTCTGTGATCGGTGTCTTTGTGGTATTGCGCGGCCTCTCCTTTGTCGGCGCAGGGACATCCCATGCGGCCTTTGCCGGCGTTGCCCTGGCATACCTTATGGGCATTAATCCCCTGATCACCGCAATCATATTCAGCCTGGTGACGATATGGATTATCTATTTCCTCGAGGAGAAAGGGAGGATGAAGCTTGATGTATCCATGGGGATATTCTATACCCTTACCATGGCCCTGGCCGTCCTCTTTATTGGTTTTATGAGGGTCTACAATGCCGAGCTTTATGGATACCTC
Organism: Nitrospirota bacterium; assembly: GCA_016234185.1. GTDB lineage: Bacteria > Nitrospirota > Nitrospiria > JACRHA01 > JACRHA01 > JACRHA01. The sequence goes on from JACRHA010000177.1 coordinate 2,511, forward strand.
TTTGGTTCTATTCTCTCTGTAACAAGGGGAGATCTTACAGTAATATTAATCCTGGGTATAGCAGTAATTTCTGTCGTGTTCTTATTTTATAAAGAGCTTCATTTTATTGTATTCGATCCCGAGATGGCCGAGGCATCCGG
>JACRHA010000179.1 GCA_016234185.1 Nitrospirota bacterium
AATATAGGGGTAGAGGGTATACCTATTTAAGGAGGAGACCATGAAGGGAGTTTCAGCAGAAGAAAAAAGACAGGTCATATCAAAGGAGAGGCAGACCCAGGCCATCCAGAGGCTAAACCGGATCGAAGGACAGGTAAAGGGGATCAAAAAGATGGTTGAAGATAGACGTCCATGCGTTGAGGTCCTTATGCAGCTTGCCTCAACACAGGAGGCCCTAAGGGGTATGACCAAGCTGATAATGCGAAACTATCTGGAAAACTGCGCAACTGAGGCGATCCGGTCCAGAGAAAGCAATGAGATCTATGACGAGTTAATGGATGTGATCTTTAAATTTTCAAGATAAAGGAGGTGACAGGTATGTGTCCATTATGCTGGATTAAAAGGGTAAAGGCCGTAATCAAAAGATGGTTATGAACCAAAATCTCCCAACCCCCCCTTCTTTCCTCCCTTTTTACTAAAGGGGGAGGATTTTAGGAGGGGGTTAGGGAAAGGAGCAAGATATGAATAACTCAAATAAACTAAAGATCCTTTTTGTTTCAATCGCCTTTACCCTTCTGTCTATTACTGTTTTAGGGCTCTTCTCCCTGGCCACGTCTCCTGCTCAGACAGCAGGCCTTACCTTAGCTTATATGGCCGGGCTTTCGATGATACTTCTTCCCTGCACATTGCCTGCCCTGCTTGTGATTGTGCCGCTTTCCATGGGTAAGGGTTACAAAAAAGGGCTTCTGATCGCCCTGCTCTTTTCCATCGGGATGAGCATCACATTGACTGCCTATGGAGTAGCCATGGCCCTCCTTGGAAAGATCCTCTATCTGGACCGGGCGACGCTCCTGATGTGGCTTGTTGCGGGCCTTGCGGCCTATCTCTTTGGGCTATCGGAGTTGGGGCTAATCTCTTATAAGGGGCCGGCCTACTCCGGTTCTCTTCCTGGATTTTTGGCCGGATCAAGGCTCGAATATTCTAATGCCTTTTTGCTCGGGATCCTGCTTGGGAATGCTGGAATCGGTTGTCCCAACCCAGCCTTCTATGTCCTCCTGACTTACATTGCCGGAACTGGGGATATAATGGCAGGTGGTATCCTGGGACTCCTCCATGGTATTGGCAGGGCTACTCCGCTTCTGGCCATATCAATCCTTGCCATATGGGGAGTAAATTCAATCAACTGGATACTCGAAAAAAAGGAGGTTCTCCAAAAATGGGTAGGATGGGGGCTCATTGGCGTTGCCTCTCTCATACTCCCAAAGCCGATCTTCGGACATGCCTGGTGGGAGGAGTCTGTTTTTCATAAGATCTGGAATAAGGTCGTTATGATGGCCCTGGGTGAGCAGATTGCAGAGAGCGCTGCTGTGGAGAAGGCACTGGGAGATATGCCGGTGCATGACCCGATCTTACTTTATGGCCCATGGGTATTTCTTGCCCTTCTGATTATAATACCAGTCCTCTGGGGGTATGGAAAAAGACTCGGGAAGAAGGAGGTGAAAGGATATGTGGAAGAGATTGCCTGAGGTGATAAGCGTGATTCTCCTGTCGCTCCTGCCATCGCTACCGGCATGGGCCCATGGGGATGATGATATCAGGTTAGATAGTTTTCTAGGCCCGATCCTGGGTCTACTTACGATCTTGGTTCTTGTCCCAATCGGTAAGTTTGTTATCAGGACGGTAAAAGATAGAACTTGGGGGGAGAGGTCATGATAGATTTAAAGCTTCTTACCACATTAGGTTGCTCTAAGTGCGATCAGGCTAAAAAGATAATTGAGAAGGTCCAACCCGATTTCTCCGATATGAAGGTCGAGATCATAAACCTCATGGAGCATCCGGAATTGGCCGTCAAGTATGGTGTTATGATCTCTCCGGCACTTATCATTAATGAGAAAGTGGCCTTTGTTGGAGGAGTAAATGAGGAGCAGTTAAGAAATAAGCTCATGCTGATTGGAGAGGATACATGAAGGTCTATATATTACTGGCCCTAATCACAATAGCTGCTGCAATGACCATGTTAGGGCCAGATTTCATTACCGCAGGAGAGGGAGAGATTATCCTTTCTGTTCCTGGGATCCCAGGTCCATACTGCGCCTACGGTCTTGAGAAACGCTTATTGGAACTGGAGGGGGTCGAAAGAGTGGATCTGCTCTGGAGGGAAGAGAAGATCAGGATAGTGGTTATTAAGGATAATAGGGTGACGCCTGATGAGATACGTGAGGCGGTCCGGTGGGCCGACTATCCATATCAATATACTATCATGCCATGAAAAGATCAGGTATCCTCATAGCACTGGTAATCCTCGTAGTGATAGTCTTCTTCTCTCTTTTCCCGGTCTTATCTCCAAAAGAGAGTTACCACGCCGTCTTGCAATGGGGTAGCGAAGTAAAACTTTATCATCCTATGGGTATCGCTTGGGATGGAGGCTTTCTCTATGTGGCCGATACGGAAAATGGGGAGGTAAAAAAATTCAGGGAGGATGGAACTTTTGTTGATCAATGGAATGGTTTTAAGCGGCCAGTAGACATTGCAACCTCAGGCAATTTCGCTTACGTAGCCGATTTCCTAGCTGATAGGATCTTTAAGTTCAAAGACGACGGTACCCTGATTAATCAATGGGGGATGCATGGAAAAGGCGAAGGGGAGTTTGATGCCCCAACAGGGATCGCAGTAGATGAGCAAGAAGGTGTCTATGTAACCGACTTTTATAATCATCGGATCCAGAAGTTTTCCTCCAATGGGAGATTCCTCCTCCAATGGGGGAGCAATGGACGGTTAAGCGGAAAGTTTCACTACCCGACTGATGTAACTGTAGATGGGCAAGGATATATTTATGTGGCTGATGGTTTCAATCACCGGGTTCAGAAGTTCACACCTGAAGGAGGCTATCTGGCCAAATGGGGCGGAACAGGCTATGGTCTTTCCGGGAGGTGGCCAGGATGGTTTCGTCTTGCCAGGGCAGTGGCAGTTGATAAGGAGGGCCATATCTATGTTGCTGATGCCTTCAACAATCGGCTACAGAAGTTTACAGGCAACGGGAAACTTTTGGGTATCTGGGGTAGTCTCGGTTCAGGCACAGACCAGGTTCACTATACAGCAGGGGTTGCTGTAGATTCAGAAGGCAACCTTTATGTAAGTGACTTCTTTAATAACCGGATCCTAAAGCTTGAACCTAAGCCAGAAGGTCCATAAGAGATGGAAATATTAAATGGCATCATCTTTCCTTTTCTGCTTGGCCTTTTAGGGTTTATAGAACCATGCTCGATGGGGACAAATCTCATCTTCTTTCAATATATGCTCCTCTTAAACCATCAGGCCCGTCTATTTCATAGCCTCCTTTTCACGCTGACCCGCGCAATTTTTTTAAGCCTAATCGGTCTTTCCTCAGCCCTTGCTGGCCAGCAAATTGTAGGGATCCAGGGCCATTATATTATCCTTTTGGGGATAGTATACCTGGCAACAGGTTTTATAATCTTGATAAAAGGCCAAGGATGGAGTTTTAGATTGCCCTTGCCTCACATCAATGAAAACTCCATCCCTCTTTTGATGGGAGTGAGCTTTGGGTTGGCTGTACCAGCCTGCGCCAGCCCTCTAATCCTTGCCCTGGCAGGAGGTGCAGCTATCTCACGCCAGCTTTTGTCTGGTTTTTTAAGCCTCTTTGTCTTCGGCGTGGGACTCTCCCTTCCATTACTGATAATGGTCTACTCCGAAGGGTTCAGGCAAAGGATGATCAGGCTCGCTAATAATCATCCTGTCGGCCTTAGATACCTTGTAGGGTGTGTGCTAATTTTAGCAGGTCTATACACCATTTTCACGCAGAATGGAAGCCTTGGGGTCATCTTTCAAAATAGACCATGATAGATCTAATCGCTTCTTAAGAAGGCGTTACCGGCCTTCAGGTTTACCTGGTTCCCCCTCTATTGAATGAAGGGTCTCCCTCATCTCATGCAGTTGGTCATGGAGCTTTCCCAGATTAGCCTCCCGGTCACGGTCCTTTTTGATCTCATGCCAGGTATCGCGCATTACATGATTAAGATCATGCAGGGTGATAAAGGGCTCCTGTTGTCGTTCTTGTTTGTCAATCAGGTGGAGGATATCTCTCATCAGGTGCAACTGGTCATGAAGTATTTCGATATTGTTTTGGACGTCATGGCCTTCCCTCACTCTATGAAGGGCCTCCCGCATATCCTGATTGAGCCCCTGAAGGGTAGCCACATAAGTGGTGACACTTCCGCTGGGTGAACGCCAAAGCCCGAAAAGCGCATAGCTAAAAGATATCCCTGACACTACAAGGACTCCTGTTAGGAGACCGATGAGCCATATGCGTTTCATCTTACAACCTCCTTTTCATTAGCCGTTTTGTATTCACTTTCACAATTTTCATTTTAACCTTTTTCAATCTTTATAATCTCATCTCTTCTCACATGCCAGATCTGACCACTACACCTTCCAGCCACCTTGATCCACCCATTTCGCCTGGTTTCAATAAGGTCATCCCTGGTAAAGATCTTATTATCTTTTCCATTAAACAGCCGCTGGACCCCCACCTTTGTCAATTTAACCACCTTGTCCTTAGCCGTAACCGTCTTAGTTTTAATGGGGCCCTGGGTTGGGGTGCTGCCTGAAGGCCCACACATATCAGGACACAGAGGCTCACAGCACTCCCCTGCTTGCTCAACAGTCGTCAGGGGTATATGATCAGTCATGACGTTTTCTCCCTTTGGTAATCTCTTCGTTCCTTGAGCAGGATACTCTATAAAGACGCAGTCTGAGGGGCTTGCTGTAGAGGCACAGGAAGAGGAAGCTTTTTGCGCTCGGGTGCCCTGGGCTGTCTTATGTTTAAGCCAGTTTAGATGATGGTGCAGATGCTTTAGCTCTTGGATTCGCTCTTCAATCTCGGTGAGCTTTTGCTCTAACAAACTAGTGAGATGGGGTCTGGCGGAGCCGCAGCAGCCCTCTTCTGTGGATACCAACAGTTCCCTGATCTGCGCCAGAGAGAGGCCTAATAACTTGGCCCGCTTAATGAACAAGAGCCGGTTGAGGTCCTCCTGGGTGTAAAGCCGATACCCCTTGCCGTGAATCACCTCACTGCGCCTTGGTTTAGGAAGAAGGCCAATCTCCTCATAATAGCGGATGGTCTTAGGGTTCAGGCCGACCTTCTCACCAACCTCTCCTATACGTAAAAGCCGATTCATCTTCTCTCCCATTTACTTTATTAATTTTATTATAAACCTTCTACCTGCTGGAAGGTCAATCAGATCCCACTCTTATACTGTAAGATTATTTTTGAGGATGATGAATAACCGTTATCTTTTTTACATTTTGGGCTTCACTCCAAACAGTTCTAAGGCATGTCTGAAGCCTTGGGCAGCCTTCTCATGCTTCTCATCTCTGTCAGGAGGCATAGATCCAAGGGCACGATAGGCCTCAACCAGATCCAGCGTGACATTCATCTCCAAGAGGGCATGGGCAACATCAGCATGGAAGGCATTCCGATCCTTCTGCTTATCCATGATCACTGGGACTCCAAAGAGCTCCAGTGCACGCTTAAAACCGTGAGCCGCTCTTTCATGCATCATATCCCGGTTCGGTGGCATCGAGTCCTGGGCACGGAAGCCCTCAATGATGTCCAGCGTCGAATTCATCTCCAGCAAGGCATGGGCGACATCAGCGTGGAATTTATTTTGATCTTTCTGTTTCTCCATGGTCACCTGGACTCCAAAGAGTTCCAGGGCATGCTTAAACCCATGGGCTGCTTTTTCATGCATGGCGTCGCGGTTTGGTGGCATATCCCCCTGGGCACGGAAGCCCTCAATGATGTCCAGGGTAGTATTCATCTCTAGCAGGGAATGGGCTACGTCCGCATGGAATTTATCCCGGTCTGGCTGCTCCTGGGCCAGCACATTCTGCATGGGCCACCGATCATAGGAACTTAAAGCCATAATCAGGGCTACAACAAGCCAGCTGAAGAGCATATATTTTCTTTTCATGGTTTCCCCTCCTTATTAATATATTCATCTATTCATCATCCTCAAAAATAATCTTACAGTTTCCAGCGACTGGAAGGTCAAGTTGATTCTTATCTGGACTTCAAGGCTCCGGCGGGACAACCCATTTTTCTGAGGGCGGCCTTGGAGATCTTCACCTCTTTGCCGAGTATGCCATCTTTATTAAGGATGAAAAAGAAAAGACCACAAGGGCCGTACTGATAGGCGGTCTAGATCTGCCGACGGGATCTCATGGCGATCCAGACCTCCCTCAAGGGCTCTGGAACGGAAGCGGTGCCGTGAACTATTCTATAGGAACGGCATTTTCATACATCCCGGCCAGGTGGGGACTTTATACAGATCTTATCTATCGTATCACTACAGAAGGGAGCGGCTTTGAGTTTGGCGATACGCTTCGATATGACCTTGCTGTCGGCTATCGGCTATGGCCTGCGATCTATGAAACCTATCCATCCCCTCAAATAAACCTATTTTTAGAGCTAAACGGCCTCTGGGAGCAGAAGAGCAGGGATTTTAGTAGCGATGGTAACAAGGTTCCCGATTCCGGCGGGA
>JACRHA010000180.1 GCA_016234185.1 Nitrospirota bacterium
AAATCCCGAGGTCTGGGCAAAATTGGCATCCTGAAGCCAGGTGATGTTCAGGTCGTCGTCAAAGATCAGCCCCCCTCCCCGGTTAAAGAGCGTGGCATGAGCAGACACCGAAAACCCTAAGACCATTACAAATATAACCACAAAAATAGATATCCTTTTTATCTCTTTTCACCCCCTTTCTCTGTTGAGGTTTTGATACAATCCCATCCCGCAAAAAGATGGGAAACCATTTGCCCCTTTGGGACACAAAGGGGCATGAAAATAAACCAGGGGCTAGGGGAGATTTATTGAACTTGAATTTCGTTCTCTGGGGCGCTTCGCGCCCTTGAGAATGCGGTAGCTAAAAAAAGGTAAAGGGCCCATCTTTCCATGCTGACCGAGAATTAGGAGAAAGGGGTGCAGTCCATCCGCCTGTTTAGAGCATAACCATGTCAATAAGCGACACAACAAGTGTAGCAGAAATAAGCTTTTTTGTGAAATGACTTGATTCCTGGAAGATAAAGGGGTATCCTGCAATTATGAGTCCTAAGGCAGAGAAGCTTGTTACCGAGGCATTGCAGCTTTCGAGGGAAGCGCGTGCTTTCATCGCTGAGAAGCTACTTGAGAGCCTCGATTTCGAGGAGGCTTTCGAGGTAAGTCCTGAGTGGAGGGACGAAATTCGTCGCCGCTGTCAGGAACTCGACGAGGGAAGGGTGAGCTTAGTCCCTGGAGAGCAAGTTTTCGACGAAGTGCTCAAGAAGCCTAGATGATACCCTACGGATTTCATCCGGAGGCCAGGTCAGAGTTTCATGAATCCGCCCGATATTACGAATTCCAGCAATGCGGCCTTGGGTACCGTTTCGTGGACGCGGTACGCGATGCTATTCAGAGAATTCGATCCCATCCACTTCTATACCGAGAAGTTGAACAAGGATTCCGGCAATGCCGCGTGGTCCGATTTCCCTTTGGAATCATCTACAGGTTCAACAAGGAAAAAGTTGAGATCATAGCAGTCATGCATCTTAGGCGAAAACCGGGATACTGGAAAGAGCGACAAACAGTCCGATAGGCACCATTTCTGTGAACGATCAATGGCGGATTTGCTTTCGGTTTGTGGACGGCGACGCCTATGAGGTTGAGTTAACGGATTATCATTAAGAAGAGGTACCAGATGAGTATTACTAATAAAAGACAAAGGAAGGTTCGCCCCCCCATCCGGGGGAGATGCTGCGTGAGGATTTCTTGCCGGATTACGGGCTGACAGTATCGAGTTTTGCCCGGGCTCTTGGGGGTCGCGCCAGACTGTGAATGAATTGCTTCGGGAGCGGCGCGCAGTGAGCCCAGAGATGGCGTTGCGTCTATCTCGTCTGTTTGGCAACACGCCTGAGTTTTGGTTGAACGCGCAGCGTGCTATTGATCTCTGGGATGCGGCAAGGAACATAACGAGTAAGATTGAACGTATTTCACCATTGAACGCCGCATAACAACCGGTCGGAGTCCGGCGCACACAAAGCTCACGAGGCTCAACCAGAGAGTTCTCTGGGGCGCTTCGCGACCTTGAGAAGGCGGCAGCTAAAAAGGTAAAAGGTCAATCTTTCCATGCTAACCGAGAATTAGGAGAAAGGGGATATTTCTCATTGGTTTATAAATAGCACACCTTCTTCACCGCCTCGATAACACGCTCCTTGTTGGGGAGAATGGCCTGTTCTAAATTTCTTGAATAAGGCATAGGAAGGTCAAGGTTTGTAACCCGCTCAACGGGCGCATCGAGATCGGAAAAGGCATTATCATAGATAATATTGGCTATCTCCGCCCCAACACCTCCAAAGCGCCACCCCTCTTCAACAATTACTGCCCTCCCAGTCTTCTTTACAGAATCAACTATGGTCTTTACATCAAGTGGCCTTATGGTCCTTGGGTCTACTACCTCTGCGTCTACGCCAAGAGTTTCAAGCTCCTTTGCTGTATCCAGTGCCAGGTGGAGCATCTTGGAGTATGCGATTAAGGTTACATCCTTTCCTTCACGTTTTATATCCGCTACACCGATAGGTATGGTATAGTCACCTTCGGGCACCTCACCTTTTAGCCCATACATAAGCTCCGCCTCGATAAATATAACGGGATTATCATCCCGTATGGCGCTTTTTAAGAGTCCCTTTGCATCATAAGGCGTAGAGGGGATTATCACCTTTAGGCCTGGGATATGGGCAAAGTATATCTCGAGGGACTGGGAGTGCTGGGCGCCCAGCATATGTGCTGCCCCTCCAGGTCCCCTGATTACCATCGGGATTTTAAATTGCCCGCCTGACATATATCTTATCTTTGCGGCATTATTTAGGATCTGATCTAAGGCAAGGATGGAGAAGTTAAAGGTCATCACCTCAATGATCGGCCTCAGCCCCACCATGGCGGCCCCTATGCCGACACCTACAAAGCCTAGCTCAGTTATAGGCGTATCTACCACCCGCGTGGTGCCAAATTCCTCAAGGAGGTTTCTGCTTACCTTGTAGGCCCCCTGGTAGAAGCCTACCTCCTCACCGATGAGGAATACGCGCTCATCCCGCCGCATCTCCTCCCTCATCGCCTGATTTAGGGCCTCTCTAAGGTTGATTATTGCCATAAAACATTTCCTTGAACCAGCAAAGAAGGGTTACACTGGGTCTAATAAGCTATACATATAGGTCATCATATACTGATTCAATAGGAGGGAATGGAGATGCGTCTGCAAAGGCGACCGCCTCGGCCACATTCTTCTCGATCTCAACTCCAATGGCCTTGACCATATTATCATCCAGCAGGCCTTCAGATGTCAGCCTCTCCTGGATAAAATTGATCGGATCAGATCTCTTCTGCTCTGTCAGCTCTTCCCTTGTCCTGTAATGCCCATGGGCAGGATCAGCCATAGAGTGCCCCATGAACCTATAGGTCCTGATCTCAATAAATGTGGGAAGGCTCTTCTCCCGCGCCCTGTCCACGGCCTTCTTGACATGCTCCCTAACCTCGTTGAAATCGGCCCCATCTATGTGTTCGTGTTCCATGTCGTATGCAGAGCCCCTCTGTGAGATGTCGTATATGGCAGACGCCCTCTCAATTGGTGTGCCCATGCCATAACGGTTATTTTCGCATATGAATATCACGGGAAGTTTCCAGAGGGCCGCCATGTTGAGCGACTCATGGAATGCACCCGCATTTACCGCCCCCTCGCCAAAGAAACAGAGGCAGACCTTGTCTTCCTTGCGATACTTAATCGCAAAACCCACGCCTGTTGCCAGGGGTATATGCCCACCGACAATTGCAAAACCTCCAAGGAGGTTTTTCTCCTTATCAAAGAGGTGCATAGAGCCGCCTTTCCCCTTGCAGATACCTGTTGCCTTACCAAAGAGCTCCGCCATCACCAGTTTCGGGTCTGTCCCTATAGCCAGGGCATGCCCATGATCCCTGTATGCGGTGATCACATAGTCGTCCTTCCTTATGGCTGCCAACGCCCCAACAGCAACTGCCTCCTGGCCAATATAGAGGTGACAAAAACCTCCAATCTTGCCAAGGGTATACATCTCCGCTGCCTTCTCCTCAAAGCGCCTGATCAGGAGCATGTCCTTGTAGTATTTTATTAGTGTGTCATTATCCATATTCGGTTTAGGCCTTAAGCACAAGATCGCCATGATTTTTCAGGTACTCTACCATCCCGCCCTCGCTCAGGATTGCTGTCATAATCGTCGGAAGCGGGGGGAATGTGAAACTGGTCCCCTTTGTGGTATTAAGCAGGACACCCTTTTGAAGATCAAGCTCCAGGATATCCCCATCATCTATCTTATCTGTATCCACCTCGATTACAGGAAGGCCGATATTAATGCAGTTCCTGAAAAAGATCCGGGCAAAGCTCTTTGCAATTACCGCAGATGTCCCGCACATCTTAATTATAATGGCGGCATGCTCCCTGCTTGACCCAAGGCCAAAGTTCCTGCTCCCAACTACAAAATCACCCTTCTTTACATTAGGCGCAAAATCGGCTCTTGCATCCTCTAGGGTATGTTTTGCGAGCTCAGGCAGATTTGACCTCAGGTGGGCATACCTCCCCGGTGCAATCAAGTCTGTACTGATATTGTCATTAAACTTCCATGCCCTCCCTTTCTGTATCATATGAACCTCCTTGGATCTGTTATCTTTCCTGTTATCGCAGATATGGCACACACTGCAGGGCTTGCAAGATAGATAAATGAATTGGGGTTCCCCATTCTTCCCTTAAAATTCCTGTTCATGGTGGAAAGGCACTTCTCGCCGTCTCCCAGTATCCCTGTTTGGGCACCAGGGCAGGCACCGCAACCTGGGCTGTTTACCGCCCCTCCAGCTTCGACAAATATATCAAGGAGACCGGCCCTCATCGCCTTTTGATATATGTCCTTTGATCCCGGTGTTATGACCAGTCTTGTCCCCTCTTTGACATGCCTTCCTTTTAGAATATCGGCAGCTACCTTGAGATCCTCAAACCTGCCATTTGTGCAGGTACCGATATATATCTGGTCTATGCTGACATCAGCGCAGTCAGGATGCGAGATTGCCCTGACATTATCTACGGTATGGGGAAAGGCGATTATCGGTTCAAGCATCGATGCGTCTATCTCAATCTTTCTTTCGTATACTGCATCAGGATCAGGCGCTATCTCTTTATAATCGCCCTCCCTCCCATACTCTGCAAGATAGGCCTTTGTTTTAATATCTGAAGGGAATATCCCGCATTTTGCCCCTGCCTCAATAGCCATATTTGTCAAAACCAGCCTCTCATGCATCGGGAGATTCTCTGTTGTCTCGCCTACAAATTCCAGTGACTTATATGATGCGCCATCAGCGCCGATCTTACCGATGAGATATAGCATCAGATCCTTGGCATAGACACCTTTCTGGAGTTTACCCTTAACCTCGACCTTGACAGCAGCAGGCACCTTAAGCCATGTCTTGCCGAACGCTATCGCAACCGCAACATCCGTGGAGCCCATCCCCGTGGCAAGGGCGCCAAATGCGCCACCCATGCATGTATGTGAATCCGCTCCGATTATAAGGTCCCAGGGCCTTGCAAGTTTCTCTGCAACAATTACATGGCAGACGCCTGACCCGACATCAAAGAGTTTGCATCCTGTATTCCTGGCAAATTCCCTTAATCCTATATGGGATGTAGCTATCTCCTTGGCTGAGCTTGGGGAGGAGTGGTCAATGAATATGGCAACCCTCTCCGGGCGCTTTAGTTCCTTAAAACCCATCTCCCTGATCTGGCTTATTGCAAGGGGGCCTGTCCAGTCCTGGACATAAGCGAGATCAACATCAACAATCGCGAGCTCACCCGCCACAACCTCCTTGCCGGCATGCTTACCTATGATCTTTTCCACCATCGTCTTACCCATCTACCCTCCTAGTTCACAAGTGCCCTTAATGTTTTGAGATTGGTTATATCTTCCTTCATATCCTCGCCCTTTGGCGTCTCAAGCACCTTTGGTATATCGGAGAATCTCCCATCATTCATGATAAGTCTGAACCCCTCTATGCCTATGAACCCCTCCCCTATATGCTGGTGCCTGTCTACCCGGCTTGAGTATGCCTTTAAGGAATCGTTCAGATGGAAAAGCCTGATTTTTTTGATCCCGACAATCTTGTCAAACTCGTCAAAAGTATTTTTATATGACCCTTTGTCTCTTATATCATATCCTGCGGCGAATATATGGCATGTATCAAGGCAGATGCCTATGCTATCCGGGCCATTCAACTGATCTATTAAACTCCTGATCTGCTCAAATCGATAACCAAGACCCGTTCCCTGGCCGGCAGTGGTTTCGATCAGTATCATCATCTTAAAACCTGCTGTCCTGTCATGAAGGATATTAAAGGCCCTGGCTATCTTCTTAATGCCTGTTTCCTCACCGGAGTCCTTATGTGAACCAGGATGGGTTACAAGGTATGGGATGCCTAATGTCTCGGTCCTGACCATCTCTTGATGGAATGCCTCAATAGATTTTTCCCATACAATATCATCCGGTGATGCAAGATTAATCAGGTAGGAATCATGTACCGCTATAGCCTCTACCCCTGTCTTGTCTCGAGTTTTTTTGAAAAGTGCGGCCTCGTCTTCTTTTATAATCCTCCCTTTCCACTGGGTAGAGTTCTTCGTGAAGAGCTGTATTACATCACATCCAGCTGCCTTGCCTCTTTCAAGGGAGAGATGCAGACCTCCTGAAATTGACATATGGGCGCCTAACCTCATACCAATTCGCATTCAACAGGATACCAAGGCGGCGAGGAGGAGGCGACGCAGGCGTACTGTTTGTACGTGGAGGAGCCGACGACGAAGCCAACGCAGGTAGCCGAATGAAGGCAAATTGGTATCATCCATTACTCCATCGATTCCATTGTAAACTCAGGAAAATCGCACCAGTATCCTGAATTGCTCAATGAATCATATTCTGCGTTTAGGATGGTAAGATGCTTTCCCTCCATCTCCACAAGCTTGGAATAGAGGACCTTTCCCTGCGGATCACTGGTCTTCATGCCTGCATCTCTGTAAAAGACCTGCGCCTCCTCTTCCTGGCTTATGGCCAGCCTCAATGCGCCAATATCATCTGTATCTTTGCCTATCCGATTATTGCCTTTTTTCTGACCTTTTATTGGTTTAGTAAAGACCTCCCTCTGTCTTTTCATCTCTTGCGGATCGACCCCCTTTAATATCTCGTTGTATGGGATCCAGTCTCCTTTTTCCTTCAACGAATTGTATTGGGCGATAAGAAGGTTGGCATGCCTTGTCTCATCCTTGGCAAGCTGGCTAAAGAGGGCCTTCCCCTTTATATTTTTTGTTCTTTTTCCCATCCTTTCGTAAAAATCGTGGCCTTCGATCTCGAACTGTATCGCCTTTGCCAAAACCTCGATAGATTTTCCCTGATCCATTTTCTAAGCCCTCTAATCTTATGATTAACAACTTTTAAAAAAATTATATTTCAATGTTATAGGGGTAGTCAAAGATAATTTTTAAGGATGGTTGAACAGGACGTTATATTAATCCTGCTTAGGTTTCACTCTCCGCTGCTCTGTCTCGATCTCAAGCTGTTGAAGCCTTAAGAGATTCTCCTCCAATTGTTTTGTCTTGGCCTGCTCGTCGATGAGCTGCTGCTTTTGTGCAACCAGGGATGAAAGAAGAGAGATCATGTTTTCCGACTCCCTGCGGTATGGCGACTTCGGGTATCTGGATGCTGCCTTCTGGTACTCCTTCAGTGATGCGGCATAATCCTGCTGGGGATTTTTATAATAACTTAGGGTGAAGGCCAGGAGGTACTGGGCTTCTGCTGCCTCTGGTACTGGTGGCGTCTCCCTCAGGATCTTCCTGTAAGATTCCGCTGCCTCAGAATATCTTCCTGTCTCAAAAAGGGACTCTGCCTGTTCAAGTGCGCTTCCTCGTGCGTCAATGCGTATTGCAGGGAAGTTATTGCATCCCAACATAGTAGAGAAGACAAGAAACAAACCTGCCGCCCATTTATTTGTCTTTGTCATCTTGGGGCCCCTTATGGACTACGTAGGCGCTTCGATGAAGGCTCTTGGCATATTGCTTGAGCTGTGCAGCGATCACTGCTACCTCTGACGGTTCGCGGAGAGGGGTCTGCTCGTTGGTTATCACTGCTATTGAGATCGTCATGATAGGGAAGGAATCCACATTGTCCTTCCGGTCCTTTGAGATGATGTATCCCCTCCCCCTGTCTTCTTTATCGTAATAAGAGGGGATCGTCTGATCAAACTCCTTTATCACCTTTTCACTCAATGTCTGGATATATTGGGGCTCGGTGATCAGAACAAAGTCATCCCCGCCGATGTGACCCACGAAATCAGCCGGATTGCCGAATATCTGTACGGCCTCTACCAGTATCTGCGAGACCATCATGATGACCGCGCTTCCCTTTGAAAAACCATAGCGGTCCCCAAAGGCCTTGAAGTCTTTAAGATCTATGTAGCAAAAGGCGAAGAGTTCCTGACCCCGGAGTCTTTTTATAAGCTCGCGTTCCACGGCAATGGTTCCGGGAAGCTGCGTAAGGGGATTAGCGTCAAGCTTCATCTCGCCTATTTCTTTGAGCTGTTTGGTCATCCATCGAATCGAATCGCCAAGGCTTCTTGTAACATAATCGGTCTCCAAAGGAGGAAGGCGGTCAAATTCGCCCTGCCCGATTCTTCTCGTAGCCTCACTTAGCTGTTGGACAGATCGGCTGATCCTGCGGGCGGCAAAGGATGCAAAACCAAGACCAAGGGCAAGACTGGCAAGGGAGATTATGAGGGCAATCTTCCAGCTCTCTTCGCTCTTGCGGTTTGTGAGCATGAGCTTCTGTTGTTGATCATCCCTGGCCTGCTGTTCCAACTGGCGGAGAAGCCGGAACTGTTCATCCATATTCATCTGAAGCGGGGCCATTAAGGATTCTGTAAATGCGCGGGTCTCTTTTTTAAGGGTGGTTAATGCCAACTCCTGTTTAAAGATGTTATTATACTCATCATGAAGCTGCCTCAGTCTTTCCTTAAGGTGATTGTAGCCGCCTTTTATGAAGGCAGGATTTGAGATCTGTTGTTCAAATTCTGTGCTGCGGCCCCAGAAAAGGGTCTCCGTGTAATTATCCTTTAGGATAGCATATTTCCTTGCATATATGTCCTGGGCTGTCAGGGTCTCGATCATGGCATGTGACGCCTCTATCAGAGGGAGATCGACCTCCACTATCCCCTTATTTATCTGTCTTAGCTCATTGAGGCTGATAATGGCATAGACGCCAACAAAGACAGTCAGTGCCACCATGATTAGATATCCGAGAAAAAGCCTTTGGGTAAGGGTGGGTTTATTTCTAGTTTTTTTAGAACCCATTTCAGCCTGAACTCTATCAGGAACGGTTTTGGGTTGTCAATAAAAGGAGTTGCTTGATCTCCTTGACTATATCTACCTAAGATCATAAGATATATAAAAATGGAGTCGAGGCCAGATCCTATGGATTTTGAACTCACCGAGGAACAAAAACTATTACAGAAGACAATAAGGGATTTTGCAGGGGACAAGGTAGCACTTGACGCTAGGGAGAGGGATGAGAAATCGATATTCCCCTCTGATATAATTAGGGAGCTTGCAGGTCTTGGTATCATGGGGGCAATTATCCCGTCTGAATATGGCGGATCGGGACTTGACTACATTAGTTATGCAATCATCATCGAGGAGATTGCAAGGATAGACGCATCGGTTGCGATCATAATATCCTCACATAATTCACTCTGCACAAACCATATATACACATTCGGAACAGAAGAACAACGCAAAAGATATGTCATCCCCCTGGCAAAAGGGGATAAGCTTGGCTGCTGGGCGAATACCGAACCCGGGGCCGGGAGCGATGCCGGAGGTATAGAAACCACAGCAACATTAAAGAACGGTGAGTGGATCCTTAAGGGGACAAAGCTATTCGCGACACAAGGTTCTGTTGCCGATGTTATTGTAATCATGGCTGTAACAGATCCCTCGAAGGGGAGCAAGGGGATCTCGGCCTTTATAGCGGAAAAGGGGACACCGGGCCTCCGGATCGGAAAGAAGGAGGATAAGCTTGGTTTCAGATCGAGCGACACCTCGGAGCTGATATTGGATGATGTAAGGATACCGGAGGAAAATCTCCTTGGAAGGCCGGATGCGGGCTTTGCAGATGTACTAAAGATACTGGAAGGTGGGCGGATAGGGATAGGTTCTATGGCAGTCGGCATTGCCAGGGGAGCATTTGAAGAGGCGACAAGGTACGCAAAAAAGAGGATACAGTTCGGAACAAGGATAGCCGAGTTCCAGGCTATTCAATGGATGTTATCCGATATGGCTACCGCCATTGACGCGGCAAGACTCCTTGTCTATCATGCTGCATTTTTGAAAGATCACGGTGAGAGATGTTCAAAGGAGGCATCTATGGCCAAGCTCTTTGCCTCTGAGGCGGCGATGAATGCGACAACAAAGACGATCCAGATCTTTGGCGGCCATGGATATATCAAGGACTACCCTGTTGAAAGATACTTCAGGGATGCAAAACTCTGTGAGATAGGGGAGGGGACGTCAGAGATTCAGAGGCTGATCATCGCAAGGGAGATACTGGGACGGGAGTGACTTAGAAATGTCAATGGAGATTGTTGACCTCATATTAAAAGGTGATATCCGTTCTGTATCAAGACTGATTAGTCTTGTAGAGGATAATTACCCGGATGCATATTCACTGCTTAAGATACTCTATATGCATACAGGCAGGGCATACAGAATAGGTATGACAGGTATGCCGGGAAGCGGCAAGTCTACCATAATAGACATGATGATTGAGGGCTTCAGGGAAAAGGGTATTAGCGTCGGGGTAATAGCAGTCGACCCATCGAGCCACATCACATCGGGCAGTCTTCTAGGTGACAGGATAAGGATGCAGAGGCACGCAATAGATGAGGGAGTCTTTATAAGGAGCATGTCAACCAGGGGACATCTGGGCGGGATAGCCAGGGCAACAAGGGATGTGGTGAACATCCTGGATGCCGCGGGTAAGGAGACTATAATAGTTGAGACTGTAGGTGTCGGTCAGGACGAGGTGGATATCGCCTCAATCGTTTATACCACTGTGGTTGTCCTGACCCCTGATTTTGGAGATGAACTTCAGACACTAAAGGCAGGGTTATTTGAGATAGGGGATATATTTGTTATAAACAAGAGCGACCTTGGCAGGGCGGATGAGCTGGAACATGATATAACTGAGGCCCTTGAGATTACAGGGAGGAAGGATGGTTGGCGGCCTGTTATTATCAAGGCCTCTGCCTTAAAGGATGAAGGGATCAGCGAGATCATGAAGGGGGTAGAGATGCATAGGGACTACCTGAATGAGGCCGAAAGACTCCCGCAAAAGAAGGAGTCAATAAGCGAAGAAGAGGTCAAAGGGATCTTCGGGGATATTGTTATGAAGGAGGCTCTAAAGAAGGTGCGGAGCAGGGGAATATACAGTAAATATCTTAAGATGGTTTCGAAAAGGGAGATTGACCCATATACCGCTGCGGAAGAGATGACAAAAGAGGCGGGGTTCTAATTATGCCGGATTATCAGGATAAATTAAAGAGACTGAAAGAGGAGGCCCTGGAGGGGGGAGGAAAAGAGAAGATCAGACAGCAGCACGAAAAGGGGAAGCTTACTGCAAGGGAAAGGATCGGGCTGCTCCTTGATGAAGGCTCTTTCCAGGAACTTGACATGCTTAAGACCCACAGGTCCCATGAGTTCGGGATGGCGAAAAAGATTATACCCGGTGATGGTGTTATAACCGGATACGGCACCATTAGCGGGACAAAGGTCTGTATCTATTCTCAGGATTTTACCGTCTTTGGCGGGGCATTAGGTGAGGCCCATGCAGAAAAGATATGCAAGGTAATGGACCTTGCCATGAAGACAGGGGTGCCGGTAATTGGCCTCAATGATTCCGGAGGCGCAAGGATACAGGAGGGGGTCATAAGTCTTGGAGGTTATGCCGAGATTTTCCGAAGAAACACTATGGCCTCAGGGGTTATACCCCAGATCTCTGCAATTTTGGGTCCATGTGCAGGCGGGGCCGTATACTCACCTGCCCTTACAGACTTTGTCATTATGGTGGATCGTACAAGCCATATGTTCCTTACGGGGCCTGCAGTCGTAAAGGCGGTGACAGGGGAGGATGTCAGTTTTGATAAGCTTGGGGGGGCAGGGGTCCATGGGATGAAATCCGGGGTGGCCCATTTTATTGCAAAAGACGAGGAAGCGGCATTCTACTATATCAGGCGGCTTTTGAGCTTTATCCCATCTAACAATAGGGAACAGCCGCCTGAGAAGGAGTGCAAGGATGACCAGGGCAGGATAGAATCGAGGCTTGACCGGATTATACCGGATGATCCGAAGAAACCATACGACATGAAGGAGGTCATCAGGCTTATTGTTGATGACGGGGATTTCTTTGAGATCCATTCAGGTTTTGCTGAGAATATTATAGTCGGGTTTGCAAGGTTAAAGGGGATGAGTGTCGGCTTCGTGGCAAACCAGCCTATCTCCCTTGCCGGGAGCCTCGATATTGATGCATCTGTCAAGGGCGCAAGGTTTGTAAGATTCTGCGATGCCTTTAATATCCCGATCATCACCTTTGTAGATGTACCCGGTTTTCTTCCGGGGACTGCCCAGGAGCACGAAGGGATAATCCTTCATGGCGCAAAGCTCCTATATGCATTCTGCGAGGCGACAGTGGCAAAGATTACAGTGATTACACGCAAGGCATATGGAGGTGCGTATGATGTGATGAGCAGCAAGCATATAGGGACAGATATAAATTACGCCTGGCCTACAGCAGAGATAGCAGTCATGGGATCTGCGGGTGCGGCCGAAATCATATTTAAAAAAGAGATCGAGGCATCGGAAGACCCGAAGAAGACCCTGCAAGAGAAGGTAAGTGATTACCGGGAAAAATTTGCCAATCCCTATATTGCCGCAAAGATGGGATATATAGATGAGGTAATCGAGGCCTCGAATACAAGGCCGAAACTGATATCAGCCCTTGAATTGTTAAAGAGTAAGCGCGATTCAAACCCTCCAAAAAAGCACGGGAATATGCCCCTTTAATTGGAGATGTTCGAGGCTGCTGAGCCGGAAAAAAAGATAAATCGGAAAGAGAGGATGAACTATGGTAAGATCCGCTCAAGAGATCTGGCTGGGAAAGAGGGCAGAATAGAAAGATGGAAAAGAAACAGAAGGAGTTTTCGCTCTGGTACTTCGTAGTCGCCTTCCTGATCCTGATAGCCATTGAGAATTTTCTGTTGTCCTCCCACCTTGAAAACCTCTCTTATAGCGATTTCAAGGTACTATTAAAGGCAGGAAAGGTGGAGGATCTAACCCTTAGAGAAAAGGTTATCTCGGGAAAGCTGAAGAAGGAGGGACTAGAGGGGCTCCTCCCTAAAGAGAAGGTAGAGGAACTTCAAAGACTCGGTAAAGGGGAGTATCACTTTGTTACGGTTCGGGTGGATGACCAATCATTAATACAGGAGTTGGAGGCAGCGAAGGTGCGCTTTGCCGGTCAGGTGGAGAGCACCTGGTTTGGGAGCCTCATGTCGTGGGTTTTGCCCGCAGTAATCTTCTTTGCCCTCTGGATCTTTTTTATGAAACGGATGGGTGCGGCAAGCGGTATTATGGAAATTGGCAAGAGTAAGGCCAAGGTATATATGGAAAAGCAGACAGGGGTGTCCTTTGATGATGTTGCTGGGGTGGATGAGGCGAGAGCTGAGTTGATGGAGGTGGTGGAATTTCTGAAGAACCCTCAGCGCTATCGCCGCTTAGGCGGGAAGATCCCGAAAGGGGTACTGCTGGTCGGTGCCCCTGGAACAGGGAAGACCCTCATGGCCAAGGCAGTGGCCGGGGAGGCGGGGGTTCCCTTCTTTAGCATAAGCGGGTCGGAATTTGTCGAGATGTTCGTAGGCGTCGGTGCGGCGCGGGTACGGGACCTTTTCGCCCAGGCCGAAGGAAAGGCCCCTTGCATCATATTTATTGATGAGCTTGATGCCCTAGGCAAGGTGCGCGGATTTAATCCAGTTGGCGGGCATGATGAGCGGGAGCAGACATTAAACCAGCTATTGGTAGAGATGGATGGGTTTGATACAAACAAGGGGGTCATCATAATGGCTGCAACCAACAGGCCGGAGATCCTGGACCCGGCCCTGCTCCGGCCCGGGCGATTTGACCGGCACGTTGCACTTGACCGTCCGGATCTAAAAGGAAGGGAAAAGATCCTCCTTGTCCATAGTAAAGCCGTTAAGCTATCGCCAAAAGTGGATCTCTCTGTCATTGCCGCCAGGACCCCGGGGTTTGTAGGGGCGGATCTTGCCAACCTTGTGAATGAGGCCGCACTGCTAGCTGCCCGCAAAGGTAAGGATGACGTAGAGATGGCCGATTTTGATGAGGCGATAGACCGGATCATTGCAGGACTAGAGAAAAAGACGCGGGTGATGAATCCAAAGGAGAAGGAGACCGTTGCCTTTCATGAGGCCGGCCATGCCATAATTGCCGAATCCCGTCCGCATGCAGACCGTGTCTCAAAGATCTCCATCATTCCCCGTGGTGTTGCCGCATTGGGGTATACACAGCAGCTTCCCACTGAGGACAGATATCTTCTAAAGAGGACAGAACTGCTTGATCGGCTCGACGTGCTTCTTGGAGGCAGGGTGGCCGAGGAGATTGTTTTCGGTGATGTCTCCACCGGGGGGCAGAATGACCTCCAGCGCGCCACAGACTCGGCGCGCCACATGGTAACACAGTATGGGATGAGCGAGCGCCTTGGCTTGGCCACATTTGAAGAGCCGCGCACCTCTCCCTTTTTAAATATCCCTATGCCACAGGGCCAGAGGGAATACAGTGAAAGGACGGCCCAGGCTATCGATGAAGAGATCCAAAAGCTCTTAAAGGAATCCCACACCCGTGTCAAGGAGACATTGATTTCAAAACGCTCCATACTGGAATCCCTGGCAAAGCTACTCCTTGAAAAGGAGGTGATTGACCGTACGACGCTTGACCATCTGCTGGAGACACAAAGGAATGCTGTCGTGATAACAAAAAAAGGAGTCTAAGGAGAGGATGGAGATAAGATGAAGGAACAAAAAAGAAATTTTTTGTCGATCAAGAAGATCCTTGTGCCGACTGATTTTACAGTCTATTCAGATCATGCAATTGAATATGCAATTATGGTTGCCATGAAATTCGAGGCAAAAATCCTGCTTATCCATGTAATCGAACCGTTTGCTTATAGCGTAACTGATACAGTCCAGATAATTGATCATTATACGGCATTAAAGACAGTAGCCAAACCGATCCTGGAAAACCTGCAAAAGAGGTTGTTAAAAAAGGGCCTTAAGGTAGATTGTACCCTTCTCGATGGGAGTCCCTATCTTGAGATAGTCGAGAAATCCCGTCAGGCAGGTGCGGATCTGATTATCATGGGGACCCATGGCCGTACGGGCATCGATCATATCCTTATGGGGAGTGTGGCTGAACGGGTTGTACGCCTGGCGCCATGCCCTGTATTAACAGTAAGGGGCTGATGCTCCCCATGCCTATGGAACATCGCACGTATTTTTGTATTGCATTTTCTAATACATTGCAAACTCATATTGCAAGGGAGGAGCGATAAGTATGAAGAGATCAATAGGGACGCGGAATAGCTGATGAAGTACTTGAAAGATCCAAAAGGGACCTTGCCTGGCGCTAAGATGATGCCGGTTAAGGCCTCTCCGGAAGAACTATCGGCGCTTATTGATTACATGTTATCGCTTAAGAAATAGGAGAAACTTACCGATTTAAATAAAAGACACAATACAAGGGAGGGTACTTATGGACGTACGATTTCTTTTGATTATGGGGCAACAGGCGAGCTTATGATAAATTTTAACAGGAGTTAGCGTTCGTCTACTTATGAAAGTTCGGAGGGAGGCATGAACTTAAGGACTCAGAGTCTGCCCGTTAAGATCCTCTTTACCTGTTTTCTCGGCACCATCGGGATCGCTTATCTCTCTGCCATTACCTATCTCTTTTTAATAGATATTGAGCCGCATGCCAAAGGTAATTTGGGTATAGTCCACGCCGTGATTATCAAGTACTATGGTCAAAGGGGGACTACGCGGCTGGAAGCAGCCCTGGATGGGGGCATGGGTGAGAATATCACCCCTGCCCAGAAAAAACAGATCTCTGAATGGATCCGCAAAGGGGCGCTTCCATCAGGTTTTGAATCGATAAAACCAATCTTTCTTAATAACTGCACTGTTTGCCACAGCAAGGAGTCGGGCATGCCCATTTCTCCACTTACCAGCTTTGATGAGGTGGCCGCCTATACCCAGATTGATATAGGCCAATCAGTAAAAAGCCTGGTGCGCGTATCACATATACATCTCTTTGGGATGAGCTTTCTCTTCTTGCTTACAAGCTGGATCTTCGTACTGAGTGAAATTGCCGTCAAATGGCGCGCCATCCTGGTATCGGTCCCTTTTTTAGCCATCTGGATAGATATAGGATCCTGGTGGTTTACAAAATTTGAGCCCCTTTTTGCCTATACGGTAATCGCCGGAGGAGCGTTGATGGGTCTCTCTCTGGCATCGCAGATCATAATTTCACTCTGGGAGATGTGGCTTAAGAAGGGAAAATAATAGAGGTCTCGCCGCCTAAAAACATCGGTCTTGTGGGATTGGATTTTTATTTATGGATATGCTCCTCTGCTTTTCCTCCATGCGAGAAGGTATGGGCATAGGCGATCACCTTCCAGATCTGATCTTCCTTTAGTTTCCCCTTCCATGGCGTCATCGGGGTTTGCGGCACTCCTTCTGCGGTCCGCCAAAACATATAACTATCTGTCATCTTATTTACATATTCTGCATCCCTGAGATCACGTGTACCTGTCAGAAGAGGTCTTCCATCGCGCCCATGGCATGCAGCACATACCACATCCGGATCTACCATCCCATCATAGATCTTTTTCCCTTCAGTGATCACCTTGGGATCTGTCCACCATCCTTTCGGCATATGTTTGTCCTGGTATTCCTTAGGCATCTTG
The DNA here is from genome assembly GCA_016234185.1 of Nitrospirota bacterium. Classification (GTDB taxonomy): domain Bacteria; phylum Nitrospirota; class Nitrospiria; order JACRHA01; family JACRHA01; genus JACRHA01. The sequence continues at coordinate 16,584 of JACRHA010000180.1, forward strand.
TCAAATGCCGGCATCTTGGGCTTCTCGCCGAACACCACCGTCATTGTGAAAAAGACAAGCAGGAAAGATATCCAGATCAAACTTAGGTTTCGCATCTGTTACCCCCTTTTATAAAAAGCCCATTTTATAGACCTCATTTTTTCTCTTATTTCCTAAAATCTTTTAGTCCCCATTTTTCTTGGGCGGAAAAATAGGTCTTGGCGTATTCCCTGCCGGATCTTTAAGGGTCATGAGATATGTCACCAGTGCGTCCCGCTCCATCTCGCTCATAAGTTTAGGGTAATTTTCCGGCATCACCACCTTCTTGTACTCATTCTCAAACCCTTCGGCATACCAGGTCATGGGATCCCAGAGTTTATCTTTTAATTGCCCGGCCGTAAGCAGATTGCCGATATTGTCCAGCGCAGGCCCCCGTCGCTTCACTCCCCCTTTTCCGCCGACCTTGTGGCAATTATAACACTCATAGTCTTTGTACACCTGTTTTCCAAGGGCGATCTGTTTTGCAACGTTTTCTGCTGGAGCAGTCCCGCCGGGGGGAATCTTTTTGGTCGCACGGGTCATACCTTCCTTTTCCAATTCTGCAAGGAGTTCTTTCTTGGCGGCCTCCACTGCCTCGGTTATGGCCGTTTTTTCCTTCTCTTTCTCCTGCTCAATAGTCATATGCTGGATCCGCCGGATTTTTTCTATCTCGATCCCTGGATCATACTGTGGGAGCAACATACCTGTGAGGGTTAATATGGACGATGCGGCGAGAAAGAAGGTGGCGATAGCAAGAATAGGCCTTTTCGGAGGGTGCATGGCCTTTGCATCAAGGATCAAAAAAAACAAAAACCCCAACAGCACATAACCTACGAAGAAGATCCTGAAGATGGCAGGGAAACCAACCCAACTGCTGCCCGACCATACTACTGTACTCAAAATTAGGGTCCAGACGAGTTTGTATCTCAACCTCTTCATAACAGTATCCTTTACAAATCGCCGCCTTCAATTCGCGCCTTTAATTCTTTTGTCCTTCCTAGACCCAGGCCGATCCAGATGCAGAATCCGATCATCAGGAAGAATATAAGAGAGATCAAAGTCACCAAGAGGCTGGACCATGCAAGGGTTGGTGTGTAAGCATCCGGGGTCATATCCTTCATGAGGATATAGATATGGAAATGCTTTCTTCCCAGGGAGCGGACAGCTCCCATAAGGCCCATAGTCCAGATTGCGGCAAAGGCAAGGAAGATCAAGGAATACTGTGCTGCCGGGTCAATCTCACCCCATCGGATGGTCCCCCGTCTGATGGAAATTCTATACAATATATAACTCATCAAGACCACTGCAATGCTCAATCCAGCCGCTATGTTTTTGATCGGCATCAGCGCCATAAAACCTAGATGAGAGGGGAGTTCCATCTGTGTTATGTACTTGTCGGGATCTACGCCTTCCGGAAGGGCTCCTGGATCCAATATCATGGTGGCAAAGAAATGCCTTGGTGTCATCCAGATGGCATTGCAGATCAGGATCAACACAAACCCGGCCCTGATAAGGGGTGCAAAGCGTTCCGCACCGGTGATCCTTTTCATAGAGAGCCAGATATAGTAGTTACCGGCAAGATACATAAGACCAATAAGAATCCCCTGCATCTCATAGAACATTGAAAGCCTGTCGGACATCATATAGATCCCCAGGGAGGCATCATATTGATAAATTTCATAGCCATAGAGATAGCCTGGAAAAGCCAGAAGCATGAAGGTAACAAGACCGATCAGGTTGCCTATAAATCCCATCCAATCATAGAAGGTCCGGTCTTCATCGGTCTTAGATGTCATGTACATTACGGCAGCGATTAGACAGACAATG
>JACRHA010000182.1 GCA_016234185.1 Nitrospirota bacterium
ACTTCTTTTGCCGAAAACAGCTTGCGGAGATGTTTGCCCATTTTGTCCCCTTTGGTTTGATGAATGTTATGAAAACCCAAAGAGGATAAGATAGTGCACTTTTAAACTTTAAACCAGTGCACTTTTAATTTTTAGATGACACAAATCACTTTCCCTGTTGCCTTTTGGGTCTGGTTTGATTATTATAATTTCTTTGAGGTTTATTGATGACATTTGAACCTGGTTGTCTTGCCACAGGAATAGGAAGTCTCCCGCATCTGGAACCGTCTAAGGCAGTAGATACTATATTCGCCAATATGCCGGAGATCCCCTTCTGGCCGCAACTACCAAAAAAGGGAATAATGGAAGGGATGATAGGGCAGTTTGGCGAGTCACTGCCGGCCCTCAGGTACGACAAAGCAAAAGATAGATATTATTTCGATACAAGTTCGGATCTCTCAGGAGAGCTTGAGGTCTTCTATCAGAGATACCTTGATAAGAGCTATTCTTCTTTTTCAATCAGCGAGAATAATGCAGCAGGTTTACATGAGGTGATAACCCGGTTAAGAAAAGAAATGCCTCTGAAGGCAAGATATATAAAGGGGCAAATAACAGGGCCGATTACGTTTGGTACGGCAGCAAAAGACGAAACAGGAAAAGATATCATCCATAATGACCTGATCTTTGATGTTGTCAAAAAAGGTCTTGCCATGAAAGGATGCTGGCAGGTCGGGCTCTTCAAAGAACTGGGATTTCCCGCGATCATCTTCCTCGATGAACCGGGCCTCGTCAGTATTGGTTCTGCCTATTCCTCGCTGGGAAGGGATGACATTATACATACATGGAATGAAACGGCAGATCTCCTGCACCAGGAGGGAGCAATCGTTGGTATCCATTGCTGCGGAAATACCGACTGGTCACTACTGTTTGAAAGCAAGACAAATATAATAAGTTTTGATGCTTACGGTTTTATGGACAAGATCTTTCTCTATGCTGAAGGGCTCCAAGCCTTCTTATCCAGGGGAGGCATACTTGCATGGGGGATAGTCCCCACAACTGATACTGAAAGGAAAGAGACCGCAGAAAACCTTGTAACCAGAATTGACAGCGCCTTTAACAGGCTTGCGTCATTAGGGATAGACAAGGGCCTCGTTTTCTCCAGATCCCTTATAACACCCAGCTGCGGAATGGGTTTATCTGAGATCGACAAATCGGTTCATCGGCTGGAACTTGCATCAAAGGTCTCTTCTATCCTGAGGGGTAAAAATAGTGTCATTTAGAACTATTATCGGACATAAAGGACCGATAGGATTAATTAGATCTGCTATAGAAAGGGAGAGACTCCCGAATGCATACCTGTTCTCCGGAGAGGAGTCGATAGGCAAAAGGCTCGTGGCAACTACTTTTGCAAAGGCAGTAAACTGCCTGGAAGCAGGCATAGACCCATGCAACTCATGTCCATCCTGCCGGATGATAGAGGGGGGCACACACCCTGATGTTGGTATCATCATTCCCGACGGCGCACAGATCAAGATTGCCCAGATCAGGTCTCTTCAGGAGAAGATGGTCTATAAACCCTATAAAGGAAGAAGGAGGGTTTATATCATCGATGAGGCAGATAAGATGAACCTTGAGGCATCAAACTCATTCTTAAAGACCCTGGAAGAACCGATGGGCGATACGACAATAATATTGATTACATCCAGGCCGAACAGCCTGCCGGCCACCCTCCTTTCCAGGTGTGAACAGATCAGATTTGTCCCACCGCCATCCGATATGATTGCGGGGCTCCTCGTAAAAGACAAGGGCATGGAATATGATGAGGCGCTGATTTTGTCTCTGATCTCTATGGGGAAGGTAGGGGTTGCATTGAGCGCAGAACAGGGGGAGATGATTGAACAAAGGGATAGGATATTCAACCTGATCCCTAAACTCATTGAAGGGGGTGCATCAGGGATATTTGAAACCTCCCGGGATCTCTCAGGTCTTCCAGACGATATGGATAAATCAATCTGCCGGCTGATGATCATTCTGAGGGATATCCTTGTATTCAGGGAATCTAAGGACCCCTCAATGATTATCAACCGCGACAGGATAGAGGATATAGAATCAATGGGGAGGGGGGTCTCCGCAACCGGAATAATAAAGCTTATCAATCAGATCTGGGATGCAGAGAGGCTTGTCGCAAGAAACATAAACAGGCAGCTTACGCTGGACCTGTTATTTATTTCTATCAGGGACCTTTTTAGGTCTTGATGGGTAGGGGGATATTGAATAGAATGGTAGGAATAAGATTGAGGGACAAGGGAAGGGTATATTACTTTGATCCCGGAGAGCTTGAACTCAGAAAGGGTGACAAGGTTGTAGCTGATACAGCCTGGGGTATTACATTTGGCACCGTCTGTTCCTGGCACGAAAAGACCGCAAATCAATCCTGCACCAAGGATTTAAAGGCTATCTTAAGAAAGATCACACCTGATGACGAGGTGAAGATAAATTCAAATCAGAAGATCGAGCAGGAGTCATTGAGCTATTGCCTTGAAAGGATAGCCCAGAGGGGGCTCAATATGAAGCTGGTAGATTCAGAACATCTCCTTGACGGGAGTAAGCTGATATTCTACTTTACAGCCGATGAGAGGATAGATTTCAGGGAGCTTGTCAAGGATCTGGCCAACAGGTTCAGACTAAGGATCGAGATGAAACAGGTAGGTGTCAGGGATGAGGCAAGGATGTTTGCCGGCTTTGGCTGTTGCGGCCGCCAGTTCTGCTGCTCCACCTTCCTTTCTGAATTCGAGCCCGTGACCATCCGGATGGCCAGGAGCCAGGATATGACATTAAACCCGGCAAAGATATCCGGTGTGTGCGGCAGGCTCATGTGCTGTATAGCCTTTGAATACAATGCAAAGGAGACCAACAGTCCAGAAGAAGGAAACCAGCCAACTGCAAAGACATGCGGGCCGCCTGACCAGACCGGCCGGGAAAATAACAATGTCCCTGCTAACGGAGAAAAAACAAGGGGGCGGCGAAGGAGGAGGCGTAACAGGAAAAGGGAAGGGGGGGCAACCGATAATGCCTGATACGGATTTGCATTCAAC
>JACRHA010000183.1 GCA_016234185.1 Nitrospirota bacterium
AAGAGATCATCCCTGGGCCTTGTCAGGCTGCGGGTAAAGAAGAGCTCTGAGGCCTTTACTCAGATCTTTGATAAGATCTTCAAGAAGGTAGAGAAGGAAAAGTTTGTAAAGGAGACAGTAAGATCACCCTTTGCAGAGATAACAGAGGAGGATATAGACAAGCTTTTCAGCTAGGATCTGCTAAGGGGCTTGTAAAGGGCGAACCAAACGAATGTCGTTTATCAACTACTCTACACGGGAGATCAATTGCAAGATAGTCTACTACGGTCCGGGCCTTTGCGGGAAGACCACTAATCTCCTTTATATCTACAAAAAGACTAATCCTGATAGTAAAGGGAAGATGATCTCCCTTGCCACAGAGACGGAGAGGACCCTCTTTTTTGACTTCCTCCCCTTATCATTGGGGAGTATCAGGGGTTTTAAGGTTAGGTTTCATCTCTATACCGTCCCTGGCCAGGTCTTCTACGATGCAAGCAGAAAGCTCATCTTACGGGGTGTTGACGGTGTCATCTTTGTAGCAGATTCACAGATGGAGAGGATGGAGGCAAATATAGAGAGCATGGAGAATTTAAGGAAGAACCTTAAGGACCAGGGATTTAGCCTAGAAGGCCTTCCGTTTTCCATACAGTACAATAAGAGGGATATAGCTAATATCGTGCCGGTCGATGAGATGAACCGTGTCTTAAACCCAAAAGGCGTCCACTATTTTGAGGCCGTCGCAACAACTGGAACGGGTGTCTTTGATACCCTAAAGGAGATAGCAAAACAGGTAATCTTACAGCTAAAAAAGAATGCGTAGAACATCATAAAGGAGGTGACTAGGGAAAAAATTTATAGATATTAACAAGATGAACCTTTACTCCCCGGTAGCTCAGCAGGTAGAGCGGGCGGCTGTAAAAGGAGCATGAGCACGATGGTTGAGAAAAGAACCTATGCAGATCGCCGTGAATATCTTATCGGAGCCGTGAAGAAGCGGCGGAAAAAGATAAGGCAAAGAGCGATCGACTACTTAGGCGGCCAGTGTAACCAATGTAGCTATGATCGGTGTGGTGAGGCACTGGAGTTTCACCATCTTGAATCTTCTGAGAAAGATTTCGGAATATCCAATCAGGGATATACTCGGAGTTGGAAGAGGGTCGAAGAGGAACTCAAGAAATGTATACTCTTATGTGCCAACTGCCATCGTGAAGTCCATGCAAGCTTGCAGCTTCTGCGGGAAACCGCAGTTGAAAAATCGGGTGAATTCAGGGAAACCCTAAAATTCAGCAAGGGTAATCCTGAGCGAAGCTCGCTGAATGGGGATTTTTTAGTAAGCGAGAACGTGCAGAGACTAAGGGGTGAGGACCTCAACCAATAAACCCTACTAGCGCCCGACACCCTAACTTTGCAGAAACAAAAGGGTGATGAGATAGTCCAAGCCCTATGGAAACATGGGGGCACTTGTAACCGCTTGGTCGCTGGTTCGAATCCGGCCCGGGGAGCCAAAATTTAACTTGAGAGTTCCCTGTAGCTTGCTACAGGGTTACCTTGTTTTTGTCATTCCCGTGAAAACGGGAATCTAGAAAAAGGGAAATACTAAATTCCGCATCAAGTGCGGAATGACAGTGTTTTTTTAGTTTTTGGATACCCCGCAGCTTGCTGCGGGGAGGTTCATTGCATGGATGAGCCAGTTACTCCGTCCGGCATTTTGTTTTCGATGCTTCCCTGATCAGGGCCTCCCTCATTACCTCTATAGGGGCTTTTAAACCGGTCCATATCTCAAAGGAGAGAGCCCCCTGGTAGAGTAGCATCCCGAGGCCGTTCATGAACCTGATTCCGGACTTCCTTGCCCCCCTTAACAGCGGTGTTTCGGGAGGATTGTAGATAAGATCGCAGACCGCCATGGAGGGCCTTAAGATATCCGGAGGGATTATTAACGGGTCAGAGCTCTTCATGCCCACGGATGTGGTATTTATAATAACATCTCCGTCTGTTATCAGGTTATTTATTCCATAAGCATTGAACTCCATTACTGAAATCTTGAGGCTGAAAAAGTTCTTCCTCAGGTCGTCTGCCAGTACCCTCCCTTTTTCGACTGTCCTGTTTTTTATGATGATCTCTCCTGCCCCTTCTTCCGCAAGGGCGAATGCTACGGCCCTTGCCGCCCCTCCTGCGCCTATTATTAAAAACCTCCTCCCGGCTATAGGGAGATCAATCTCTTCATTGAATGCCTTTATAAAACCGTTACCATCAGTATTATGTCCGATCAGTCTACCTTCCCTGACCTCTATGGTATTTACGGCCCCTATAAGCCCGGCATGTCTGTCCAACTCGTCCAAAAAGGGGATCACCTTCATCTTGAAAGGTATCGTAATGTTTACGCCTTTTATCCCTAAAGGGATTATGGATCTAACCGAGGCCTCAAGGTCATTATGGTTAATATTAAAGGGTAGATAGCAGTATGGAAGAGACAATGCCTCAAAGGCCGCATTGTGCATATACGGTGACATGGTCTGCTCTATCGGATTGCCGAATATGCCTACAATCCTTGTTTTGCCTGTGATCAACACAGGGCCTCCAGCTCTTCTATGAGGGCCTCAGGATCAGGTTCAATGACCCTTATCGGGATGTTACACGATGACTTGATCTCGTCAATATGTATGTCATCCAGGAAGAGGCCGTCATCATTTATAGCTACTGAAGGGATAATTAATGTCCTGACCCCCCTTAGTCCGCCTATCTTACTTCGTATATCAGAACCTGTGAGCAGCCCTGTTACGGTTACCTCTTTTCCAAAAAAACTATTAGCTACAGGGATAATCCTGAGTCCCGGGCCTATATCCTTCAAAAGCATCCTTAGATATTTAGAGAAGTCTACACCTGTAACAATACCAATCCCATTAATTTTGTTCCCCATCTTCAACCTTTGGCTCAGTCTCCCAAACCTATTCAAAAAATATGGAACCATGCCGATCCCATTCTCAACTTGCGGGAGATCTTCGTAATCCCTGATGGGCGGAAACTCCCATTTTCCCTTAATATATAACTCATCGGCCCCAAAAACAAGCGTTGTGCCGAACGCCTTTCTGAACTGACCCTGCCGGGAATGCACGATATCCAGGAGGTCTTCTGCTCCTCTCCTTGTGAAAGTCGGGATGGGCATGAGCCTGTCCCTGCATCTTGTTAGTCCTACAGGGACTACTGCTATTGAGGAGACATTGGGGTAGAGGGATGACAGATCGGCAATAGTCCTTTCCAGATGTTTACCGTCATTTATGCCGGGGACAACAACTATCTGTGTGTGCATCCTGATCTTATTTTCCGCGAGATCTCTTATCTCCTTCATTACATCAGGGGCTTTCATGTTTCCAAGGATATATCTCCTTAGCAGGGGATCGGTAGTATGAACCGAGACATAGAGCGGTGAAAGCCTTTGCGTGATGATCCGTTCTTTCTCTGCCCCGGTGAGGTTGGTTAATGTTATATAGTTCCCGAAGAGAAAGGAGAGCCTGAAATCGTCATCCTTAATATAGAGGCTCCTCCTGAGCCATTTTGGCATCTGGTCCATAAAACAGAATATGCAGTGGTTTCTGCACCTTTTTATATCTATCCGGGCGAGATCAAGACCCAACCCCTCGCCCTCCGTCTTTCTTATTTTTATATCCTTTATTCCACCCTCTTTTTTTTCTATTACAATTCTAAGAGCCGACCCTTCTTCATGATATCTATAATCTATGGGGTCCCTGATCTCATGACCATTAATTGATAAGATCCGGTCCCCGGGTTTAATGCCGGATCTTTCTCCTATCCCTCCAGCCAGTGTTACCTCAACGCCGGTCACCTATCTCGCCTCTTTGGAATTAATCCGGACGATCCCGCGATATATATAGTGGAGTCCGGAGGAGATGGTTAATATGGTTGTTATGAGCGCAAGGAGAGGAAGGATATAAGATACCTTCTCTGTTTGAATAGAGATGAGTACAGATATTATATAGACTAGCTGGAACAGGGTAGTGCCCTTTCCGATAATGGTGGGGGAGATATTGAAGGCCTCATGGATCAGGTGTATCATTAATGTACCTATGAGGAGTATCGCGTCACGGCTCAATATAATAATGGTCAGCCATATGGGTACAAGGTGTAGTTTAGTTAATGTGATAAAGCCTGCTGCGAGAAGGAGTTTGTCGGCCATGGGGTCAAGGTAGGCCCCCAGGGTCGTCTTCTTATTGGATATCCTTGCAATAAAACCATCAAGGCCATCAGTAAGGCCGGCCAGGAGAAAGACTATCAGGGCGGAGATATGGTATCCGTAAATCAGGAGGTTGATAAAAACAGGGACAAGGAGGATCCTTAATATCGTGAGGAAATTAGGGATGTTCATTTCCCTCTGTATCTCCTATTATAAAGGAACCTCTCAAAGATCCTGTTGTAACTGCTCCATCCTGTCTGGTCCTCTGTGTTTTCTGCATCGATCTTCCCCTTCTCAAAGGTCTCCTTAAAGGACTTGATCTTTGCATTCATCTCATCCAGATAGTGGAGGATGAGCGCCTCAAGTGTCTTGGGCCTCTTCGGGGACCCCCACTCATATCTTCCTTGATGACTTATAATAATATGTTCAAGCAGCATGGCAAGGTCCTTAGGGAATCCCTCCAGCATCCTTATCTTTTCCTCTACAAGCCTGAAACCTAACAATATGTGGCCTATCAGCCTGCCCTCATCTGTATAGTCTATTGATTTCTTATACCCCAATTCGTATACCTTTCCAGCATCATGGAGGATTGCTCCTGTTACCAGCAGATCAGCATCAGCATCCGGATAATGCCTGATTATGTCCCTGCAGAGCATGATCAGTTCCAGGGTATGCTCGAGGAGGCCGCCGATATATACATGATGAACCCCTTTTGCTGCCGGCGCCTTTTTGAATAGCGCCATGAATTCAGGGTCATCGGAAAATGCCTTAAGGAGGCCTTTAAGGTGAGGGTTTTTGATCCTGTCAATCTCAGAGCGCAGCTCAGATACCATCTCTTCTATATCCCTTTTTGATGCAGGGATAAATAGAGATATATCAACCATATCATCCTCGACCCTCTCAAGGGATTTTATATTTACCTGCCTTGCTCCCTGGTAGGATGTGATCCGGCCTCTTATTTTTATAAAATCGTCCTTGTTAAACCTCTTGCCCATCTCATCAGGTTCATCCCATATCTTACCGTCCAGTTCACCATTTTTGTTTGCCAGGGTTATGGTAATGAAGAGGTTGCCGGTCCTTGATGTTGAAACCTGTTTAGATCGGACCAGAAAGATCCCCTCTATCGAATCTCCATCTTTAAGTTCAGGGATACCCATTTTCATAGCTTAGATGTAAAATTGTTAATAAACTAATATCTCCAGAAATTCTCTAAGTAGAATCAGGGGTTAATGTCTCTTTCCACAACAAATGTGGAAAAGCTGTGCATAACCCACTAAATCCATTTTGTGGAGCCTTAAAGCTATTAGAAAAAGAGCAGAATGCACAACATTTAGGCAGAAAATAAATCAATAAAAACAACATATTATAATAATATTGTCCTTTTTTGCCCATACCTGTTAACCCTGAATGAAGCGAATTCACGTTTATCCACAAGTAATTGACATGATCGGTAACCAAGACACAATTTGTTGACTTTTTTATTCAACAAACCTATATACAGTCTCACCCTTTTTTACTAACCCAAGGCGATCCCTTGCTATTGCCTCAATATGATCCGGGTCCTCTTTTATACTCCAGATCTCTTCGCTGAGTTTCCTGTTCTCTTCTTCCAGTTTCGTAATCTGATTGATCAGGTCCCTCTTGGTGTGCCCCATTTCTATTATCGTGAATAGCCCCATATTGCCCGTTATAAATGAAACCGCTACATAAATGATGATAAAGGCTGAGATAAGGAGAAATAAGATCCCTCTTTTTCTCTGCCTGCCGGTTATCTTCCCTTTATTAACCTTAGCCATGAACCTTCTCTGCCCTTGAAGAGTGCGGTAGAACCAAGCTCCTCCTCGATCCTGATAAGCTGGTTATATTTTGCGATCCTCTCTGTCCTTGAAAGCGATCCGGTCTTGATCTGGCCGGCATTTAAGGCTACAGAAAGGTCTGAGATGGTTGTATCCTCGGTCTCCCCTGACCTGTGCGAGATAATGGTATTATATCCGGCCTTCCTTGCCATGGTAACCGTATCTATGGTCTCCGTTAAGGTGCCTATCTGGTTCAATTTGATCAGTATAGAGTTTCCTATCCCCTCAGTGATCCCCTTTTTTAAGAGGTCAATATTTGTGACGAATATATCATCTCCAACAAGCTGCACCTTGTCCCCCATCTTTTCGGTCAAGGCCTGCCATCCTTTCCAGTCATGCTCTGAGAGCGGGTCTTCAATTGATACAATAGGGTAGGCCTTGATCAGTTTTCCATAGTAAGCTATCATATCATCACTGGTCATTGCTACATTTCCCTTGCCTTTGTTTCCCTTTAGTTTCAACTTATACTTGCCCTTCTCGTAGAACTCGCTTGCAGCTACATCGAGGGCAATCTGGATATCTCTTCCAGGGGTATACCCTGCTGATCCTATTGCATCGATTATCAGATCTATAGCCTCTTCATTGGATTTCAGGTCAGGGGCAAATCCCCCTTCATCCCCTACGGCAGTTGAATAGCCCTTCTCTTTCAGGACTGATTTAAGACGGTGAAAGACCTCTGTGCCAATCCTGATGGCGTCTGAGAAAGAGCTTGCCCCGGCAGGGATGATCATAAATTCCTGGATATCAAGGCTGTTATTGGCATGAGACCCGCCATTGATAATATTCATCATGGGAACAGGAAGCTCCTTTGCATTTACCCCACCGATATAACGGTAGAGGGGAAGGCCTGATTCCTCTGCCGCCGCTTTTGCGCATGCCAGTGAGACCCCGAGTATGGCATTGGCGCCAAGCCTGCCCTTGTTCTTTGTACCATCGAGGTCTATCATGATCTGGTCAATCCTGACCTGCTCCAGGACGTCTATCCCCGCCAGTCTGGGGTGGACCTCGTTGCGCACGTTAGAAACGGCATTCCTTACGCCCTTTCCATGATATCTCTTCTTGTCATTGTCCCTTAACTCAATAGCCTCATTATCTCCCTTTGATGCCCCGGAGGGTACAGAGGCCCTGCCTATAATGGCTGCCTCGGTAATGACATCGACCTCAACAGTCGGGTATCCGCGAGAATCGAGTATCTCCCTTGCAAAAATATCAATTATATTGCTCAATTCGCCTCCTATCATAGGGGCTTGCGTCGCCCCCTCCTCAGGCAAAGCCGAAGCGAGCATCCGGCTTTGCCGGTGCAAGCGCGGGGTGTGGGGGCATCGGAGGAGCCACTGCACCGGACGGGCCCCCACAGTTGATCGTCACCTCCCCCTCAACGCTCGCATTCGCTCGCTGGTAACTAAAAGATACCGTCCCTTTTCCAAACTTATTTGATCAGCTCAAGTAGATTCCCACTAGTAGGGCCCTAGTAGGGGATATGCTACCTGTTTAATCTCTTTCTTAAGAGGTCATTTACCTTTGCCGGGTTGGCCTTTCCGCCTGAGGCTCGCATTACCTCGCCAACAAAGAAGCCAAATAGTTTGTCCTTTCCTTTCCTGTACGCCTCAACCTTATCAGGGTTTGAATTTATCACACCCTCTATAACCCTTTCAATCTCAGATTCATCAACTATCTGGGTAAGCCCGCTCTCCTTTACAATAGTCGCCGGCTCTTTGCCCGTCCTGTACATCTCCTCAAAGACCGTCTTTGCTATCTTTCCGCTGATAGTCCCTTTGTCAATCAGTTTGAGCATGCCGGCAAGCTGCTCGGGTCTCAGAGGGCATTTTTCTATGGCCATGCTATCTGCTTTAAGAAATCTTAATAAGTCTACCATTATCCAGTTGCTTACTGTCTTTGGTTGATTATAGAGGCTTACGCACCTCTCGAAATAATCGGCCAGGCCCTTAGAAGATATGAGCAGCGCTGCATCATATTCTGGTATCCCATATTGGTTTACAAGCCTTATCCTTTTTGCGTTTGGGAGTTCAGGCAGGTCTGATCTGATCTCCTCTATCCACTCCCTGGAGATCATTATAGGGGCCAGATCCGGCTCAGGGAAGTATCTGTAGTCATGTGCCTCCTCTTTACTCCTCATCGTCTCTGTAACCTCCCTGTCGGTATCCCAGAGTCTTGTCTCCTGAATTACCCTGCCGCCTTCCCTTAAGGTCTTTTCCTGTCTTTTTACCTCATATTCCAGGGCTTTTTGTACGAACTTGAAGGAGTTTATGTTCTTAAGCTCTGTCTTGGTGCCAAGCTCCAGGCTCCCTGCCGGTCTGAGCGATATATTCGGTTCGCACCTGAAGCTGCCCTCATCCATATTCCCGTCGCAGACTTCGAGGTAGATCAGTATATCCCTCAGGGATTTCAGGTAGGAAACGGTCTCTTCAGGTGATCTTATGTCAGGCTCACTCACGATCTCAAGGAGAGGTACTCCTGCCCTGTTCAGATCAACATGACTCGCATTTGCTATGTCTTCATGGAGGTTCTTCCCGGCATCTTCCTCCATATGGACCCTTCGTATCCTTATCTTCTTTTTTATTCCGTCTGTATCTATATCAAGAAATCCGTTTTCCCCCAATGGGAGTTCATACTGAGAGACCTGGTAACCTTTGGGAAGGTCAGGGTAGAAGTAGTTCTTCCTGGCGAACCGGTTGTATGCAGATATCATACAGTTTGTAGCGAGGGAGGTCTTAATGGCCATCTCCACAGCCTTTTTATTGATGACTGGAAGTGTACCAGGAAGTCCAAGGCATACTGGACAGGTCTGCGTATTGGGCCTTTCCCCGAACCTTGTGCTGCAACCGCAGAACATCTTTGATTCTGTCAGAAGCTGGGCATGAACCTCAACCCCGATTACCACCTCATACTGCATTAATAAACCTCGCGTAACGCCCCCATCCCCTCTTTGTTAAAGAGGGGAGCAGAGGGGAGTTATTTAAATCGCCGGCCTCCTCTTGTGCCATTCTGTAGACTGCTCAAAGGCATATGCAAGCCTGAACAGTGTTTCCTCGTCAAAGTGTCTCCCCGATATCTGGAGGCCTATAGGCAGATCTCCGCTCCCAAACCCGCATGGGATTGATATAGCCGGGATGCCCGCGAGATTTACTGATATAGTGAAAATATCGGAGAGATACATCTTAAGGGGGTCTTGAGTCTTTTCTCCTGTCTTAAAGGCAGGGGTAGGTGCAGTCGGGGTAATAATGACATCAACCGATTCAAAGGCCCTGTCAAAGTCCTCTTTTATCAGGCGCCTCACCTGTTGGGCCTTCCTGTAGTAGGCATCATAGTATCCGGCCGACAGGGCGTAAGTGCCCAGCATGATCCGTCTTTTTACCTCTGGACCAAAACCTTCCTGCCTGCTCCTGATATACATATCGAACAGGTCTTTTGCATTCTTTGTCCTAAAGCCGTATCTTGCGCCATCGTAGCGTGCAAGATTGGAGCTCGCCTCAGCCGTGGCCAGGATATAATATGAGGCTACGGCATAATCCGTATGAGGGAGGGATATATCCTTTTTTATTGCGCCAAGACCTTCAAGGATGGATATGGAGTCCATGACAGATCTTTCAACCTCTATATCCATCCCTTCTATAAAATATTCTTTTGGTATACCGATCCTGACCCCCTTTATACCTCCCTCAAAAGACCCCGTGAAATCGGGCATAGGGGTGCCTACTGATGTGGAGTCGAGAGGATCATGTCCGCCGATTATATTCAACAGCATGGCGCTGTCTGTTACATCCTTTGTTATGGGGCCGATCTGGTCAAGGGATGAAGCAAATGCCACAAGGCCATATCTTGACACCCTGCCGTATGTAGGTTTTAACCCTACTACACCACAGCACGCAGCAGGCTGCCTAATCGATCCCCCGGTGTCAGATCCGAGTGCGGCTATACATTCATCGGCAGATACAGCCGCCGCAGATCCGCCGCTTGAGCCCCCGGGTATCCTCTCCGTATCCCAGGGGTTCTTTGTGAGGGCATATGCCGAATTCTCTGTGGATGAGCCCATTGCAAATTCGTCCATATTGGTCTTTCCCGTAAAGACAGCCCCGGCGTCCTTAAGTCTTGTGATCACGGTGGCATCATAGGGCGGGACAAGGCCTTCAAGTATCTTTGAGGAGCAGGTGGTCCTAATGCCTTTTGTGCATATATTGTCCTTAATGGCGATCGGGATCCCGGTAAGATAACCTGCCTTCCCGGATTTTATCAGGGAATCGGCCTTTTCAGCCTGCTCATAGGCAAGATCCCTTGTCAATGTCATATACGCAGCTATCTTGCCCTCAGTATGATCTATCCTTTTAAAGAGGGAGTCTACAATATCCCTTGATCGTATTTCTCCCTTTTTCAGCATCCCCGACAGTTCATGTATGGTGAGGCGGTGAAGATCCACTAATCGATCCTCTTGTTCTTTGGTCCGAGCTTTATGATCTTCGGTTTATATGTAAAGATCTCTTTTTCGTCATAATATGAATAACAGAAGATTACTATCCTGTCGCCTGTAACACCCTTCCTTGCGGCAGGGCCGTTTAAACAGACACCGCCTTTTCCCCTCTCGCCGGGTATTGCATAGGTCTCAAACCTCTCGCCATTATTTATATTGGAGATCATGACCTGCTCATATGGAATTATGCCGACAGCCTCCATGAATTCCTGATCGATTGTTACACTCCCCTCGTATGCGAGGTTGGCATCCGTTATAGTTGCGCCATGGATCTTTGACTTTAACATAAGACGAAGCATATTAACTCCTGTCTACTCAATTATCTTTGGAACCCTGAAGAAACCATCCCTCTTTTCAGGGGCATTGCTCAAGGCAAGGTCCTGGGAAAGCGATTCCCTGACCCTGTCCTCCCTGAAGACGTTCTTTATGTCGATAACATGGGAGAGCGGCTCTACACCTTCTGTGTTGAGCTCATTCAGCTTTCCTACATATGTCAGGATGCTTGAAAGCTGTCTTGCAAGTACATCCTTCTCCTCTTCGCTGACCAGAAGTCTTGCCAGCTTTGCAACACGTTCGACCTCTTCCTTGCTGATAGCCATGCTCATAATTTCTCCTCTTACTTCTTTAAGGCTTGCACTCTTACGCTGAAAGCCGCTTATCAGATGGTAATATTAACATAAAGAAGCTATTGATAACAAGGGTTTTGAGGCGCTCTTATTTACTTCTTAGGGAAGATAGAAGAAGGCTATGCCGAGAATGAAATAGACTGCAAGGAGCATCACCCCTTCAAGCCAGTTTGACTCCCCGTCCATTGCTACAAATCCGGTGATCCCCACAGATAAGGCTACAGCCACCACCTCAAAGGGTGTAAAGATAAGGTCCATTGGAGATCCGAAGATATAGCTGATAAATATGAGTAGAGGCGCCACAAATAGGGCTATCTGTATGCTTGATCCTACTGCAATTCCCATGGCCAGGTCCATCTTGTTCCTTGCTGCTACGAGCACAGCAGTGGAATGCTCAGCGGCATTTCCAATAATAGCAACTAAGATAACGCCTATGAAGAGCTCTGATATCCCAAGGCTCTTTGCTGCCGGTTCAATGGCAGATACAAGGATCTCGCTCATTACAGCAACACCTGCTGTTGCGCCAAGGAGGACAGATATAGACCTTCCCCATCCCCAGTGGGGGACCTTCTCATCTTTTTGTCCCCCTGTTTCATAGAGGTGCCTGTGCGTCTTCAATGAGAAGAGGAGGCTCAAGAGATAGGCAACAAAAAGGACGATTGCTATCTCAACACTCAACTCCCTCTCCGGCGGATTGGAGATGCCCTTTACTGAATAGTGGAATAGGGCGGGTATTACGAGGCCGACAGTTGAGAGAAACAGAAGTGTGGCCCCCATGCCTGCCGCAGTCCTGTTAAATGTCTGCACCTTGTTCTTTACGCCGCCGGCAACGATAGCCAATCCCATTACAAGGAGCAGGTTACCTACGATCGAACCTGTTATGGATGCCTTTACCAGGTCATGGAGCCCCCCTTTCAAGGCCATGGCAGCAATAATAAGCTCAGCAGCATTTCCAAAAGAGGCATTTAAAAATCCTCCTATCGCCTCTCCAGACGAGCTTGCCATGGCCTCTGTGGCCTTTCCCATCAGACCGGCAAGGGGGATTATACCTATGGAGGCGGAGATAAAGATAAACAGGGGGTCGGCATGGATGAATTCGAACAACAGTGTGATAGGTATAAAGATAAAGAGGAGGTTCTTTATATTTTCAAATGAAAGCCATGATCTGAGGCCGGTTTTAGATGTCAAGATCCTACCTTATCTTCGATTACCTTTTATTCCCGATTACAATCAAAGATTGTGAATCTAGGGTAAATGAATTTCCTTCATATCCACCATACGCCCCTGTTATCTTTAGTCCAACTTCACGCATTAGATAATTTAACTCAGAATAGGTGTATGCCCTTTGGGAGAACTTAAACTCTCTCTTACCTTCTGTTTTAAAGACAATGCGCTTAATCCGAAAAATACCGCTTTTGGGGTCAAATTGATAAAATACCTGCTGGTGATATCCATTACTAACCTTAAATTCATCAGATCCCTTCTTGGCCTGAACTACTGCAAAATCTCTGTTCATGACCTCTATAAAAAATCTTCCCCGACTTTTTAAGACAGAAGCGATCTTTTTTAATATCTTTAAATTTTCCTCATCTTCCTCAGAATAGCCAAAACTGTTAAATAGCATCACGACAACATCGAATTCTTCCACCCATGGAATTTCTCTTGCATCTCCTTCCCAAAATAGGATTTCCACTCCTTCTCTAGCCATAAGCTCCCTTGCCTTCTTTATAGAATAATGGGAATAATCCGCCCCCACTACTTGGATGCCTTGCTTAGCAAGATACACAGAGTTGTGCCCCATTCCACAGCAGAGATCCAAGATTTTTTCTCCTTTTTGGATACCTAAAACCTTCTTTGCAAATCCTGCCTCTATCGGTGCTCGGGTTTTCCGGAAATCTATATATACGTCTCCCAAAAATTCCATATTCTCTTTTAAATAATAATCTTTCCAAAAATCCTTAGACATGATTCGTCCAAACATTCTTTATCTTAATGGAATTTATATTCTCATATCCTGATACTGCTTTTCCAATATATTTTGCTCGAGATCTCCTCCGCATACTTTGCGAGTCCCATCAGGGAAGCAGTATAATAATGAACCTAATTCAAATATATTATACGCTGCGCTGTGCCCATTCTTCAGAAACAACAGGTCGTGCTGTAGATCTTAAATGTGCCTTTATTTTTTGATTTGCCAGTTTTACATACTCAGCTTCTATGTCAAGTTCCCGGTATACTGCTTATGCAGGAAGTAGAATCGCCTAAGGAGGAATCTTTATCTCCTTTGGTTAAGGGGAGATAAGAAGCTCTGTACTGTCGCAGATTAAGCGGCTATCGGCGTAAATGTTCCCCTTCTTATATCATAATACCCGGCCATTTAGAACCACAAAAGGAAAGTGTTGTCATTATACTTAAATGCTTTTAAAAATAAAAGGGGTTCTTTAGGTATTAATTGAAAAGGGAGGAATCCCACAAGGGCCTTTGATCTTAATAAACTTACTTGACAATCTTAATGGTTATGATGTAATATGATAAATATCATGATATTAGTGATATAATTATAGCTTATTCGGATAAGCATGGATGCCAAAATGAGATCTACGATTTTGGGGAGGATCAATTTTATATGGGCAGGAATTATAGCCGGTATTGTCTATTGGTTTATTGAGTCTTCCTTTGATGCCTATGTTTACCACTTGGGGAGTTTTTCCGAGCGTTTAATTTCTCCAGATCCAAATGAATTTTGGATGCGTATCATACTCATAGCTATTCTGGGTATATTTGGCCTATATGCCCAGATTTCCATCAAAAAGGAATTACAAGCAAAAGAAGAGATTCGCAGAATAAATGATGGGCTTGAGCAGCGGATTACCGAACGTACAGCACAGCTCGAATCCGCAAACAGGGACCTTAAGGATAAGGTGATTGAGCGTACCAAAGCAGAACGTCGTCTGGCTACCCAGTATGCCATAAGCCGTATATTGACAGAATCTGTGGCGCTTGACGAAGCCGCCGATAAGGTCCTCCAGGCCCTCTGTATAGAGATGGGGTGGGATATAGGCGAAATATGGAGGGTGGATCGAGAGAAGAATGCGCTAGTTTGTGCCAATATCTGGCATCAAACATCAATTGATATATCAGAATTTAAAGAAATTACATGGAAAATTAGCTTTCTGCCTGGCTGTGGAATACCAGGACGTGTTTGGTCGACTGGAAAGCCCGTATGGATTGCTAATGTGGCCAAGGAAGCAAACTTTCCCCGGGGGCCTTGTGCTTCCAAGATAGGTCTCCATGGGGCCTTTGGCTTCCCTGTAAAGTTTAAGGATGAGGTCTTAGGCATCGTCATTATTGTGGTCCTATTATTCAACCGGGAGATCCGGCAGCCTGATGAGGAGCAGATCCAGCTATTTGCCTCTGTAGGTTCCCAGTTGGGGCAATTTTTTGAACGGAAACGGGTGGAAGAAGAGCTGATAAAGTCAGAGAATAAATATAAGGGCATTGTGAATACCGCCAATACGGGAATATTTCAATCCAACCTTAATAGGGATATACTCTATTTAAATGATACTGCGACAAGGATGATCGGGTTTAACTCGCTTCAGGAGGCAGTATCGGGGGGGGTGGGAGAATTTTATAGCAGATTTCAATAATAAGGGCAGTATTGACTCTCGTGAGCTTAATGTGCTCACAAAGGGCGGAGAAACTAAAACTTTATTGATAAGCGCTGTCCTGGATGGAGAGATTATATCAGGAACAGCGATTGACATCACCGATAAGAAAAAAGCGGAAGATGCGTTAAGGGTCAGTTCAGAGCATCTAAGAAGGGCGGACATATTCGGACAATTCATTCGGAAAGTGGCAATAGCTGCCAATGAGGCATCGAACATAGAGGAACCTCTTCATGTAACAATAGATGCCGTCTGTGATCTTATCGGCTGGCCTGTCGGACATGCCTATATTTGTTCCAGAGAGACTGCGGATGAACTATGCTCAATGGATATTTGGCACATTGATGATCCAAAACGCTTTGACAGCTTCAGAGATGCAACAATGGCTACAAAGTTTAGGTGTGGTGTTGGACTGCCTGGCCAAGTTTTTGCTGCTACCAAGCCGATCTGGGTTACAGATGTGACCGAGGATCCTAGATTTTTGAGGGCGCAAGCGGCAAGAGAAGTCGGCCTCAAGTCTGGATTATTTTTCCCGGTCCTGTCCAACAGGGATGTAAAGGCAGTAATGGAGTTTTTCTCAACCGAGGCGGTAGGACCGGACCATGAACTCCTCGACATTTTTCATCAGGCCGGTACCCAGCTTGGACGTGCGATTGAACGCACACAGACAGAAGAAAAGATCCATCATCTTGCTTTTTATGATACTCTTACTGGCCTGCCTAATAAATCCTTTTTCCGAGACCTTCTCCGGCAGACTATTCTGACCGCAGGATTTGAAAATAGACCACTGGCCATCCTTGCCATTGGTGTTGAGCATTTTAAAGAGATTAATAATACCCTCGGATACCAGAATGGCGACATAATATTAAGGCTAATAGGATCGCGTTTATCTGAGTGCGTCAGAGATGCTGATATAGTGGCACGCATTGGGGGAGACGGGTTTGCTATCTTTATGGAGAACAATGATATAGTGGTCGCCAATGGTATTGCCCTTAAGATCACAAAAAGGTTTGAAGAGCCATTTGTTATTGAGGGGGTTCCTGTAGATATTTCTATCAGGATCGGTATATCTTTTTTCCCTGGTCATGGTGATGATGCAGATACATTAATAAGGCGGGCGCATGTGGCAATAGATACTGCCAAACAAAGAGAAGCCGACTTTTGCACCTATTCCCCAGAATACGACAAATATTCCCAGGACCGCCTTATACTAATAAGTGAGCTTCGCACCGCTATATCCGAGGATCAGCTTTTTCTACTATATCAGCCAAAGATTAATCTTAAAGATGCCCGACTAATAGGGGCAGAGGCCTTGGTCCGATGGCAACACCCAAAATCCGGGATAATACCGCCAAACGACTTTATCTCCCTTGCTGAACGTACAGGTATAATCAAACAACTTACCTATTGGGTACTTAAAGAAGCGATACGACAATCGAGATGTTGGACTCAGATGGGACATGAAGTCTCTATCGCGGTAAATATATCAGTTAAGAACCTTCAAACGCCGCAATTCATGGACCAGATTAAGGGGCTCCTCTCTACATGGGGTGTTGATCCAGGATGGTTAAGGTTTGAGATTACCGAGAGTATCATCATGCAAAACCCTGAGCTTGCCATGGAAACTATAACCGAGCTTACCTCTATGGGCATTAAGTTTTCCATAGATGACTTTGGCACAGGCTACTCATCCCTCGGATATCTCCAGAGGTTCCCTGTAGATGAATTAAAGATAGACAAGTCATTTGTTATGGATATGATGAAAAACGAAAACAGCAGGAAAATCATTACCACTATGATTGAGCTTGGTCATAGCCTTGAGCTTAAGATTACAGCAGAGGGCGTAGAAAATAAAGAGACATTGGATATACTCAGCCGGCTTGGATGTGATGCGGTGCAAGGATATTTCATAAGCAGGCCGATCTCTCAAGTAGATTTTACGGGCTGGCTGGAAAAACATAGCAGGGGAGATCATCAATATAAGGTATAATAATTATTCCTCTCTTGACATCTCTGATAGAAATGGTCTTGATGGAAGGCTTCAG
>JACRHA010000011.1 GCA_016234185.1 Nitrospirota bacterium
GCAGGGGACAGGGAGACATCATTACATGCATGTTGTAAGGTTTGCCAATGCCCTTGGGACACCAAACTGGTATGAGCCTGGCCTGGCCCAGTGTTTTATCCCGAGGATTACAGTAAGCAATCTCACCTATGGTGGATTTGTCACCGGGGATTACTACGGAGAGGCCCCCCCTAAGTGCATACTGTTCTGGGGGCATAATCCCCTGGTATCCGGCCCGGATGGCGAGCTTATCATTTCGGTTAAAAGGGCGCTGGATAAGGGCGCCATAGGCATAGCTGTTGACCCGAGGAGATCAGAGACTGCGAAGCGTTGCAAAGAGTGGCTCCCTGTAAGACCCGGGACAGATGCCGCACTGGCCCTTGCCATGATAAATGTAATCATCAGTGAAGATATATATGACAGGGACTTTGTGGAAAGATGGACTTACGGGTTTAAAGAGCTCAAGGCACATATAATACCTTATACGCCGGAATGGGCGGAGAAGATTTCATGGGTAAGGACAGATGATATTGTCCGGGCTGCCAGGATCTACGCTGCAAGCAAGCCTGCTATCCTGGAATGGGGACTTGGCATAGAGCAGAATATTAATTCCCTCCAGACCGTCAGGGCCATTGCAATCCTGCGAGGATTGACAGGAAATATCGACATCCCAGGCGGAGATATACTCGGGATGAACATCATTCGCGGCTACCCGACCTTAAAGAATAAACTTCCGGAAGGTATGCTTAAAAAGAGGCTTGGGGCAGAGACCTTTAAACTCCTTGGCGGGTGGCGGGCCTTTATGCCTTCTGCGCACATACCTGCATTGTTTAAGGCCATGAAGACCGGTGATCCATACAGGATCAGGGCGCTTCTGATATTCGGCGGCAATCCCCTCACAACTGTTTCAAACCCTAAAGATGTTTATGAGGCCCTTCAGAGACTGGACCTCCTTGTAGTCACTGACCTTTTCATGACGCCAACTGCTGCAATAGCCGACTATGTCCTGCCTGCGGCCTTTTGGCCGGAGGTTGAGCAGTTGATCGGCTACCCTCTGGTAGTTGAGAATATTGTGATGGCCCAGCAAAAGACAACCCAGGTCGGGGAGTGCAGGCAGGATGAGTGGATTATGGATGAATTGTCCGGGAGGCTCGACCTGCCGGGGAGCAGGGACGGCCTTGAAGCTGTCATGGACTATCAGCTGGAACCGCTTGGTATAACCTATCAGAAACTAAAGGAACGGGGTTTCATATACCCCTCCCATGAATATAGGAAATACGAGAAAAAAGGCTTCAGGACACCCTCAAAAAAAGTTGAGCTATATTCCAGGACGCTGGAGCGGATGGGCTATGAACCGCTTCCTGTATACAGGGAGCCTCCAGAAAGTCCTCTTAATAGTCCTGAGCTTGCAAGGGACTTTCCCTATGTCCTTACAACCGGAAGCCGCAGGATTGAATTCTTTCACAGCGAACACAGGCAGATAGCTTCATTGAGAAGTCGCAGGCCAGACCCCCAGGCAGAGATACATACTGAGGTTGCAGCCATCCATGGGATTAAGGGCGGGGATTGGATCGTCATATCCTCCCCAAGGGGGAGCATAAGGATGAGGGCCCTGGTAACAGAGGATATCCAACCCGGGGTAGTCAATATCGAGCATGGCTGGTGGTTTCCTGAGAAGCCGGGCCCTGAATATGGGGTCTGGGAATCTAATGCCAATATCCTTACCAATAACGGACCGCCCTATGATCCGGCATTCGGTTCTTACCAACTTCGTGGTCTTTTGTGCAGGGTTGAAAAGGAGAAATAGGTGATTCACATGAACGATACTCCAAAGCTGCTCGTCATCGGATTGGACGGGGTTCCCTATACCCTTATAACCGATTATATTGAAAAGGGGTATCTTCCGAATTTTAAGAAGATATTGTCCGGCGGATTTAGACTCCATCAGATGGATGCATCGATTCCGGATGTCTCATCAACGTCATGGACATCCTTTATGACAGGGGTGAATCCCGGAGAGCATGGGATATTCGGCTTTATGGATCTCCGGCCCGGGAGTTATAAGATCTATTTCCCATCCTCAAGGGATATCCAGGCCCCGACGATCTGGGATATCATAGGGGGAACGGTCAATAACAGGAACTCTGCCTTATACGGAGCATATAAGACCAGCATAAATAACCGCCTGAGATCTATTGTCCTGAATATCCCCCAGACCTACCCTGCGGCTCCAATGAACGGCATACTGACAGCAGGGTTTGTATGTCCTGATCTGAAGAAAGGCACATATCCTGAGTATGCATATAACTATTTGGAGTCTATAGGTTATGTTCCTGATGTGGATGCCGCAAAGGCGGCAGAAGAGCCTGATCTTTTTTTAAAGGAGGTATTTTCCGCGCTGGAGAAGAGGGCCCTGGCATACGATTATTTTTTTGATAATGAGTCGTGGGATCTTTTTATCGGGGTGATTACCGAGACAGACCGCCTCCATCATTTCTTCTTTGATGCCGCAAGAGACCAGGGGCATAAATACCATGATCTTTTTGTATCCTTTTATAAAAGGATTGATGAGATAATAGGAAGGCTTTTTACCCGCTTCATGGATAAAACGGGCGGCATGGGACTTTTTATGACGATGTCGGACCATGGATTCACTGTATTAAGGCAGGAGGTCTATATCAATTCCCTACTGAGAGAAGGGGGTTTCTTGAAGATAAATAAGCAGAAGGAATATTTTGAGCAGATAGACACAGGGACTAAGGCCTTTTGCATGGACCCTGCCAGGATCTATGTAAACCTGGAGGGAAGGTATCCTTTAGGTTCTGTATCGGCGCCAGGGAAAAAAGATGTAATAAGGGAGTTAAAGGATATGTTGGTATCCCTTGCAGACAATAATGGTAATCCGGTAATAAATACTATCTGTGAGAATGGTGATCTCTACCAGGGGCCTTCGAGCGATAAAGGGCCGGACCTTGTATGCCTTGCAAATGACGGGTTTGATCTGAAAGGCACCTTGAAAAAGGAAGAGGTCTTTGGAAAAGGGCAATTTTCAGGGATGCACACCCGGTATGATGCCCATTGCATCCTGCCCGGCAATATAGAGATGGGCGTGCGGCTTCACATAGAAAATCTGGCAGGAATTATCCTGAACTATTTTTCAAAGGAGCGCACATGGAACACCTAACTATTCTGGAAAACAAGTCTATCTTTATTATCAGAGAGGCCTATTATAGATTCAAGGATATAGCGATGCTATGGTCAGTAGGGAAGGATTCAACAACGCTGCTTTGGCTCTGCCGGAAGGCATTTTTCGGTCAAATCCCCTTTCCGGTTATTCATATCGATACGACGTATAAATTCCCTGAGATGTACAGGTTCAGGGATGAATACGCTAAGAAGTGGGGACTTAATCTTATAGTCGGGAGGAATGAAGGACAGATAGAGGCAGCCATGGGGCCGGGCAAAGGGTCAAAACTTGATTGCTGTAATGAGCTTAAGACAAATGCCCTGAAGGAGACGATCGGGAAATATGGGTTAAAGGCACTCCTGTTAGGTATACGCAGGGACGAGCATGGTATACGCGCAAAGGAGAGGGTCTTCTCGCCGAGGGATGAAAACTTCAAGTGGGATTATGAGAACCAGCCGGCAGAGCTTTGGGACCAGTATAAATCAACTGCTGCCGAGGACAACCATTTCAGGGTGCATCCGATCCTGCATATGACAGAACTGGATATCTGGAGATACATAAAGAGAGAGAATATTCCCATGTCAGAACTATATTTCAGTAAAGAGGGGAAGAGGTACAGGAGCATAGGGTGCGCTCCCTGCTGCAGCCCGATAGAATCTAATGCCTCAAGTGTTGATGAGATAATAAGTGAGCTGGAGACGAGCAACACCTCAGAGCGTTCTGGAAGGGCGCAGGACAAGGAGGATGCCTATACCATGCAGAAACTACGCTCGCTAGGGTATATGTAGGAGGGGATAATGGAAGAGAGGTCATTGCATATAGTAATCGTTGGCCATGTAGACCATGGCAAGTCCACCCTTGTCGGGAGGCTGATCTATGATACAGGGTCTTTGCCGCCCGAGAAACTCGAAGAGATCAGAAAGGCATCGGAATTGCAAGGCAGGGAACTTGAGTTTGCATACATTATGGACAACCTTGAAGAGGAACGCAAAAAAGGTATAACAATTGACATCGCCCATACCTTTTTTATGACAAAAAAAAGGAGATACGTTATCATCGATGCGCCGGGGCATAAGGAATTCCTGAAAAATATGATAAGCGGTACATCCCAGGCAGAGGCTGCGCTTCTGCTCATTGATATAAGCCAGGGGATACAGGAGCAGACGAGGAGGCACTGCTACATCCTGAGCCTTCTGGGTGTCAGGCAGATAGCGGTGCTGGTCAATAAGATGGATCTTGCAGGATACAGGGAGGAATCCTTCAATGAAATCAGAAATGAAATTGAGATCCTGCTCAAAGGTCTTAAGATAATCCCTTCCTATATCATACCTGTCTCTGCAAGCAAGGGGGAGAATGTTGCCCTTCGGAGCGAAAAACTTACCTGGTATAAGGGGCCTACCATACTTGAAGCGCTCGATAACTTTGATACCCTTAAGATCGAGGATAAGGGCTTAAGATTCGCGGTGCAGGATCTATATACAGTAGTAGGAGAACCGGTAGCAGTCGGACGCGTCGAGGCGGGGGTCTTGCGGAAGGGACAAGATGTCTTTGTATTGCCGGAAAAAAGGAAGGCAAGGATAACAAAGATTAAAAAATATTTGGAAGAGGACATGCCTTTTGCAGCAACCGGAGACTGTGTCGGGATACGTATTGAAGGCCCCGGGCTTAAAAGGGGGCAGATACTCTCTGATAAAATCTTATCGACCATTACTGATACGATCCATGCCAACATATTCTGGATGGTCGACAAGGAATACCGCTTGGGTACGCCTATTATCTTTAGGTGTGCTACGCAGGAGGTTAAGGGGAGCATCAGGAAGATCCTGAAAAGATTTGACCCTGCATCAATAGAGGTTGTGGAGCATAACGCGACTACGATTAAACCTGCTGAGGTAGCGGAGGTTGAAATAGGCCTTGAGGCGATGGTTACAGTAGATAATTTTTTCGAGGTACCTGAGTTGGGGCGTTTTGTGCTTGAACATGCCGGCTATCCTGTTGCCGGCGGTATAATTGTTTAATATAAAGAGATCAAGGAGGATAATGTGCGCGTACTTATTACTGGTGGGGCAGGTTTTATAGGTTCACATCTGTGCGACAGGCTTCTTTCTGAGGGGCACGAGGTAATCTGCATGGACAATCTCGTAACAGGTTCTGTCAAGAATATCGATCACATACGGCATCCCGGATTCAAGTTCTTTCAGTATGATGTTACAAACTATCTTTACGTAGATGGAGACCTTGATTATATACTCCACCTTGCGAGTCCCGCCAGCCCGATCGACTACCTTGAACTTCCTATACATACACTGAAGGTAGGTTCACTCGGTACCCATAAGGCCCTTGGTCTTGCAAAGGAGAAGGGGGCAAGGTTTTTTCTGGCGTCGACTTCAGAGGTCTATGGCGACCCCCTCGTACACCCGCAGAAGGAAGACTACTGGGGAAATGTAAATCCAGTTGGTCCGAGAGGGGTCTATGATGAGGCGAAAAGGTTTTCCGAGGCGATGACCATGGCGTATCACAGGTACCATAAATTGGATACAAGGATCGTAAGGATATTCAACACCTATGGGCCGAGGATGAGGAGTCACGATGGCAGGGCGATACCGGAATTTATGAACCAGGCCCTTGCCGGTAAGGATATAACGGTTTTTGGCGATGGTTCGCAGACACGGAGTTTCTGCTATATCTCGGATCTGATTGAGGGGATCTACAGACTGATGATGTCTAATGAGAATATGCCTGTCAATATTGGGAATCCGGAAGAGATGACAATACTTGACATGGCTAAAGAGATAATAAAGCTTACAGGAAGCAGGAGCAGGATTGTATTCAGGGATCTTCCCGTAGATGATCCCAGGGTAAGGCAGCCTGATATCACAAAGGCAAAGACCTTGTTTGGCTGGGAACCTAAGGTTGCCCTTGAAGAGGGATTAAAGAAGACGATAGAATTTTTCCGGGAGGCGTAGGGGCCAATCTCTGGTCTGACCAGGGCAACCACATAGGGTTGCCCCTACCCATCTATTTTGGACATTGAAATTGTACTGTTTCTATATCAGGCATTATGTTGATGATTCTATTGTCTGTCCTGGGAGAGATGGCGCCGGATCTTTTGATCTCCTCGATGATTACATCTGTTAGGAGCCTGTGTGATTTAAATTCCTTGTTCTCTAACATACTATATCCATCTTCACCGCCCCTCTTTACAATAAAATCAAGGGTAGCCAGATGATAGATCTTGTCCGGTCTTAACTCCTTTCCTTGAATACTGACATCTTTAATCCTGCTGCCGGGCGGGAGTGATGGATCAAAGGAAAAGGCGATGCCTGAGATCTGGGGAAAGCGTCCCTCCATCCCCTCCCTCCGTGAGACGCCATTCTCCAAAGCCTCAAGGATAGTCTTTCCAATAACCTCTATGCTGACTACCCTGTTATTAAAGGGATGAATGGAATAGACATCAGCAAGCGTTATGGGCCCCTTTTCAATAATCCTGTCGTCCCTTAATCCCCCGCTATTTATTATTGCGATGTCTGCATTGGCCTCAACCCTTACTAGATCGGCGATATAGTCCCCAAGGTTTGTCTCCCTTGATCTAAGCGCAAGCTCCCTTGCATCAAGTTCAATGTCGGTAGACCCTATCTTTCTCTTTAGTTCTGCTGCCTGGGCCTCGTAGGCATTCACAACCTCTGATATGAGAGGGTCCGGGCGTATGTGCTCGCCCACAGGGATCAGTCCTGAATCTACAAGCATGTTTGGACCTTTTTTGTCTCCCTTTATCACAAGCCTTGCCGTTCCCAGGTATCTTGCATCAGAGCCTGTCTTTGTGATCATGGAGCCATTCACATTTGCATGTATAGGTTCATGCTCGTGCCCCCCCAGGATCAGGTCTATCTCTGGATTTCTCTTTGCAATGCATTGATCAACAGGAAGTGTCAGGTGCGTGACCCCGATTATCACCTCTGCCCCGGCATTCTTAAGCAGACTAACGGTCTTTCCAGCGATATCAATCGGGTCATTAAAATGGATCCTTCCATTATATTGAGGACATTCAATATCTCCTCTCCCTACTGTGAGGCCAAAGAAACCTATCTTAATTCCATTGAACTCCTTTATCTCAAAGGGTTTTATCCCTCCCTTAAAGACATCTGAATCCGGAGGAAAATCTATATTTGAAGATATCCAGGTAAATCTTGATTCAGAGACCCTTTTTTCAAGTTCCATGCATCCGAAGTCAAACTCGTGGTTCCCAAAGGTCGCCATATCCAGTCCTATAAGATTAAGGAGATGGATCATGTGCCTTCCCTTTAATCCGCTTTTCCAGGATAGCAGAGAAGGGGAGATCATGTCTCCTGCATGGATTATCAGCAGATCTTCAGACCCTTTGCGGATATTGTCTATAAGTGTCTTGATCCTTGACAGCCCTCCCATCATAGTTATTCTGGTTGTGCCATCGCCGGCTATTTCCCTGGTCTCAACAGGTGATATCTGATAGACATCATTCAGATGGAGGATGGTAAGATTGACGGAGGCTTTCTGCTCCTGGTCAATTGAAGCGCCAAAGGCGTGAGAGGACAAAGATAATATTGATATTGAGGATATCAGGATAAACAGCATGCTGCGTTTCATGATAGACTTTTATGCCTCATTATCATCTTTGTCAAGTAGTTTGGTGGGGGGGCGAGGTCTGTCTGAAAGCCAGGCATTTTTTTCTTGACAAACCTATTTTTATTATGATATTTAATCGCAATATCCTGTTAGGAAGTAGTCTTAATTAGTAAGTAGCAGTAGAAGCTGCATCAGTATGTGTTGTCTTTTCCGGAGGCGGCATTGGCTTATCGCAAGGTATTTCTTTTAGTCCTATCTGTTCTTATCATGACTCCGGCCTTAGCCCATGCCGGTGAATTTAAGGTCTTCGGCCCCCTCTCCTACCAGAGGGGACAAGGTGCACCTGTTACCAAGACAACAACATTTTCCGTCAAAGACCCGACTGCGCCATATGTTATCAGGATCAACAATGGCGGGCTTACAGATGGGGAGTTTGAAAAGGTCTCATCCTCTGTCTTTATCTTAAATGGTGTCCAGATCGTTGGTCCCAATGAGTTCAACCAGAAAGTCAGTCTGATTGAAAAACAAATCTTCCTGGCCGCTGCCAATACCCTCTCTGTAGAGGTGCGGGGA
>JACRHA010000181.1 GCA_016234185.1 Nitrospirota bacterium
CATTTGCTATAAAAACCGGACATCTTGACTTGCTACTAACACGGGAAATTTTGCAGGAAATTTTGCGCTATCCCGTGTTGTTAATAAGTTTTATCATTAATAAAAAAGACATTTGATTTCATTTTTTAGTTTAACAGTAAGGTGAATTTGGGGTATCATTAGCCGATAAACATCTTTTAGTATCTTAAAAAGAGGGGTTTTTATGGAAAAGAGGCTTATAGTTGCCCTTGATGAGGTAGAGAAGGGTATTGCGGAGAGGCAGGGATGAAGGGGATCTTTGGTGCAGAAGACTTCTTAAGGGGGGACAAGCCTCAGCCGGTCTATAAGGTAATAGAAAATAGAGGGATCGATCCCCTTTCTGCCTTTGAATCCATCGAGAGAGGGCCCTATTCGTTCCTCCTTGAGAGCATCAAGGGGGGCAGGAAGACAGGGAGATATTCATTTTTAGGAACCGACCCCTATCTGATATTTAAGAGCAAGGGAACGCTGATTGAGATCGAAAGGAATGGTTCACGATCTGTAAGGTTCGGAAATCCGATAACTACCCTAAAAGGGATATTCGAAGATTTCCATCTACCCAGGATTGACGGTCTTCCCCCATTCTTCGGCGGGGCAGTCGGATTCTTTAGTTATGAATTAGTCCATTTCTTTGAAACCCTTCCAAAGGGGAATATTGATGACCTGGATATCCCCGACATCTTTCTGATGTTTTCTGATACTGTCATTGCCTTTGATCATCTTGACAATACAATTATGATTATATTCACGCCCCAAAAGGAGAGATTTCTGAGCTGTGAGAGGAAGAGATACTTAAATGAGGCAATCGACAAGATAGGGACTACAGAGGGACGGCTTTTGTCTTCCAGTACCGGAATCCGACCGGCCTTGGCAACTATTAGGCGAACAGGACCGATACCGCCAATCCCGAACCTGACAAAGTCTGGATATATGGAGATGGTAGAAAGATGCAAGGCATATATAGCAGCAGGGGATATCTTTCAGGCCAACCTGTCCCAGAGGTTCTCCATAGATGTTGAATCAATAGACCCTGTCGAGATCTACAGGACATTGAGAAAGATAAATCCTTCCCCCTTTGCGGCATATCTTGTTATGGATGATGTAAGGATCGTAAGTTCATCCCCCGAGAGGCTTGTAAGTCTGGAAGGGAGGAGGGTTGAGACAAGGCCTATTGCAGGGACCAGACCAAGGGGTAAGGACACCCCTGAGGATATGATCTTAAGGGAGGAGTTGATAACAGATGAGAAGGAGAGGGCTGAACATATAATGCTGATAGATCTTGAAAGGAACGACATCGGGAGGGTCTGTAAGTACGGAAGTGTCGCGGTAGATGAACTGATGGCTATAGAATATTACTCCCATGTTATCCATATTGTATCGAATATAGTCGGTGAGCTTCAGGACAATAAGGATTATCTGGACCTGATAAGGGCTGTTTTCCCTGGCGGGACTATCACAGGCGTCCCGAAGGTCAGGTGCATGGAGATCATAGATGAATTAGAACCTGTGGTCAGGGGTCCGTATACAGGATCAGCAGGCTATATCAGTCTTGCAGGCGATATGGACCTTAATATCATCATAAGGAGCTTCATAATAAAAAATTATAAGGCCTATCTTCAGATAGGCGCAGGCATCGTTGCAGATTCTGATCCTGAGAGGGAGTATTATGAGACGATATATAAGTCCAGGGCCCTCATAAAGACCATTGAGGCAATATCGGAATCGGAATGTATATCTACCTGAACAACAGTTTTGTCCCCAAAGAGGAGGCAAAGGTCTCGGTCTTTGATCATGGCCTGATGTACGGAGATGGTATCTTTGAGACATTGAGGTCATATAATGGGACTGTCTTTAGGGTAGATTCGCACATTGACAGGCTATTTGGTTCTGCTGAGATGATAAGGCTTGCTATCCACAAAGGGAAAGATGAGTTAAAAGAGATCATTTATCAGTCTTTAAAGATTAATAGATTAAAAGAGGCCTATATACGCATTAGCATTACAAGGGGGGAGGGGGAAATAGGGCTTGACCCTGATCTTTGCAAGGAGCCGACCATTATCGTGATATCCAAACCCCTTACCCCATTTCAGGAAGAAATATATAGAAGTGGCGTAATGATCGTTATCTCGGCAGTCAGAAGGATGCCTCCCGA
Source organism: Nitrospirota bacterium (assembly GCA_016234185.1). Classification (GTDB taxonomy): domain Bacteria; phylum Nitrospirota; class Nitrospiria; order JACRHA01; family JACRHA01; genus JACRHA01. The sequence goes on from JACRHA010000181.1 coordinate 2,171, forward strand.
CGCACTGGATCCGGCAATTAAATCACTTAATTTCCTCAATAATATCATGGCCAGAATTAGCGCAAAAGATAAAAATGCCTTTGATGCCCTGATGTTAAATGCACAGGGTTATGTCACCGAGACCACCACAGCCAATATTTTTATAGTAAAAAAAGGTCTGATCATAACCCCTCCGCTTAGCTCCGGAATACTAAAGGGTATTACCAGATCTGCCATAATCCTTATTTCCGGGGCTATAGGGATTGATCTATTAGAGCAGGATATCCTTCCATCTGATCTATACAAGGCCGATGAGACATTCCTTACAAACACATCTTTAGAGATAATGCCTGTGGCAGGAATAGATGGGAACCTGATTGGAGACGGAAGGCCCGGGAAGATAACAAGGCGCCTGCTTGGGGAATACAGGTCCCTTGTTGCTCAAGAAACCGGCTATAACTACCGATAATATTGTCAAATATTATAGATACCCAGCGAGCAAAGCGAGCGTTGAGGGGGAGGCTCCATCCGGCTTTGCCGGTGGAGGGGGCGACGCAAGCCCCTATAATAGTTTCTTGACGCCTTGGACAATAGATGTTATTTTTAAATTATAAGGACTAATAAGAAACTATGCAAAAGGCATCCTGGACCATTATACATATTCATATCCTGCTTCTTCTTTTAATCTCCTCTTATTCCCATGCCCAGATATATCAGTATCAGGACAAGGAGGGGACTATCCACTTTACCAATGTCCCTACAGACAAGAGATTTAGGCTGATGGAGAAAAAGGATGAGCCCGGTTCAAAAAAAGCAAAAAAGAAGGAAAAGATCCAGCCCCAGACCTTAAATAAGGCGATTAATAGCGCATCCAAAACACATAGGATAGACCCGAATCTTGTAAAGGCAGTTATAAAGGCTGAATCAGATTTTGATCCCATGGCTATCTCACCTGCCGGCGCTGTTGGTCTTATGCAGCTTATGCCAAAGACTGCAGAGCAGCTTAACGTTTTCGACCCCTTTAATCCGGAAGAAAATATCGAGGCAGGCGTAAGGTATCTAAGCTATTTGCTGGACTCATTTGATGGGGACCTCAGGATGTCGCTTGCGGCATACAATGCCGGGGAGAACAGTGTGAGGAGGCATAAAACCATCCCCCCTTTTGAAGAGACACACATTTATATCAAAAAAGTTTTAGGATATTACAGGGATTTTGGCGGAATCAGAAAGAAAGGTGTCTACAGGGTAGCTCTGGAAAAAGGAGACATTATCTATACTGATAGACCTGAGGATTACATAGGGTATCAGGGGCTCCTCCCTGAGAGATAACCTCCCCCCTTTTTAAAACTAAATGTCGATCCCACCTCTCACCCTTATCAGGGAAATCTGATCTGTAGTGTGCCCCGATACTCCCTTCCCTTGTGAGAGCTGGGATGGTGATAAGTTGCGCTATTGTAATCATATTTTTTAGTTCAAGATCAGCCCTGGATGTCTGTCTCCTTTTATTTAGAAGGGTGCAGAGCTCTTTGATAGATATAAGGGCCTCATTCAGCCCATCCTTTGATCTTACTATGCCTGCCTTATCCCACATTAATCGCCTGATGGAGTTTATTATCTTGTCACTGTCATCCCTGGATTCCTTGCACCCTTCTCCGTAATCCGACATAAGATCACGGACAAGACTAGCCTGCTTCCCCTTTACAACCTCCTTTTTGACTGATGCCTTTACGGCCTCTTCACCGGCCCTTGAGCCGAAGACAAGACCCTCGAGGAGGGAGTTGCTTGCAAGCCTGTTTGCCCCGTGCACGCCTGTGCATGCCGCCTCGCCGGCAGCATAGAGACTCCCGATGTTTGTGGCGCCGTTTATGTCGGTCTTTATCCCGCCCATAATAAAATGGGCAGCCGGCGATACCGGGATCATCTCTTCTGTTATATCCAGGTCATACTGGAGGCATGTTGCATATATCTTTGGAAACCTTCCCCTGATAAAGACAGGGTCAAGGGATGTCAGATCAAGATATACATGTCTTGAACCTGTTGCCTGCATCTCAAGCCATATGGCCCTTGCAACCATATCCCTGGGGGCCATCTCCGCATCTGCATGGTACCTTGATAAGAAGGCCTCTTTATTTATGTTCCTTATCACGGCCCCCTCACCACGCATTGCCTCAGAAAGGAGAAAGGGCGGCGCTCCCGGCAAAAAAAGCGATGTTGGGTGGAACTGGATAAACTCCATATCCTCAAGTTCTGCACCGGCACGGAAGGCCATGGCTATACCGTCTCCGGTAACAACAGAAGGATTGGTCGTCCTTGAATATACCCTCCCGATACCTCCTGTTGCTATAATGGTCGCCCTTGTCTTTATTAGATATATTTCACCTTTGGGCTCATCCATTACAATGGCCCCCCTGCAGCCACTATTATCTATCAGGAGGTCTATGGTGAAATGATGTTCAAATATCGCAATTTCGGGAGAGGAGTTTACCCTTCTAAGGAGTGTCTTTACGATCTCTTCGCCTGTGGCATCCCCCTTTGCCCTGAGTATTCTTTCCCTGCTGTGCGCGGCCTCTCTTGCAAAGGCAAACCTTCCCCCCTCCTTATCAAATTCTGCGCCCCACGAGATAAGATCCCTGATCCGGTCCGGCCCCTCCCCCACCATCACCTTAACTGCCTCCTCGCGGCAGAAACCCCTTCCTGCAGCGAGGGTGTCTTCAAGGTGAAACCCTATGCTGTCCTCTTCGCTGATGGCCACAGCAATCCCGCCCTGGGCAAACTCTGAACTCCCTTCCATGGCCCTTCCCTTGTTCAGGACTACTACCCTCCCTGCCCCGGAAAGTGCAATGGCAGCAGACAGGCCGGCTACACCGGAGCCTATTACCAGAAAATCGCTGGAGATCGATTTGATACCCCTTTTCGCCAATCCCCTTGTTACCCTCCCCTCTCTTTGGCAACAGGCTCTCTTGCGAGGGATATACCGAAGGGGTTATCTCCATCTATAGCTGAAAGCTTTGTCTTTTTTTCGCCTTTGATCTTCAGTGAGGCATTCCCGGTCTCCCTGAATCTTCCCTTGTCAGCCCTCTGTTCCCATTCCCCGTCCCAGTGAAGCTTCACTATAGAAAGATCTTTATCCATAATGATTTCATCGATACGGAACCGGAGGTGAATTTTGTCATACTTCGCAAAGTCGGTTTCAAGGCCCTTTTTAAGGTTATTTGATAAATCTCCTGCTTGAGGCTCTATTATCGCAAGGAATGCCTGTAGGTCCTTCTCCTCGTATTTCTCTCTTATCCTGTCTATCGTGGAGTAGACCTCTTTTATCGTTACAAGATCCTCATCTGAGGTCTTTACATCCTTCTTTGAGCAGGCCTCCGGAGCTATTAATGAAAGAATGAAAAACAAAAAAAGGAGTCTTTTCCGCCAGAAGCTTGACATGGTGATCCATTATAAAGGCAATATCTTATTTGGTCAACCTGAGTTGACAATCTCCTTGACAGGGCTGTCAGCAGGCATGATATTCTCAGGAACGCTTAAAAAATAAGTCATGTCATTACAATGCACTACATTTTCCAGATCATAAAGAGGAACAGGTGGATCTTTATCGGACTTATGGTAGGGGGTCTGCTCCTCTATATGCCGACACCCGAGGGCCTCTCGATAATGGGGATGAGGGCCATTGTAATAATGGTAGTCTCCATAATCTTCTTTATTGCAGAACCGCTGCCGCTTCCAGGTGTTGCCCTCCTGATAGCAGTCTCTGAGGTGATCTCGGGTATAGCAGGACCTACTGAGACGGCCAGATCCTTTATGAGCGATTCTGTCTTCTTTATTATGGGCTCCCTTATGATTGCGGCAGCGATAGTAAAACAGAAGATGGACAAGAGGATCGCCCTCTACCTGCTCCGCCTTACAGGATCAGGGGTGGGGCGTATAACATTTGGTCTGGTAGCGGTCTCAGCGCTCGTTTCTTCATTCATAGGTCAGCATACCGTAGCTGCTATGATGCTCCCGGTAGGCATGACACTGATTAATATGATATCTGAAGATACCTCAAAGAAGAGGAACCTCTCAGCCCTTATACTCCTTTCTATCGCCTATGGGGCCCTGATAGGCAGCAACGGCACCCCGTCATCCGGGGCCAGTAACGCTATCATGCTTAACTTCTGGAAGGAGATGTTCGATGTAAGGATAGGCTATCTTAAATGGATGGCCTATTCTTTTCCCCTGATACTATTCCAGGTCCCTATATTCGCATGGATATTACTCAGGACATTCAGGCCCGAGGTATCCGAGATCCCCCGTTCCGTAGAGAAATTAAAGGAGAGGATAAGGAAGGAGGGTGATATGACCCCAAATGAGTATTGGGTCATAGGGATCTTGCTCTTTACCGTTTTCCTCTGGGTTGCCCTGGGGGATAGGATCGGGCTTGGCATAACCTCCTTTATAGGCGTTTCACTTTATCTGATGACAGGCCTTGTCAGGTGGGAGGACCTGAATAATGGTATCAACTGGGGTATAATACTCATATATGCCAGCACTATATCCTTAGGGTTAAACATAAAGGATACCGGGGCAGGTGAGTGGATGGCAAAGAGCTTCCTGGAACTAATAAGTCCTTTGGGAATAGATTCAGGGATACCACTGCTTGCCGCCATAAGCATATTAACTATCATCCTTGCCTCTGTAATAAGCAGCGGTGCAGTCGTAGGCCTCCTCGGACCGATTGTGCTTAATATGGCCCAGATTACTGATAAATCCATACTTGCCGCAGGCTTTGTTACTGCAATCTCCTCCTCCTTCGCCTATATGGCGGTAGCAGCCTCACCTGCATGCAATATAGTCTACTCATCAGGCTATCTTAAGACCTCTGACTTTTTACGCGGAGGGTGGAAGATGATTATTGTGTCGATCCTGCTCCTATTATTAATAGCATCGACCTACTGGAGAATAATAGGGATCTGAACTATCGATGAAGATACTAATGTGTACAGACGGCAGCAGATTTGCCGAAGATGCAATCCGTTTTTCCGGGAGGATTGCCAGGGCAATGGGATGGGACATAAGCATCCTATATGTGAGGCCCAGGGCATCGTCTGAACACAGGATCCACTTAACTACCGCGAGAAAGAAGTTGAACGAATGGAACCTTGATATCCCGGGGGTAAGCTATCTAAAAAGGGCCAAAGAGATCCTCATAGAAATCGATGTGGCAAAGACATTGCCTGCAGGGGAGGCGGAATCAAAATATACATTCAGGGAGGGGGTATATGGCGCGACAGAGATACACCTTGTTGGAATACATGGCGAGAATGTAAGACTGCGCTTAAGGGAAGGTGAGACTATTGATGAGATCCTTGAAGAGGTGAGGGTTGGCGACTATGGCCTTATTGTAACAGGGTCCAGGGGGCATAAGGGTCTTGCAAGATATTTTACAGGCTCAACAGCAATGAGCATAGCAAAACATGCCCCATGTTCTGTGCTTATCGCAAAGAATATCAAAGGGCATGAAGGGTTCCTGATTACCACAGATGGCTCAGATATGTCAGAAAGAGCGGCGATCTTTATTGCGCCTATTGCCAGGGCCTTAGATGCCCGTGTAACCATCTTTTCCGTAGCAGAGGAGGGGACAACAGAAGATAAAGCGATGGAGAGGGCAAGGCGTGCCGAGATGATCATATCCCAAATGGGTCTGACATGTGATATAAAGGTCGGCATCGGCAGGCCCGCTGAGGAGATTATTGAAGAGGCCAGGAACCATGATCTCGTGGTCTTAAGCGCAAGCGGGAGCTCCGGAGTGAAGAAATTTTTTATGGGTAGTGTCCCGCTTAAAGTTATAGAATACGGGGAGACCCCTGTGTTGATAGTGAGGTGATGGGGAAATAAAAGGGTAAAGGATGGGAAGCCCGTCTTTTAATGATAGGTTTATAGTTGATTCCATGCTTGGCAGACTTGCCAGATGGCTAAGGATAATAGGGTATGATACAACCTATTACAATAACATTAGAGACGACCTGCTTATTGAAAGGTCTTTATCAGAAGATAGGTGGATTGTTACAAGGGATACCCTCCTTATAAAAAACAGGCTTTTGAGGGGGCATACATTTATAAGAGATAATGATCCGATGGATCAACTAAGGCAGATAGTCGGAGAACTTGATCTTAATATTGATAAAAACCTGCTCACAAGGTGCCTGGAGTGTAATACGCGCCTCACAAGGGCCCCCAGAACGGATGTATTCGGTGTGGTGCCTGAATATATATATTCTGCTACCAGGGAGTTTTTTCTCTGTCTCTCCTGTAAAAGGGTATATTGGAAGGGTTCCCATATAAAAAGGATAAGGGAGATGCTAATGAAGGTCTTTCCTGAGAGGGGAGAAAGACTATGAAGCGCTGGAGACTGATCGATACCGGTAAGGGAGACCCTTACATGAACATGGCCATAGATGAGGC
>JACRHA010000019.1 GCA_016234185.1 Nitrospirota bacterium
AAGACTAAAACCACCCTTTCCTGCCGTCTATGGCCTATACGGGAAACCCACCGTAGTAAACAACGTAGAGACCATCTCAAACATACCCCACATAGTCTTAAAGGGTGATGCCTGGTATGCACAAATAGGCACACAGAAGTCTACAGGGACAAGGATCTTCTCAGTATCAGGACATGTAGTCCGGCCCGGCAACTACGAGCTTCCGCTCGGCACTCCCTTGCGTGAGATCATAGAAAACCATGCAGGAGGACTAAGAGAAGGAAGAAAACTAAAGGCAATCATCCCCGGCGGCTCATCCACACCGGTCTTAACACCCGACAAGCTGGATATACCTATGGACTTTGAATCAGTAGCACAAGCAGGATCGGCGCTAGGCTCAGGCGGCCTGATAGTCATGGATGACACCACATGTATGGTGCATGTAGCTAAAAGGCTCATGGAGTTCTACTACCATGAGTCGTGCGGGAAGTGTACGCCATGCAGGGAAGGATCTTCATGGATACTTCAGATCCTGGAAAGGATAGAAGGAGGAGAGGGGAGGATGGAAGATATCGACCTCCTGGTAAATCTTTGCAAGAATATACAGGGCAAGACATTCTGTCCCTTCGGAGATGCCGAGATTGCACCCGTCCTGAGTACTATACAGTTTTTCAGGGATGAGTATGAGCAGCATATCCGGGAGGGCCAGTGTATAATGAAAAAAGGCCGACTTTTGTCTGTTGGCCATTAAATATAGCGCTAAGTTGCGATAATAACCGTAGACAAAAAAGATGTCATCCCCGAATGTTCGTATCGGGGATATGGTTTCTAAAAACCAGATTCCCGATTAAACCCTCGGGAATGACAAACATAAATTAATAACGAATATTTTTTGTAACTTAGCAATAGGATTAGATTATGAGTGAGCAGGTAAAGGTAAAGATAGATGATCAGGATCTGATGGTAGCCAAGGGGACTACCATAATAGAGGCAGCAAAAAGCCTAGGCATAGAGATCCCTCATTTCTGTTATCATCCGAGACTCAAAGTAGCAGCGAATTGCCGTGTCTGCCTTGTAGAGGTTGAGAAGATGCCCAAGCTGCAGACCTCATGTTCTACTACTGTTTCAGACGGGATGGTTGTTCATACGGATACCCCAAATGTAATTGAGGCGAGGAGGAGCGTGATGGAGTTTATCCTCTCAAACCATCCGCTCGATTGTCCTATCTGTGATAAGGGAGGTGAATGTCATCTCCAGGATGAGGCGATGGGACTCACGAAGGCCTCCGCCCGTTTTGGTGAGGTAAGGCGGACATTTGACAAGGAATATTTTTCTCCTTTAGTAGAGAAGGAGATGAACAGGTGTATAGCATGCCTTAGGTGCGCACGATACTGTGATGAAGTAATGGAAGTAGGGGCGCTTGGAGCTATTGACAGGGGGACACATACTCAGGTCGGCGCCTTCATGCATAATCCGTTGTCCTGTGAGTTTTGCGGCGGGTGTATACAGATATGCCCGGTTGGTGCGCTCACCAACAGGCTCTCTATGTTTGAATACAGGCCATGGCAGGTCAAGAAGACAGATACCATATGCACATATTGCGGAGACGGATGCAGGCTTACGCTTGAGGTAAAGGATGATAAGGTTGTGCGGGTGACTTCCCGGTGGGGGGCCGGAAGAAACAGGGGGAGTCTCTGTGTTAAGGGATATTTCGGTTATCAGTTTATGGATAACCCTAAAAGGCTTGCCAGGCCCATGGTAAAGAGAGGCAAGAAGCTTATTGAAGTCAACTGGGATGAGGCGCTGGGCTATGCGGCAAAGAGATTAAAGGAGATAAAGGAGAGGCATGGCGGTAAGGCAATAGGCGGTCTTATATCCACCAGATGCACAAATGAGGATATATATATCTTCCAGAAGTTTATGAGGACGGCCTTAAAGAGCAACAATATCGATTCGCAGGCCAGATACGGGTACATAAATCTTGTTAAAGGGATAAGATCTGTTTTTGGATCTAAAAAGGTTTTGGCCTCTTATGAGGATATAAGAACCGCTAAGGTTATCCTCCTTGTCGGCGCGGATGTCACCGAATCAAACCCGATAGTAGGTCTAAATATTAAAGAAGCGGTAAACATGCATGGCGCCATGCTTGTTAACGTAGATCCGCTAAAGAGCAAGATCGCGAAGAATGCGTGCAAGCATATCAAGGTTAGACCCGGGTCTGAAGGGGAGGCAATAAAGGGAATTATCAAGGCAATAGTTGAGTCCTCTTTATATGATAAGGGGCTGGAATCAAGGCCTGTATATCTGGATTGGATAAAAGCCGTTGTATCAAGGATAGACTATAAAGATATTGCGGAAAAATCATTTGCTGGAGAGGATGAAATAAGGGGTGTGGCTGAACTCCTTGCAAGAGGAGAGAGGGTCGTAATTATAGCGGGTCCAAGGCTTGGCTATCTGTCAGGGGGATATAATAATGTCCTGAATTTGGCTGACCTCCTTGTTCTGACAGGACTTGCTGATCGGAAGGGTTCGGGGCTACTTCCGCTTGCACTGGAGAATAACGAACCAGGGGCCCTCATGATGGGTGCGTCTCCTGAGTTTCTCCCTGGATATAATGATTGCAGGGATAAGAATATCAGGTCTCTTTTTTCAAAGGCATGGAAGGAAGATATTTCAAATGACGACGGGCTGACGCTCATGGAGATGATTGAAAAGGCTGCTTCCGGCGAACTTAAGGCCCTCTATCTGATAGGAGAGGATCCGATTGAAGATCTCCCGGGCAGGGCAAGGATCAAGGAGGCTATTGGGAAATTGGAGTTTGTCATATATCAGGGATTATTCCCTTCCGAGATAATGGAGCAGGCAGATCTTGTCCTTCCGGCCTCAAGTTTTGCAGAAAAGGACGGATACTTTACAAATCTGGAGGGGGTAATGCAGAGAGTAAGGGGCGCCATTGATCCTAGGGGTGAGAGTCTGCCGGACTGGGAGATCATCTCGCTCCTTTCTGAGAAGATGGGCTATCCGCTCTCCTATGGAAGTTCAGATGAGATCCATAAAGAGATAGATAGTGTACTTGGTTCAATTAATGCTGATAACAATCGACTTGACCTCTATATGAACAGCAGACACCACGATTCCGGATCCAGATGGGACAGCAGGCAGAAGGATATCGATTCCGGATATCCGTATGCCCTCCTCTTTGGCGAAACCCTGTTTCACTCTGGCAGATTATCCACCTTTGATGTCGGACTAAAGGGTATTTATCCCGGAGGAGGGCTTTTGATCGGGACCGATGATGCGAGGAGATTAGGGCTTGCAGATGGCGATAAGGTAATGGTAAGATCAAGACATAGTGAATGTAGACTCGGGGTCAAGATTGATCAGAGATTTCCTGAAGGGTTTGTCCTCTTTCCCTGGAGCTTCAGGAATAGCGCAGTGCTTGGGCTAACAAATCTCCAGGTAGACCCGGACACAAAGACACCATATTTCAAGATGGCCTCTGTTTCTATAGAAAGGACTTAAGTGGAGATCGGACTCAAGATACTTGTGCCCTTAATAGAGATCTCTGTTGTGCTGGGCATCGTACTATTCCATGTCGCATATATTACCTACTTTGAGAGAAAGATATTAAGTCACATGCAGGACAGGCTTGGGCCTATGGAAGTTGGTCCCCATGGCCTGCTTCAACCCATTGCAGATGGCTTAAAGCTCTTCTTCAAGGAGGATATAATCCCTGCCGGCGCTGACAAGATAATCTTCAGTATAGCCCCGATCATTGTGCTTGTTCCGGCCCTTATAGGGTTTGCTGTAATTCCTTTTGCAAAGGAATCGATAACCATATTTGGCCTGACATTTAAACCCTTTATCACAGATATTAATATCGGCATCTTATATATCTTTGCCTTTGCATCAATCGGGGCATATGGAGTCATACTGGGCGGCTGGGCATCAAATAGTAAATATGCCCTTCTTGGAGGCCTCCGCGCCGGGGCTCAGATGGTCAGCTATGAGCTTGCGCTCGGTCTGTCGATAATAGGCGTCCTGCTCTTGTCTCAATCTCTGAGCATGGTTCAGATAGTTGAGGCGCAGAACAGGATCTGGTTTGTGCTCCTCCAGCCTGTTGCCTTTGTCATATATGTAATATGCGCTGTGGCGGAGACCAATAGACTCCCCTTTGACATGCCTGAGGCTGAGAGCGAGCTTGTTGCCGGTTTCTTTACGGAATATAGCGGGATGCGGTTTTCCTTTTTCTTCCTGGCCGAATATGCAAATATGATACTTGTCTCGTGTATTGCTGCAATCCTATTTTTGGGTGGTTGGCATGCGCCTTTTAAGTTCCTTGAATTTATCCCCCCTACGATCTGGTTTATCCTAAAGGTCTATTTTATTCTCTTCTTCTTTATATGGATCAGGGGCACGCTTCCAAGGGTAAGGTATGATCAGCTGATGAAGTTCGGATGGAAGGTAATGATCCCGCTTTCATTGGCCAATATCATAGTAACATCAATTGTTTTATATATAGTGAGGGGTTGAAACATGATAAAAAAGGTCTTTAAGAATATCCTCTTCCTTGAGATAGTCGATGGGCTTTCTCTTACATTTAAACATATGTTTGTCAGGGCTGTTACCGAGCAGTATCCAAGGAAGAAGAGGGTGCTGCCGGATACCTATAGGGGTATACTCTCCCTTCAGAAATACGATGATGGAACAGAGAGGTGTGTCGGGTGCGCGCTTTGCGAGGCCGCATGTCCGTCTATGGCGATAACTGTGGTGAGCGGAGAAGATGAGAAGTTCCCGCAGAGGAGGTTTTCCAGGGAATATTATATCGATATCACAAGGTGTGTCTTCTGCGGTTTCTGTGTGGATGCCTGCCCGGTTGATGCCCTTGCCATGACCAAGGTGTATGAATTCTCAAGCTATGACAAGAATGACCTCCTCCTGAACAAGAAGAGCCTGCTTTCCTTGGGTGATACCATAGCTAAGGGGGGCGGCATGACCCCTGTAGAGAGGAAATATAAGTTCCCGATGGAGGGTGAGACTAACAAAATCGAATCCAAGAAAGAGGAAGCCCTGATACTATGCTGAGCTTCCTCTTCTTTTATCTGGCAGGTGTGACGGTGATCAGTTCACTGCTGGTTATCTCCCTCAGGAATATTGTTTACTCTGTCCTCGCGCTCCTTGTTGCTTTTATACATATTGCAGGACTCTATCTTCTTCTCAATGCCGAATTTATTGCGGCGATACAGATTGTTGTATACGCGGGGGCAATACTTATTTTTTATCTCTTCGGGGTTATGTTTTTCAGTACGAACCTGAAGGCGAAGGTTATCCATCACCAGTATCCTATTGCCATTATTATTGGCCTGTTCATTTTGGGGGAATTTATCGTTGCCATATATTCATCAACATTCTCGATGAACAGGGGGGAATATACGGTCCAAAAGATAGCTGAAGCTGGAAATACCGAAACCATAGGCATGCTCCTCTATGGTGTGTATCTTTTACCCGTTGAGATAGCGTCCCTTATCCTCCTGGTTGCAATGATTGGCGCTATCTTTCTGGCCAAGAGGGAATTAAAAACATGACAGGAGGTCTTTCTTGATTCCACTTTTATATTTCATAATCTTAAGTGCCGTACTCTTTACCATAGG
>JACRHA010000184.1 GCA_016234185.1 Nitrospirota bacterium
CTTTTACTGCCAGGACAAGGGTAGATGGCCACAGGGGTGATCTTAGTTTCTTTGGACGTCTGGATCTGTCCCTTAGGGTGCTTAGATCCTTAGGATCAAATCGCCCAAGCCATCTGTATAAGGTAGACTTGGATATCCCGAAGGTTTTACAAACAAGCGGCACATCATAAGTCTCTTTGTATATAGTCAGTGCCCTTAGTTTATCCAGATCTCTTTGCGATAGGTTCGGTGGTGCATGTTTTGTAAGCCTATGAGATCCCTTGGCAATACTAAATACTTTCATAGAGGAGTTCCTCCTTACTTTGAACCCCTCTTTTATACATTATTTTGTCTCAGATGTATCTGGACGAGATCAGTCGTAATATACTGGAGTTTCCTGAGTTTTTATCCAAACTCAAAGAGAAGTGAGGTTAGCTGATTCTTGCAGGAAAAACTCAGGAAACTCCGGACTTAAATAACGCTTGACGTTAAACATGGCTAGTATATATTATAGGCATCGATAAAATATTTTAAAAACAAAGAAACAGAAAAACTGTATGTTCAAGATGTCACTCGAAAATTACCGAAAAATATTAAACAAAAGGAGAATAATTCATGACTGACAAAGGTTCCATTGCAGCTACGGGAGAATTTAAAGGAAGGCTAAAGGAAGGGGTTTACCGTGCGATTTATGCGCGAAGAGACATCCGATCCCAGTTTCTCAGCGACCCGATTCCAGAACAGGTGCTGGCACGCATTCTCCACGCTGCCCACCATGCCCCGTCGGTTGGGTTCATGCAGCCATGGGATTTTATTCTCATCCGGAGGCATGAGATTCGTGAGGCAGTTCATGCTGCCTTTCTACGCGCCAATGCAGAGGCGACTATGATGTTCTCTGAAGAGAAAAGAGAGCAATACAAGAGCTTCAAGCTGGAAGGCGTCCTGGATTCGCCACTTAATATATGTATAACCCGTGACCAGGAGCGTTTTGGCCCGGTAGTTATCGGCCGTACTGCAAATCGAATTATGGACCTTTACAGTTGTGTCTGCGCCGTCCAGAATTTATGGTTAGCAGCAAGGGCAGAGGGGTTGGGGGTAGGTTGGGTAAGTATTATACACGACCGCGATGTGCAAGAGATACTTCATCTGCCACGCCATGTTGTTCCGGTTGCCTATCTGTGTATTGGTTATGTCACACACTTTCCGGAGAAGCCGGAACTTGAGGCTGCCGGATGGATCCCCCGCCTTCCTTTAGATAAGCTGGTGTTCTGCGACCAATGGGGAAAGGAGTGTAAGACAGAATGGCCGGCCCTTCACCAGGAGATTATTACCAGAAAAGATAAATGACTTAAGAATTCCGCCTGCAAATAAGCTGGAAAAGCGCTATGGAGACCAGACTGGCCTTTGTTTATGTCCGGCCTCCATATGCACTACATTGACTTAATGGCAGTAATTAGGGCTTGCAGAACCGAGTATTGTTACACCCCAGGGAAAACGCCCGACATTTGCAATCCTTTTAACCTGGTCTGATGCTGAATCGATAATATAGACCGAATCATCTGTAGATGAGGCTAGATATATCTTTGTCCCGTCTGCTGTAGTAGCCGCTGTCTCAAGGGCAAGATTGGTCCCGATCTTCAGCCTGTTGACCATCTTGAAACTATTCATATCATAGACATAAACAGCGCTATCTCCTCTGCTTATGATATATGCCTTCTTTCCATCCTGGGCAAAATTGACCCCGGTCATTTCAATACCGCCCTTCAATGTGGTAACAACCTCCTGCCTTTTTGTATTGATTACCGAGATGGTCGCATCCCCATTATTTAAGACCAGCATAAAAAGACCGTCAGGCGAGGCATAGGCACGCCATGGGGCATCGCCAACCTTGATCGTCTTTATGACCCGGTCTGTCCTGGTATCTATTATCCCCACCGCTCCGGAATCACCATCTGCCGCATAAATAAATCTTCCATCTATAGTCATGGTAGGATTGGCGATCCCTTTCAGCTCACTCATATACCGCTCAGGGTCCCTGATTGCGGCGTGGTGGACATCTCCGATGGCAAGTCTCTTTGCTATCTGTTGTGATGGAATATCGATGGCCCTGACCTCATGGGCCCCGAAATTCGAGACATAGACCTTTGAATTTCCCGGCAATACGGAAAATCCATGGGGCTCAAAAAATCCTGCCATCCTTTTAACCTCTTTACCTTCCTTCAGGTCTACTACCGAGACAGTAGAATCCTGCATATTCCCCACATAGGCAAGCTGATCGTCAATTGTAATATCGAAATGCTCAGGCGACTGGCCTGTCTTGATCATCTTTTCAATCTTCTGGGTCGCAAGATCAACGATGAGAAACTGATCCCTTCCTGTGGCAGACACAAGCATCTTTTTACCATCATTGGTAAGCATGGCCATATGAGAGTTCGCAAAGGCCTCAAGAGAGATCCTGGTAATTACCTTATCGGTCTTCGTGTCAATTACAGCTACATCACTTGAATCGCGGTTTGTTACAAAGACAAGGGTTTTCGGATCATAGGATGCCAGATTAGTCTCAGGGGTCTTCTGTTCCTCTGCCCAAACCCAAGAGAGGCTCAAGAAAGCAATATAAAAGACACTTAATATCAAAAATACCCTTTTTGTAAACATAGCTCTCCTCCTTTTGTTAAAGTAAGAAATCTAAAAATTGATAGTCGTCCTAAATCCTGGAATCAAAAGATTCTCGTTCTTTTCGCCAGTAATCTGATTTTTACCAGAGAAAAGCCACTGGAGGTCGAATGCCACAGCAAGCCTCTCTGTCAGAAAATGGTTATAGTATCCCTCCCCGATACTCTCAGACCCATCCTCTTCTACCTGTCGGCTGAAGGCAAATCCTGCACGATCCTTTATTAATGCCTTAAAAGGAGATCCTATTTCAAGACCAGTAGACCAGGCATGGGCATTTCTGCTTTCGTCCTCAGTCCTCCCGACACCAGCACGGGCAAAGGCTGTAATCCTGGTGCTCATCTGTTGATCGAGGCTTATTCCAACACCCCATGTCTTGTTATCCAGGTCATCTGCATCCCTCCCTATTTTGCCCCAGAACCGGTAATTCCCTTCCCTTGCAAATAAGAGATGGGTATGATAATCAAGCTCTGCAATGGCATATACCTTTTCGACTATAGTGGAACCGGAATTATCGGGTGACTGAAGGCCGATGCCTGCGCCAATCTCCCTGCCAGGCTCATATCTGACTGCAAGTCCGGGGCCATTTGGCGGCTGGGCCAGCAGGGGGTTATTAACCAGTGCGGTGTTGAGGAACTTTGCTGTCTCGTCATTGGCCACGCTGTTCCTGTCAAAATAATTGGTAAGATCGATCTTCCCTACAACTGCCTTCACCCGATCACCCATCAGGCTCATGTGGAGCCATGCTTCTCTCACCTTAACCTGGTCTGTAACCCCGACGCCAAAGGTCTCCGCATCGGTATTGAGACGGGAAAGACTCCCCACCGCCTCGTCAGGGCCGGCTCCTCCAACCGCCTCAAGATCCGCAAAGAAGATAGTCCCGGCCATCGGCCTGGAGAGGAAGAAGAAATCGACTGAACCCTCTCCAAATAGTTTATCCTCCTCCCTGCTATGAATTACTTGCTGGAGTATCCCCCTGGCAGAACCCCCGATAACAACCCTTTTGGCCTCTGCCTCTTGAAGTGCGGCTTCGATCTTCTCGGAGAGCGATTCCCTCCTTGAGAATGCAATCTTTTTGAATGTTTTTCTCTCTTCCGTGACAGACCCGTCCGGGCAATGGCCGTCTGGTGGCAAGGAATCGTATATCTCGCCTCCGGGGCACATATACTCGACTACCTGCTTGACCACCTCAACCTTATCAAGTTTTTCAAGTCTCTCTTCCAATGTCTTGACCCGCTCGCTCAATGAGACCCCCGCATCATTTGCCTGTCCTTCCTGGGCCCTCACAGATCCTGATGAAATTAATGCAATAGATACTACCAGAAACAGCAACCGCCTCATATCTCTTCTCCTTCCCCCTCGGAAAGTCCGATGGATTTTTCCGGATAGATAGGTCTCCTGGCTCTGGGCCTCCTACTCTCCCTCCCTTCCCATTCGCCGGTGGCGAACAGTGGTTTATGTGGGATTTCGTTCCCATTACAGTTGCGGGGCAGCGGTGGCGTCTAACCACCTTCCCTTGATCTATCCAGTCACAAGTTAATAATTATTTAATAATTACAATTACATAGATACCTCCTAAATAAAAATCCCCGGCCTTCGATATAAAGACCGGGGATAAAAGAGTCTTGACTAAAAACCCTCTCCATCTTTACCATCGAAGACCACCTGAGAGGTGTATCCAGGCAGATTTTCTGGCTCCCGGATCATCCTACTTTCCCTCCTTCCCATCCTCCGGGTGTCCATAAAAGTCTGTTTGCAGCGTTGCCTTCGTCGCTCGTCGGTACAACGTACTAAAAAGTACGCTCCCTCCTCACTCCTTGGCGCCTTGCATCCAAACCTTTCTGTCCACCCTACCAAGGACAGTGGCTTCCTGGGATTTCGTAACCGGTTACAGCGGCGGGTCCGCAAGGGTCTCTCACCCTTTTCCCTTTAACCTGGATACAACCTATTTAATTATTATGCTTTATACATCATAGTTTTTAAGATGTCAAGAATTTGTATAAGTTAAAGACTTTTGCGACATTCCTCTATTTTCACCTAAGGTATTGCTACTTCTTTTTCTTTTACGAGACTGGAAAGAGAATTGAGAACGAAATCTTTAGCGTCGAGTATCTCGAGAAGAACAGGCTCTCCATCTTTTGAAAAATGGATAATCATCTGTCCTTCTTCTTCAGCGTAATCTATCTTCTTATCTGAAAGTTCAATAAGAAGTGCGTCTACATCTTTGTTATATTTAATCTTTCTCATATCGTGACCTCCTACCCGGATAAATGGTTACAATATAAAGTTTATCCGGCAATGTTTCATAAACAACTCTAAGAACCCGAGTCTCATCAAAACCCTTTTGAGCAACTGATCTATCTTTAATAGCCTTTTTCTATTTTATCAGGATTACTGACAATATCTTCAATAATTTCTTTCGATACATTAACGCCGTGAGCCTTCAATATCTCAATTTTCAGCAGTGAATGTAGGCTGAATTCTATTAACATAAATTCCCGATTCTCATTAGCAAGCCTGTCCTTCAATCATCATGTCGGACCAGATTGCGGTTATAAACGGTTGCAAGTCAGAAACACCAATAATTTCTATTTTCGTTCAACATTTATTTTTATACTTATTCTATAATCAAGTGCACTATATAACATTAACTATTAACTTTCAACTAGATAGTGTAAGATAACTTCTGTAAATTTGATATAGGGTATAATCCTCAAGGGATTTAAACAACAACTAAAAAGGAGGACTATACCTCTATGAAAAAGAGTTTATCAAAGAAGTCGAAAAAAGTCATCGAGAAACATTTAGAGGAGTTTAAACAGAGGAGTTCATGAACAACGGTTCTCCTCTGGTCAATTAAAGAGAACCGTCCCGTTTAGTTAGTCCCGTTTAGTTACTCATAACCTGTTAAAGATAACGGCAGCGATAATGAGAAAAGAACGGATGCTTCCAGCCCCAGGGTGAGATTAAAGAGATAAGGGACTATTGCTGTTTCTTATAAAAAGGTTTACTGACTCAGAAATCTAAAAAGAGTTTTTAGACAAGCTC
>JACRHA010000021.1 GCA_016234185.1 Nitrospirota bacterium
TTACCTCAACTTATTGAGAACTTACTGTTCTGTTAGTTTTTTTTCTCGTTCCCAAGCTCCTGCTTGGGAACGTTTTATGTCCCAAAAGCTCCTGCTTTGAGTAAGAAGCAGAGCTTCTTACTCAAAGGCGTTGCTAAGCAGGAGCTTAGCAACGAGCGGTTAATATGTTGTAACTTACCTCAATTTATTGAGAACTTACTTTTTTCGGTCGTAACTCATTGTTTTTAAAGGTTACCTCAACTTATTGAGAATTTACAGTTCACCATACTTAATTTATAGCCTATCTTTCACCTAATGGCTCGCACAAAAATAACTTCACATTTTCGCATCTCATCTTCAGGCCATCTTTGATCGATCCTCAATCGCAAAATCCTCGAATTAACGCTGATAGGAAATGATATTATATAATTAATTAACAGTCAAGATTATTTAAGAGATATTTAATTGACTAAAAAGAATAGAAATAGTATATTGAGAAAAATTAGAATATGGAAAGATCTGAGAATAAAAAGATTTATTGAAAAAATGGAATTCAGAGGGATATAGGAATGGTCAAGTATCTCATCCTGACTGCAATGGCGGTGCTACTATCCTATGGGTTCACGCCGATTGTGCGGCGCGTGGCGATCTGTTTCGGGGCTGTTGATCATCCTGATGGCCGGAAGATCCATAATAGAGAGATTCCACGTCTGGGAGGACTGGCTGTAGTGGCAGCGATAGGCTTTACATTGGCAATAGCATCGTTCTATGATCAGCTTGCTTCCCCTTTCTTCTTGATAGACCATGCGCGATGGTGGTGGCTCTGGTTAGGGGCCATTCCGATTGTTCTGGTTGGTGTCTGGGACGATATCAGCCCCCTGGAGCCGATTTCCAAATTCCTCCTCCAGTTGATGGGGGGAAGCATTGCTATCTGGGGTGGGTTGCTTATCGAGCGGATCAGCCTGGTGCCAGAATATACGACAAGCCTGGGGATATTTGCCTATCCAGTGACATTACTTTGGATCGTAGGGGTGACAAATGCCTTCAATCTGATCGATGGACTAGACGGTCTATCAAGTGGGATAGCCATTATCGCTGCTACCTCCCTGGGAGGTATAGCCCTCATGACGGGTGATGCTCAGACAGCATTGTTCTTGGCCATTGTCTGTGGGGCACTTGTAGGTTTTCTCCCCTATAACTTTTATCCGGCTCGGATCTTCATTGGAGACTCAGGTAGTCTATTTCTTGGATTTATTTTGTCGCTCATCGCGATCAAGATCACTCAGAAGGCAACAACGTTTGTCGCTGTCTTGATCCCGTTACTTGTCCTTGGCATCCCCCTTTTTGATACCTTTGTCTCTGTCCTGCGTCGTCTCCTTCGTGCTATAGACAAGACCTTACGGGAGGAAGGGGGATTTATAGAACATCTGAGTGAGGTCTTTCAGGCTGATCAGGGACATCTCCATCACATCTTGCTCCAAAAAGGATTCTCCCATAAAGGGGTTGTCTTCATTATTTACAGTTTGGGCATAGTCTTGGCCTCAGCATCGTTTCTGATCGTTCTCGCCAGCGACCTAAATACTGGTCTTCTCCTAGTCATTCTGGCCATGGGGACGGTCATTGGAATCCGAAAGCTCCAGCATTCAGAGCTCCATGTCGTCCGAAATGGTCTTGCGATTAAGACGCTCTCTCTCCCTCTCTTTTCTAGGCTCTTCTTCCAGGTCTTCATCGATGCTATTATCATTGCAGTAGCATACTATGGAGCGTTTTTGTTAAAGACTGATATCTGGAACTTAGGAGGGTTGAAGACAGTCTTTATCCAGACCTTGCCGCTCATTCTTGCTGTTAAGGTAGGGACCCTCATCCTTTTTGGGATCTACCGAGGTATCTGGCGTTATACAAACCTGTCAGGGCTCGTACGTCTGGGCCAGGCGATCTCTACGGGTTGCGGTGTTGCAGCGCTACTTCTGATGACCTTCTTTCCTTACTCGATCTCTGTCGCGCTGATGACCATTGATTTCCTTCTCCTGACGGTGCTTCTTCTCGGCTCGCGTAGCTCGTACCGAATACTAGAGCACCTCCAACAGCAGACCCATACAAACGGCAGGCATACGCTCATCTATGGTGCAGGAAGAGGTGGAACAATCATCCTTCAGGAATGCCTCCAGAACACTGATCTCCATCTCTCGCCAGTGGGATTCCTGGACGATGACACGCAGAAGGCAGGGAAGTTCCTGAATGGCTATCCGATTTATGGCACTATGGAAATCCTCTCAGAGGTCATCCAAAAGTGCTGGATTACAGATCTCCTGATCGCCTCAGAGAAGATTAGTGAAACGCAAGTAAATCGAGTGCGGGCAGTCTGCGCCCAGTGGGGGATTCGTCTCCAATACTGCAAGATTATTATTGCAGAAGAGACTTAGGGCTTGCGAAAAAATAACTTGGCATTTTCGCATCCCATCTCTGGGTCATCTTTGACCGATCTTCGGTAGCAAAATCCTCGATATAGCAGTGCGATAACAACCCCCTGACCCCCTTTATTAAGGGGGAATAACTGCGGTTTTGCTCCCTCAGATCGGCCAAATCTAACCCAAA
>JACRHA010000020.1 GCA_016234185.1 Nitrospirota bacterium
GAGAGGATTTCTATTAATTCATTAACCGGGTTCAGGTCCTCTTCGGCCTTTATCTCCCTCCTGATCTTTTCTATCTCGTCCTCGGTCAGCTTAAATACAACCGAAAAGGGTTTGTCCAGGAATTTCGGGCCCAAAAGCTCTCTAAGGGGTGATATATCACTGCGTTTAAGTTCCTCGATATTAGATGTCTCCTGTTCTATCATCATGTCGAACTCAGGATTCATGGCAATGGTGGGCGCCAATTCGCCGGAAGACTGAATATCTTCTGCAACGGTATATTTTATATGTGCAAAATTCTTCTCCCAGAGCAGTGTAACCATATCATCATCGGGATTGGATGGGTCATATTCACCGCCGATGAGGCCCAGAAACTTGACTACCTCATCCTTTTCAATGCCCTCAAGAAATCTTATATCCCTTACACCATCGGCAAAAAGCTTGAACGCTATAGACTCCATCCTGTCGGTGTTCTCATATACGGCATGACCTTTAAACAGGAGCTCAAATTGTTTGATCCTAATCCTAAGTTCGCCGAAACCATGCAGGTGATTATCAAACTTCTGAAATGCGTCCTGAAGGAATTTCTGATAGATCGGATTGTTTGGAAGATATATCCTTAGCGTCTTTGAGGCCTTAGCTATGGAGAGGATGACCTCTTTGGCAGAACCAAGTTCTTCTTTGTCTACCTCTTCCGGCTCAACTCCCTCTACAGGCCGGTCAGCCATGCCGGATATTATATCCTCTTCCACTATAGCCCCCAAGTCTTTTTTTAGATTATAAATGCGGAATCATAAAAAGTAAAGAAAACAAGTCGCGATCCTTTATTCATCAAGGTCTTCCCCCCTCCTCTTTATTTAAAGGGGAGGCCGGGAGGGGTTAGTCTTCAATCCCCTATTTATCGGGCTTGCATTTAGATTGGAAGCCCGGAAAATCAGATCTGACACATGGAAAGATTAGGGATTTTCCGAAAATCCCGGGTGTTGCGAGTAAGGAGGGTGGTTCCGGTAAATAGGGCAGTAGCAGCAATGGCGCTATCGGCAATATTGACATGATACGTTCGGCGAATAAGCCCTGCTGTCCGCGCAATGCGGGAATCTACGGGAATGATCGCCACTGTCCTTAAGATTTGATCGATCTGCTCTTCCTCCTGAGCGCTCAATTCAGGAAAACTAAAAAGTTCAATCTCGGTGATCGCTGAGATATACAGAGGAATATTCTGGGTAAAAATACTACTCAAGACAATAACCGCATCCTGATCATCTTTGAGATAGTAAATTATGGCATTGGTGTCTAATGTATACACAGATTATTTATCGGTTTGAGGAAGCCTCCTGTCCCATTCCTTACGCATCTTCTTTAATTCATGTATGGGGTCAGGTTTTCGGCGCTTCCACATACCACGAGCCTTTTCCCATATCAAAATACGCTCATGGGGTGGGAGCAAAGGATACATCGATATCTGTTTAGTATGTGTCTTATAGGCCATGATGTTTAAATGATAATGGATATCGAGGAAAAAATCAACGTACGAAAAAGATAATAATATTAATTCCTCATCGCAATCCCTTATTCATCAGGTCTTAGATTCTCACGATGTATGAAAACGACAATCTGCTTGGCCCAATAATTGTCGCAATCCTTTATTCATCAAGTCTTAGATTCTCACCTAAGACCAAACTCCTTTTGAAGGGCGCCAATCTTGTAGAGCGCATCGGTACTCTCATCAAAGTCCAGATCAAGAGATTTACATTCAATGAAATAGAGGGCATTGTCTTTAGTAAACATTACATCGAATTCGTTGTCTCTCCCATGCTTATTGATTAATTTAAGCCCGATAACAACATCATCTATCCCATTATCAAGCAGTTCTAAAACTTTGTTGAAGCAATACTCCTCGAGCCATCCACCAGTCAGATACCTAATCTCAGGCCGGATTAACCGCTTTGAAAGAGAGTTTTTGCTGTATGTAAAGTTAAGCCTACGGAGGAATTCCTCCTCAACCTCGTTTGCCCCAGAAAAATCTCCTGAAAAGTAAAACTCCTTATCGTTCCGATGCTCTCTTAGGTTTTTGCTGAGAAAGGTAAGCAGGTTCTTAAGACCATCATAGCTTTCTACAATCCATTCAGATAACTCTCTCCTCTCCCTGGCCTCCTGTTTATAGCCTTCCAGTTTTGCCTCATTTACCACCTTTAATCCATAGGCTGTAAGATAATAAATCACGCCTAGCCTTAAAAGAAGTGGTGTCGGCTTACCAGGATTTTTCTTTGGGAAAGGAGCAATAAATTCGTTCTTAGGTATAGGGATATATATCATCTTGCTGCTATAGTCCTTGAAGTATTCATAAGCCGCTATAGACATGATCTTGATTCCACCTGTGAGGTTAACCACAAAACCTGAGTCTTTCCTTCCCCCTTTTTCTTCCATCCATTGATCAAGTCTTTCATGGCAATCA
Organism: Nitrospirota bacterium; assembly: GCA_016234185.1. Taxonomy (GTDB): domain Bacteria; phylum Nitrospirota; class Nitrospiria; order JACRHA01; family JACRHA01; genus JACRHA01. The sequence goes on from JACRHA010000020.1 coordinate 2,453, forward strand.
ATGATTGAATCTTCTTGAACAATTATCTTTGATGAGCGGCCTTTATATCGTAATCCCACTCTATCAATGGTCTCTAATATAGAGGATGCCTTATCTTTACGCTCCATACCTTCTGTTGTTATGAATAAGAGCTCGTCAGGCATAAAATGATGAATAGCCAGGATGTTCGGGATGGTCTGTTCGCTGATAAGGGAGATGAGGATGGTTTTCATTCTATTTTCCTGCGGATATAATCAAAAATCTTTTTGGCCTTTTCTATGGCGTCCAGAACATCCTCTTCATCCGGCTCTAAATATATATCAGGATACCTGAAAGCGGTGTTATAAGGCGTAAGATGTTTTGCATCGTCTAAGAGTACCTTAAATCCTTCATCAAGTCCGCAGCAAAGCTCAACAAGTAGCTCAACATCATGGGTTCTTTGAATCGGCTGCTGTTTATAGGATAGATATGCCTTTAATGCCTTTTCAGCGCATTGCTGGGTATGAAAGACCGCAGTATCTAGGATAGGAGTACCGCCTTCAATGAGTTTTATTGCTGATTTCAAATCATTTCCAGCCTTAATAAGCCATGCCTCATACGGCTTCATAAAGCTTAATCCCTTCTTTTTTTATCTTGTAACAGAGCGTGGAAACATCAGCCGAGAGTTTATCAAATTCATCTTTTGTATATACCAGTATATCCTTTGCTATCCTCAACCCCATAAGCGCTTCAATGCCATTTATCGCCCTTTTGTATGGCTTTTCATCAGATTTATCCACAATAACCAACATATCCAGATCGCTCTGCTCATCCGGATTTCCCCAGGCAAAAGAGCCAAAAAGATAAAGCTCCCTTGGATTATATGCCTTGATTAACCTGTTTTTTACAATTTCAATAATTTCAGACCTGACCATAAAACCCTCCTAAGAATATCTTTAAATCCTGACTCAAACCGGGTGCAGCCAAAAGGATATTCGGGATAGTCTGTTCAAGGATTAACCGTGTAACACCATACGCCTTTGCCAGGATAATTATTTTTTCAATCTCTGTTTCACTAATTGCCATTATCGATACTCCTAAATTAGTTATTCTTTATTGTTGATATACATGGGCCGTATTTCAATTTATAATCTCCAATATTGTCCAGCCTAGGGGGAGAAGATTTATCCTATAATCACAATCTTATATGCATTACTTGTCTGTTCTACAGTTACTTTAGCTGTTACTGACTTCCTCTTTTCAAAAAGCTTTTTATGCAGCCCTGATGGAACAATGTTTCTGTTTTCAACTTTAATTTCAGCTTTTTTGCCATCTTTTTCTGCCTTGAGGATTTGGTTGCCCGGGTTCCATGTAAGAGTGGCATTTTCCCAGAGAATAGGCTCTGGTTTTAGATTTTGAGAAACAGGTTTGACCGCGGTATTTAAAACTTTCGACTCAGTTTCTCTGGTCACGGATCTTTCCATAACTAAGCTTATCGGATAAATATTTTGTATATCAAATGGTAGTAGTTCCATAATCACCCAGCCAAAAGGCATTAATCCATTGTTTGTGTTTGGTTTACTTGTTTCGGATGAAAGCCAGATAGTTGTAGCACCATCCTTAGAAAACTTGGGGGCTGTCCCTTACCCTGCATGATCTTTATGTATCTATTCCCTTCAATGGTAACAGCCTCTGCACCTGAATGTCTTCCTATGCGGATTAAGAATGCCGACTCACCCAGTTTGCCATTGAACTTACTGATATTGATATGGCTTGCACCAATTTCTTTAATAGCACCTTTCTCTTCGTTTAATACTTTATTATAAAAATCAGTGGTTGACATTATGAACTCTTTTATATTTATGGGCCTACCAATCCCAGCCTTATCTTCCGGTCTCTGGATATTTATCAAGCCTTCAAATATAGCGCCTTCCTTTATGGTTTCTAATATTTGAAATGGTCCCCTTGCATCAAACTTTGATGTTTTTTTCTTTTTATTAACAGCGTAAACAATTTTAGTTGTTACATCCCCAACTGGCATGAAATCGGAGACCTTGACCATCCTGAAAGGATCAGTAGCAAAGCTGCCGTCAAGCAGTTCTCTTTCTAAATCCTTTGCCCTGTCTTTTCTATCTTTAATCCCCATATTCTTTGCCAGCTTGCTTAAATAGGCTGTTCTCAATGATCCCTTTAGCGAAGACCCAGGGATATACGGTAAGTTATTGTGCGGATTAAACGCTGTCCTGCTTATGGCAAAGTTGTTAAGTTCTTGCCTGATTTTACTTTCATCATTTGTAGGAAGGTCCCTAACTTTTTTATAATGTGACGATAATTCGCTGGCAATTTCGACTTCTCTACCTTTAACCTGCTTTCCCGAAATAAATTTATAAATACCTACAATGGATGAGATGGTTCCTTGCATACAGATTGCAGTAAATTTCTGCCTATCTTGAGAGGAAAGGGATTTTATGAATTCCAGAGGATCAAAATCTATTAATTTCTGTTTTTTCTCATCTATAACAAAACTCGTAGGCTCATATACATCATCACACCCGATATGAATTGGGGAAATTATATGAAGCCTCACTTTTAATGGTTTTTCCATCACTACTCCTCCACCTTATAGGGAGATAAAGGGAGTAACCCTGCATTACCGTTTTCGGCTCAGCCTTTGAAATATTTATCGCAGCTTGTCCTATATAGGGTTTGTTAAATACCTCTTGGCTCTTCGGTTTGAATATTCCCCCTTCATCCGCCATAATAACCGGGTTCTTAAATGGATTAGCTGATTTAGCCAGTACATCGCCGTGCCTTCCATACCGTGTAAATGGGGAAAAGAATATCTCTGAGAAAGTATCCTTATCCGGGACACAAGGTGCAAGGGTGTAACATGCATTAGGCGCGGCACATCCTAATCTGAATAGGTCTATTTCACCAATCTCACCAAGTTCAAATCTTCCAAGCCCTGTGGACGCGTCTTTCCCAAAACCTGATATTCCTATTCTTTCCAGCCCAGTCGTTATTTGTTCAATGTTCATAAGTGTCTCATCAAAACCAACAAACAATGCCAGTTCCGTTTCTGGATAAAATACTTGCTGTTCAACAGCATAAGGAGCAAATCCTTCTTCGCCAGTCGTATTAGTGAATCTATTTATCTTGTTATGACTTTGAGAAAAGAGAACAGCAAATTTCTTTGAGCCCGATCTTCGCATCTGTTTTCGCATCTCCTCTGTTATATTTGCATTTGCTATTTCAAGCAATTCCTTATCATCTATGAATTTTAGATTTTTAAAAGATGTGAATCTTTGCCCTTCTTTCATTAACATCCATTCTTTGGCTTTAAATTGTTTACGCTTACCTATTTTTTCTTTCTTATCCTCGGGCAGATTGAACAACTCATCCATCGGTAAGTTTGGAGTTTTAAATGCGTAATAGGAATCCGTGCCTTCAACAAATTTAGGATACATGGATGAAAAGACAGCAAAAGGCTTTACACTGTAATTTGAAAGCAGTTCATCTAATGACTTACCAACAAGCCGTGAATCATAAACAATCTGCCAGCATAAATGTCCAAAGATTGTATCCCCTTTTAAAGTGGTCCCAAAACCAGAAACAGGTTTTATAGTTATCTCATAGACTTTCAAGGTTTCTTCTCCTCAAAGGGATTTAATGCCTTAAATTTATCATCTACTGCCTTATCTTTAAACTCAAAGGCAATCCTTCCATATCCTCTACTGCCGTTGCCTCCGAGGGCATCCAGTTCAAGTAGTTTTAATCCATTTAAAAGATATGTATCAAAAAGTGTAGCATCGTCATCTTGTAGAACCTTGAATGTGATAAGGAATTTGAACTTTGTCCCCTCTGGCACGCGTTCTATAAATCTTGGATGTTCTGCCGTGCCTTTGATTCTATTAATCACATTTTCTGATTTTTCCTCTGTTAAAAACCAGCGATTATCCTTTGCCATATTTCTCCAGCCATCATCCAGATGGCAATCAGCAAAGGAGACCCTTGTGGGACCAAAACCTGTTTCATCTTCTTTGTCAGCCCCGCTTGAGCCAAAGATTTTTAATATTGCCTCACATTTGGCTTTTAAATCTGTTTTTAGCTCATCGTTTAAGCTCTGGTCATCTTTAATCTTTTTAAGTATTCCACTTGATACGACATTTCCCTCTGTATAAATCATCAATCCACTTTCCATCTCAAGCAGGGATCTGACCTTGCCTTTCAGAGAAGAACCAGGAATATACGGTTCAAGCGTATGGGGATGCTTGATAACAGGGCTGTCTGTGCCGCCGATGCGCATTTCCATATTTCCAGAGCCTATATGAAGACCACTTTTAAGAGTAACTGTGCCTTCAAGTTTTTTTATTTCTGTAAGTTTCATCTTCTACCTCCAGGAGATAACGTCTCTCCTTTTTCATCATAAAACTTGTAATAACCCATAAATGCCTCAAATAATCCTGCAAAGGCATCGAAATCATCCTTGTCTTTGATATGATTCAATGAGAGAGAAATAAAATCCTTGAATCCCTTTGAAACAAGGTCTCTACCCATTGCATAAGCAGCCTTTGCATTAAGCATTTTTAAGTAGGGAAGGATATTTTCAAATTCAGAGGGTTTTGTTTTTAATATGCCATCAAACCGTAGTACCTCATCATAAAATTTTCTAATCTGCGTGGGCTTATTTGCCTTATTACTCTGTTCCTTATAAACTACCATCGCAAGTTCTTCTGCCTTTGTTGAAAATAATTCTGGGTCAAGCAATCTTTTGTTTTTATCTTTCCAAAATTTTACTTCCATGCCACTACCTCCTTTGATTATAAATTATCTGCCATACCGGGATTTTCATTGCGCCGGTATATTGAATAAGCCAATCTGCGGATTTTTCCACCTCATTTATTGCCTGACTTTTCTCCTCACCTTTTAAATCTTTGCCCACATTTCTGACAAGATTATATTTAAATTTTGCCTTCCAGCCCAGGCATTCCATCTCATCCATAAAAATCCCATTTTTTACCGATATAAGCTCTTTCTCCTGTTTTGCCATATTAGAAAAGGTATTTAACCTAAACAACATGGCATTGTTGGTATATTTTTTATCCAACCATTCGCAAATAGTATTTTTAATCTCCTCCAGTTTTTTAAAGTCATCCCATTTTACCTGTTCATCAAAAAGGGTTATTGAATTCCTCTCATTTCTCTTTGACTTCTTCAAAGCATCTTCAGCCCTTTCGGAAATAGATGGGATAGGCTCGCCAGGTTTATTGATGCTTATCCCAGCCGAGATGGTAATCTGACTGTTACCACAGACATATTCAACAAATGAATTATTCAGAAATAAGGCAAAATCAATAATCCTGTTCCATGGGCCAACGAGGAAAAGGTCATCACCACCTGCAAAAACTGTATAGATGTCTCCGAATCTTTCTTCTGTGCTTAAGATATAAGGTAGGTATACTGAGAAGTAATAATTCATCTGCCTGCTTAATGTGGCAAATCTTGAAAGACTATTGCGTTTCAGTCCACAGCCGAATATAAGCCCAAGATTATCGACATCTGCCTTTAAAACACCGAGAGCCTCAATGCCTGTAAATTTATCAGGTTTATCGGTAAAGTTAAGCGATTTCTTAGCGATATGCAAAAAGGTTTTGGGAACCTCTTTGCCGGGTTTTAATGCTTCAATTAATTCAAGTTTTGTCTTCTCTCTTTTCTTGCCTGCTAAAAGTCTTAAGTCATCATTATCCCCCTCTGTATATTTCGGGACATAGCCATTAATAAATTTTACAGTTATATCTTTTGCGATGAGGCCGTTTTTAGATATGGAAATGTCCCAATACTTTAATAACTTACCTGTATTTGCCAGTTGAGATAATTTCCCCGTTACATCAAGAGACACTTGATATTCTCCAAAGATGGGTTCACTAAGTTTATCTCTCTGGAGATCAGCATCAAGAGTGGTAACAGCAATCCTCGATGCCTTCACCAAGTTTGTGCCTATATAAATATGGTCTCTACAAATTTTACAAGCCGACGATTTTTCTTCACCTAAAAGCGGATCATTTTCTACATCAAGGTTTGATGGTCTCTTACCACAAAAGGGACATAATTTTTTGTTCAACTCATTATTAAATTGATCAAGATAATCTTTAACTGAACCTCCATACCTTTCAAGATTTATCTTGTTAAATTTCTTTCTTTCTAATTCCTTAGAAAGTCTCTCCCGCAAATCCCTGAATCTTTCTGTTGTAAAGCCGCTATAGGAGGCTTCAACGTATGATATGCCGACTGCTGATTCTCCGTAAAAGTTCTTTATGAGCCATTCATTGATTTTTTCCTCAACTGCCTTAATTTTTTCCTTTGTCTCTTCGGTATTCGGAGCAATGATGGTAAATTTCCCTGCCGCACTCAAGACGATAGAAGATGTTGTCAGTCCAATCTCTCTGCAAAGCATGTCAGCAGAAAGTTCAGATATCAAAGAAACTGAAAATGACCGACCCCTTAGAAGTTTGGCAGATGCCTTATTTGTACTACCTCCTTCTGAGAAAATAAAATTTTGGATGCCATAGAAATCCCCTGTTACCATTAAAAACTTTTTATCTTCATAGTCTTTGATGTTCTCTATCTCTATGCTATTATTTTGCTTATGATACAGATAAATGGCAGAAGCCAATGCAGCAGTTGTCTTTGAATGGTCATAGAGGGAGACATCCGGTACCACCTTACCAACTGTTGCGGCAGGAATGTGAGATGCATATATCATGAACAAGCTGTCAAAGTGCTCAAACCATAAAGGAATATTTTGTTTGTGTTCCAGTTTTCCAAGTGAGTCTACAAAATTGAAAAAGAGATCCCTATATTCCCTTGAAGCCTGATCTCCGTCCAACGATTGGTCTCCTTCTCTCTTTATCGGAAATATATTGTCCGGCGAGAGTTCTTTGAGAGGATACCTGAAACTGTAAGACTCAAGATCATCCTCTTTCCACTTTCCGTCTATCTCTATTCCCTCAAATATTGTAAGTAGTCGCGTTTTTTTGTAATCTTTGACTCCTATCTCCTTGTTGTAATTCTCGAACTCATCCCTGTCAAAACCGCTACTGACCCTGTCTGCCATGGCAACGATCCATTGCATAGGTGTCTCTGGCTTATGATGCCCTGCGGCAAGATTCATAAAGGAATCGCCTAGGCCCCACTCTCCTTTATTAAGCCTTTGAGGTAAGAACCTTTCAATATGATCAATAAATGCCGCAGTATAGACAGCATGCCTATGGGTATATCTACCCTGATAATGCGGTTGATATAGATCCATGTTATCGTTCAAAAATTTCTCATCTGCATGAAAGCCTAGTTCTAGTTCGGCAGGCTTATCTTTTTTGACTTCTGACCTTTCGGCAAACTTTCCTATATCATGGAAATATCCTGCAATGGCTAACTTATAAATATTGTCGTCTATCATTTCGCCTTCCTCCCCACATCATGCAACAGCGCCCCGAGTATTACCGTCTGATATTCCCTTTGGTTAAGGTCGTTCATTATTATCCCCTTTTATTAAATTCATATTCAATATTCAAGATTTAAAATTCATTTTCAAAAATTATCTTTCCTTTCTCCACCCTTATCCCGAACCGGGTTTCCCCATATTTTCCTTTAGAACTTCCCTTCCTCATCTTCTCCCTGATTTTCTTCGACTTCTTTGGCATCGCCTTATGGAAGAATTCCATCTGGGCCTCAAGCCAGGTGAGCCTTTCTTTTATGGGTTTTCTTCAGTAAGTATCTATTTCTTCCTTAACCTTGCAGTAGAGTAAAGGATCGGTTTCCATCTTCAGATCATCTTATGTTTTTTTAATAGCCTATCTATAAAATTCATAATAAAAGCCGCCATATCTAATGCCTCTTTGGCGTCAGCCTCTGTAAAGAGTTCTCCGGCAGGGCCTTCATCTGTGCCATAAAAAGCGGTCTCCCTTTCTCTTGCCAGTTCATCTGATATCTCAGCAATCTTCTTTAAATCTTCAAGCCTGACCTCATTTTTCAATCCTGACTCAAGCAATACTGTCCCGACCCTGTGAGATTTGGGATACTCAATGCTAACAAGCCTTAACAGGCCTTTTAAGGCAAGCTCTACCGCCTCCTGACATTTTCTTACAGTCCTGTGGTAATGTCCTTTATCAAGGGATTCCCTTGCCTCTTGTTCGATGATCTTTGCATCTTTAATATATGCAAACCCGATATGGTCAGTCCTCATAGCTCTATAACCTCTCCCAATTTCATACCCGGCTTTAAGAGCCAGTACCATGTCCCATCTTTGAGTGTTATCTTCCGGGAATTATAAGCCTTCATTTTTTTTCTTATATCCTCCAGCTTGTTCTTAAGTGTCCCATCATCAAGAAGAATCTCCCCTTCATCAACTATGTCCAAAAAGATCGGTTTTGTTTCCTTTATCTCTCCAGGGGTATATAGGATCGGGGCGATATCAGGGAGGTATCCTTGACTTCTGAGCCTTTTATAAGAGGTCATTTCTTTTAAGGATGATATGGGGGTAGAAATAAGCCTATTTCTCTGAAAACGGCTCATGGGCAGATCCTTTATAACTATACATAAATCAATATCACTCTCTTTTTTTGCCCTTTCTCTTGCCACAGAACCAAAAAGCGCTACAGAAACAAGTCGATCACTGAAGCCCTCCTTTAAGAGTTTAACAAAATCTTCTATTAGCTCATTATATTCTCTTTGCATATCTTCTCCCTATCTGTATTCCGATTATAGAGGAATTACAATTATGACACTATACCGCCCCCAATCCAAACCCCGTCCCCTGGCGACCATTTTTTATCTACCCTCTATGGGATATCCTCCCCACATCACGCAGCAACGCCCCGAGTATTACCGTCTGATATTCCCTCTGATCAGTTTCTTCCACGGAATATACCTCCTTTAATTACAAGGCCAAGCCTATCATTTTTAAGACCTTCTGTAAATCATGGAAATCTTTTCGCCCTGTTTTCTAAACATCTCCACCTACCGGGGACAGATGATTGCTTGACAGATGCATAAATAAAGCATATATTTAGAGCATACATTGGAGGTGATAAATGCGAGCCACATTGAATATCCCTGATGAGCTGATCGGTGAGCTCATGAGGTGGACCGGCCAGAAGACGAAGACAAAGGCCATCTGCGAGGCAATTGAGGAGCATATTAGGAAGAAGAAGATTGATAAGCTCCTTTCGCTGAGCGGAAAGCTTCATCTGGATCTGGATTGGGAAAAGATGGAGGAGGAGGAACTTAAAGGTATGAAAGAACATGAGGTGTTCTATGCCAAACTCCGGCGTCGTCGCTGATACCTCGGTATGGATCAAGTTCTTTAATGACCCTGATTCACCAGAAAAACTCAGCCTTGCCGGGCTTATACAGAAAAGGCTTCTTTTCTTGACAGGGGTGGAGATCGCTGAGGTCCTGCAAGGAGTCCGTACGGAGAGCGAAAAGACTGAGATCCTTTCCTGTATGTCTGTCCTCCCCTTTTTGGGGTGCACCTTGACAATCTGGATTAGGATAGGAGAGCTTTCTGCCTTACTAAGAAGGCGGGGTCTCATCCTCCCCCTTTCAGATATTGCCATAGCCTCCCTTTCCTTAGAACATGGTTGTTCAGTCTTTACCCTGGACAAACATTTTGAAAAGATCCCAGGTCTCACACTACACCGGATTCCTTGCTCAAATTAGGTGAGCCGGCCTTTCCAATAATCTCATACCTCCCCAGCCCAAAACTCGTCCCCTTGCCGACATGCAGATGCTCCCCTAAAAGGATATACGGCATAAATTCCGCGAGATCGCCGGAGAATGTAACGCTTCCTAATATCCCGCCCATCTTCATCCTTACATCCTGCCTTGCGGAATACCTCTCCCAGTCATGCCAGTGTGTATCCCTCTCTTTAACTATTACATCTTGTGCCCTCTGTATTATGCCTTTGAAGTCTAGTTCCAGCCTCTTGCCATCATGGAAATAAGAAAGCGTGGAGATACGCCTAAGCAGGCTCCTTATTAAATGATGGAATTCAAGGTCAACAACAAGATCCTCATTTACAACTATACGGGTGGGGGTTAAAAAGTTCAGAGTTATGAGTAATGAGTTTGGAGTTTGGAGTTCTGAGTTCTGAGGCAATAGGCCCATGAATAAAGAGGAGTGATCATCTGGAGACATTATCTTGAGCTTCCTATCAGAGGAATTATATATCTCCTTACCCTCGCATCTCACTTCTCTCAACTCATATCTACCTTTACCCTTCCCTATCCCTATCCTGCCCAGCTCCTCAAAGGTATAGATAAAGTACGGGAGATAATCGATGGCCTTTCCTATGAGGATGAGATTAAAGGAGATAGTTTCGCCCGGCTTGTAAAACCTCTTTTCTTCAAGGGGCGGCTCTATTATAAAAGGATGAGGCGCCTTTTCATATTTTCTGAGGATCTCTGAGTCTTCAGGGGGATAGGTTTCAAAGACATAGGAATATATGCACCTTGTCTTAAGCAGGCATTCAACACACTCTTTTCCCCTGATTGCGCAGACCACCTTTTTAAATGCGTGACCAAAACCTCCCCTGAAAGTAGAGCCTTTGTATGGAGGAAGACAGATCTCATCCTCTGCCTGAAGATTAAAAAGAAAGGATGTAAACCTGATATCGGGTTGCATGATGCACCCATTTTTATGGTTGCCTGGTGGTTGAGTTGCCTGTCCAGGTTATTACGATCCAGCTGCCATGTTGCTATGAAATACCGGCATCAGGATATAACCCAAGAATGTTATGGTAACATTAATCCACTCTTGGACTTCTGTCAAGATGTGGGAAGTTTCGCAATCCCTTATTTATCAGGTCAATGACTTAAAATGAGGCAGAAGTTTCTGGTAAGTATCCATTAGGTGCTCGGGTAACACCCTGGTCTCGGAGATAACAGGCATAAAGCTTGTGTCGCCATTCCACCTGGGTACTATGTGTATATGGAGGTGATCGTCAATCCCTGCCCCTGCGGTCTTGCCAAGGTTCATGCCTACATTAAAACCTTCAGGGGAAAAGGCATCTTTGAGCACAGATGTTGAAAGGCTGGTAACCTTAAACATGTCCAGGAGGATATCATCTGACAGCGCCTCCAGGCTGTTTGAATGGGCATAGGGTGATACCATCAGATGACCATTGTTATAAGGATAGGTGTTCAGCATCACAAAGGAATGGACACCCCTGTAGAGTATATAGTTTTCTTTGTCCCTGTCCTCTTTGGGTTTTTCACACAATATACACCCGCCCTCCTTTGCCTTTTTTATATACTGCATCCTCCAGGGGGCCCATAGCCTCTTCATTTCGGCTCCATCTTTTTCAGTTCTTCCATCACCATTTTCATGTCTTCCCAAACCACCCTCTTCTCATCCGGGTTTCTCAAGAGATATGATGGATGGAACGTAGGCATAACCTTTATGCCATTATATGAATGAAACCTCCCCCTCATCTGCGATATCCTCTCCCTGGATCCGAGCAGCGTCTGGGCCGCGAATGTCCCCAGGGCAACTATTAACAGGGGACTAATAGCCTCAAGCTGTCTCTTAAGGAAAGGGATGCAGCTATCGATCTCATCAGGTTCAGGATTCCTGTTATTAGGCGGCCTGCATTTTACGATATTTGCGATATATACATCAGACCTCTTCATGTCCATCGCCTCTATGATCTTAGTCAGAAGCTGCCCTGCCCGCCCTACAAAAGGAAGACCTTCTATGTCTTCATCTTCACCAGGGCCTTCTCCGACAAAGACGAGCCGGGCATCAACATTTCCTGCACCGAAGACTATATTCTTCCTCTTAAGATGAAGCTTGCACCTCCTGCAGTCGCCGATCTCCGCCCTGATAGATGTCAGGGTTGTGGTGAAGTTTATCCTGGGTAGCATGGGCGGCTCTGATTCTGTCTCGGTCATCCCCATAGCAGACTGGTAGGCAAACTCCTCCTTTATGTCCCTTACCAACTCAAGGAACATAGCAGCAAGCGTATCAGGTCTATTCATCATCCCTGCATCCAGATAAAAACATGGCAATGCCATCTCTTAAGATCTTCTCATGCACACCTGTTGAACCTCTAAGGGCAATCTTTCTGTTGTCATTGCCCAGATATATTAGCTCTATATCTATCCTGTTATCAGGGAGGAGATCCCCCGCCCTGTCGGCCCACTCGACAGCCATGATCCCTTCTCCGCCGATAAAATCAAACAGACCGAGATCCTCTATATCAGATGCTCTGTTAATCCTGTACAGGTCGGCATGATAGAGCGTGAGTCGACCTCTATATTCACGGACAAAGATGAAGGTGGGGCTTGAGACATCCTTGTCCTTTATCCCAAGGCCGCAGGCAAGGCCCTTTACAAAAACCGTCTTACCGGATCCAAGCTCCCCATTTATTGCCACCAGCTCCCCTCCCGTCATGAGGCCTCCGATAATCTCCCCAAGCCTCCTGGTTTCTTCAGGAGAGACTGTCACAACTGTACAAACGTACCCTGATCTGGTATCTACCTCCTGCATAAGGCCTCGGTCCTTTTTGCCATCCTTTCTATAATTGACAACTTCTGAACCACCTTGTCAGCAGAAAGATCCTTCCTCCCTTCATACTGCTTTCCTATGACAATATGATCAGGCCCAAATAGAAGGGAAGGAAATTCGGCAAGTGAGTCCATATCCTCTTTCAGGCCGCTGTCATCAAGGATCAGGCCTGCGGCCTTGCCATCATCCGACCATGCCTTAAACCCATCCTTTAGTCCCTCCAAAGGGGCGCCAACTTCGCTCGCAACATTAAACCCCTCAAGGTATTTAAATTCATCCTTCCTCAAAAGGAAGAGTTTGAACGGAAGGTCAACGGCAACTGTACAAAGAAGATAAGCAGGATGCGCCTTCTTTGTCTTTGCAATATGAAAAAAGACAGCGACCCTCCTGCTCCCATGCTCGCCATCAAACCTGGGGAATGATCTAAACCCTTTTTGAGAGACTCTTCCATTAACTTTACTGCACAACCTCTTTAAACTTACCGTTATAAGTGCCTTCCTGAAAGATGAGACAATCATCATCGCCATTATCATAATCAAGACTAGATAGATAAAACCAATAGTTAAATCCCACATCGACATTGTCAGGCTCCTTTTATATTCCTTATTGCCTCTGTTATCATCTCCATCAGGTCACCCGCGATCATCCCCGTCTCCCCCTTCTCCCTGGCCGCAAGATCTCCAGCCAGTCCGTGGAGAAATACACCAAGCCTGACAGCGCTGCCTATATCGATATGCTGGGCAACAAGTCCTGCTAAAATACCGGTTAAGATATCACCTGTGCCTCCTGTTGCCATGCCCGGGTTTCCTGTCGGGTTGATATATACGGCCCCTGAAGGCTCGGCAATAATAGTCCTTGCCCCTTTCAGCACAAGGTAGAGATGATGCTCTGTTGAAAACCTCCTTGAGATCCCGATCCTGTCTTCCTGTACATCTGAAGCGGAAAGACCCAATAATCCGGCCATCTCACCCGGGTGGGGGGTAAGGATTAATGGTGACCTCGCATGCTTCAATAGATCTGTATATCCTGCAAAGGCATTTATGCCGTCGGCATCAATAACCATGGTAAGGGTAACCCTTCTAACTAGCCCCCTGATAAGTTCCTGCGTCTCCTTATCCGTTGATATCCCGGGGCCTATTGCGACAACATCCTTGTCAGAGAGAAACTCGATTATTCTATCCTCGGCAAGGCTGCCCAGATGACCCTCTTTCCCCTCAGGCAGAGGGAATGTCATCACCTCTGTCAGCTTTTGGGCCAGGATCTGATTAAGGCTTGACGGGATACCCAGGCTGACAAGGCCGGCCCCTGCCTTAAGAGAAGCGAGGCTCGTCATGGCAGCAGCGCCTGTCTTGCCGACAGAGCCCGCAATGACCGCCACATGACCGAAGGATCCCTTGTGGGAATCTGCCATCCTCTCAGGGACCATCCCTCTTACCTCTTCAATCGTAAGTAGATTTGTTTGTATTGATTCCGCTTCTTTCATCCCTTTCGGTATGGAGATGTCAACGATCTTAAGCTCACCTGTATATCCTGCTCCCGGATATACCAGGAGGCCGATCTTGGGAAGGCCGAATGTTACGGTTAAATCAGCCCTTACAGCAGTACCCAGCACCTTGCCGGTATCTGCTGATATACCTGAGGGGATATCAACTGAAACAACCGGTTTCCCGGAAGAATTGACCAATGATATGACATCGGCAAAGAGTCCCTTTACATCCTCCGTGAGACCTGTGCCGAAGATCGCATCAACAACCAGATTGGAGTGGGATATAGTGGTCTTCAAGGCCTTCAGGTCAAAGGAGTCTATATCCTTTACCTCACCGCCCATCTTCTTCAGTATCCCAAGATTGGTCAGGGTCTCCCCCTTTACCGAGTCCTCCCCGGCAAGGAGATATACAGAGATCTTAGCTCCTCTATTTATAAGATGTCTTGCAATTGCAAGGCCGTCACCCCCGTTATTCCCTTTGCCGGCAAAGACACCAATCTTTTTCCCGGAGAGTTCCCCGTATCTTGCCTCCATCTCCCTTACCACCTGGATGGCGGCATTTTCCATTAACACAATCCCCGGGATACCATACCCGGAGATCGCATTCTTATCGATCAACTGCATCTCTTTTGATGTGGCTGCCTTCATATCCTTGGTTTTCAAATAATTATCACAAAATCATGGGAAATAAGCAAGGCACGGGACAATCGTTAAATAATCTAAATCAACCCCTGATGTTGGCCAGTTTCAGGGTATAGAGGTGGTGATAAAGTCCGCGCTGGTTCATTAGATCATCATGGTTTCCCGTCTCCGCAATGCGGCCCTGATCCATAACCAAAATAATGTCTGCCTTCTGGATGGTGGTAAGGCGGTGGGCGATCACGAACGTGGTCCTTCCGGTCGTAAGACGATCCAGGGCCTCCTGGATCTGGGCCTCCGACTCATTGTCCAGAGAGGATGTGGCCTCATCCAGGATCAGGGTCCTGGGATCTTTAAGTATCGCCCTTGCAATGGCAATCCTCTGCCTTTCTCCTCCGGACAGCAGGACACCCTTTTCACCCACCGGGGTATCATACCCTTTAGGTAGGCGGGCAATAAAATTATGGGCATTGGCCGCCCGGGCTGCCTGTATCATCTCCTCCTCGGCTGCGCCCAGCCTGCCGTAAAGGATATTCTCGCGGACGGTCCCTCCGAAGAGATAGGTCTCCTGCGGGACAAATCCTATCTGTTTGTAAAGGGAGGAAAGCCTGACCTTTTTAATGTCATATCCATCGATCTCGATCCAGCCTGCAGATGGATCGTAGAAGCGGTGGAGCAGCTGAATGAGAGTGCTTTTCCCTGATCCGCTGGGACCGACAAGGGCCACTACTGTGCCTGGCATAACTTCAAAGGATATACTATGGAGCACTTCACTTCCATGATCATATCCGAAACTCACATCATGAAATACCACATGCCCTGCAATAGATGGCAAGGTTATGGCGCCTGGAAGGTCCACTACTTCAGCCTTTGTATCTAATATCTCAAATACCCTCCGGGTAGCGCCCTGGACCTCTTTTACACGGGAAAAGAGATGGGCAAATGCCCCGAAAGGTCCGATCAGGATACCGGCATAGAGCAGGAAGGCGATAAGGTCGCCGGGTGTAATTATGCCTGACCGAACCTGTTTGGCCCCATACCAGAGGATCCCCATTGCCGACCCAAAGGTAATAAGGGTTATAACCGGTACGAAGATTGACATAACACCCGCCCGCCTCAGCGCCATTCTTACTGTCATATCCACATGATCTTTAAAGCGATGGACCTCGTGGGATTCATTTAGAAATGACTTGATTATCCTGATGCCTGAAACCACCTCTTCTATGGTAGTGGAGACCAGGGCCTGGGTATCCTGGATTGCCGTTGAAAGCCTCTTTAATCGGCGTCCAAAGAACACCCCGGTCAAGGCTATAATGGGGAGTATGGCCAGGATCATCACACAGAGCCGCCAGTTAAGATAGAAGAGGATCCCCACTCCACCTAAAAGGGTGACCAGCTGCTTTGCCATATTGATAGGGACATCTGTAGAGAAGTTCTGGATGACCTGCACGTCATTGGTAAGCCTGGACATAATCTCCCCTGTACGGCGCCTGCTAAAGAAGCTTATTGACAGGCCGGTGAAATGCTCAAAGAGACGGTTGCGAAAATCCCTCATCACCCGTTGCCCGATTAAGGCAACCAGATAGCTGTGACCCATGGTAAACAGCACCTGAAGGATTAACAGGGAAAGGATGGTAAGGATGGAATAAGTCAGGCCTTTGCCCGGATTCTGGCCGGAAAGGGAATTGATAATATCCCTCACGATCCAGAGCATGGTCAGGTTGACCACGGCAACCGCCACCAGAAGGACTGCGGCAAAACCCATTAATGAAAAATGGGGACGGATATAGCCGAAAAGGCGTGTCAGGATCTTCATCGGGGAAACATACCCGGCCTTATCATCCATTGTCTATCTCCTCACAATAATACCATGGGGACCTGTCCCCACAGATATAGTTGCCGCAACCCTGTTTATTGACATATCGATAACTTCAACTGTTCCGCCCTCCCTGCTTGTCACATAGGCCTCCCTGCCGTCAATGGAGAAGGCAATAAGATCAGGCCTTCTATTAACAAGTATAGAAGATATCAAGTGCCTGGTTGATATATCTATCCTGGATATACTATTATTATTTCTGCTTGATACCAATGCAGATCTACCGTCAGGACTAATTGCAATACCGTAGCTGTCAGTCCCTACAAGTATCTTGTCGGCGATCTTATTCGTTGCAGTATCGATAATAGCCACAAGACCCTCTCCTCTAACGGCTACCCATAACTCCCTGTTGTCTGGTGAAATGTCAATCCCCATAACATCCCTGCCAACAAAAATAGAGGTGACGATGCTTCTTGAGTTTGTATCTATTACGCTGATATCCGATGAGCCGCTGTTGGTAACATAGGCATATCTCCCGTCACGGCTGAAGATTACTTCCGCGGGCTTAAAACCTACCTGAATAAAACCTACAGGTGTAAAGGTGAAGCTGTCTATGATAGCAAGATCATTTGAGCCGCTGTTTACAACGTATAGATATCTTCCGTCAGGCGATAGCGCCACATCGCTGGTAAATGCCCCTGTAGGCATCCTGGCCACCTGCCTCTTTGTGGAAAGGTCCATGATCAGGAGGTCATTAGATCCGCTATTGGCAATATATAAAAACCTCCAGTCCTTTGATATGGCAAGATTATGCGGCCCTGACCCTGATATGGGGATGGTATCAATAACAGATCTTTTTGTGCTGTCAATAATGGTAATAGAGTTTGAATCCTGATTTCCCACATATATAAGCGCGGTGTATGCCCATCGCGGGATAACAAGCATTGTACATATCAGGACAACTACAGATAATAACCATTTCGCCCCTTTTAACATCTTCTCCTCCACATTACCGGATTTTCCCCACCATTTAAAGATCAAAGGAGGGGTGGTTTAAACCATCTAAGCCTCAGTGCATTGCTTACAACACTAACAGATGACATCCCCATTGCGGCGGCAGCAAGGATCGGATTTAGGAGCAACTTAAAGAAGGGGTATAAGATGCCTGCTGCAACCGGGATCAAGATTATATTATAGATAAAGGCCCAGAAGAGGTTCTGCCTTATATTTCTGATGGTGGCCCTGCTTAAGGCCATGGCAGTAACGATCCCATTCAGACTACCGCTTATCAGGGTTATATCAGCCGCCTCCATAGCCACATCCGTGCCGGTCCCGATGGCTATCCCCACATCAGCCTGGGCAAGCGCAGGCGCATCATTTATCCCGTCTCCAACCATCCCTACGATCCTGCCCTCGACCTGCAATTTCTTTACGTGGGCGGCCTTATCTTCAGGAAGCACCTCTGCAAAAACCCTCTTTATGCCTGCTGTTTTTGCAATTGCCTCTGCTGTGCGCCTGTTATCACCTGTCAGCATAATAACCTCAATCCCCAACCCTTCGAGGGATCTTACCACAGTGATAGAGTTATCCTTCAATTGATCGGCAACAGCAATTATCCCTGCAATCACCCCGTCTAAGGCGACTAGTATCCCTGTCTTTCCTTCATCAGAAAACCTCTCAATCTCCCCCCTGGCCCGGCTGATATCAACACCTTCATCCTCCATAAGCCTTATATTACCAATCAGGACCCTCTTCCCTTTTATCCCGGCCTTTATCCCATGGCCTGGCATGGCTTCAAACCCTTCAAGATCATAGATCCCGATACCCTCCTCTTTGGCCCGGCCTACTATCGCCTCTGCCAGTGGGTGCTCTGATCCCTTCTCGCCGCTTGCCGCATAGGAAAGTAGTTCCTCCTTCTTTATACCATGAGGGATAATATCTGTCACCTCAGGGGCCCCTTTTGTCAGGGTGCCTGTCTTATCAAGTATAATGGTATTTATCCTGTGGGCCTTCTCCAGGGCCTCACCACTCCTGATAAGGATACCCGATTCAGCCCCCTTACCTGTACCAACCATTATAGATGTTGGCGTAGCGAGACCAAGGGCGCATGGACATGCAATGATCAGCACTGCGACAAAGTTGAGCATGGCATGTGTGAATCGTGGATCTGGCCCGAATATAAACCAGATCAAGAAGGTAAGCCCTGCCATAGCAATTACCGATGGGACAAAATAGCCGGCAATCAGGTCTGCAAGTCTTGCAATCGGCGGCTTTGATCCCTGCGCCTCCTCGACAAGCCTTATGATCCGGGCGAGGGCCATATCTTTTCCTACTGCAGCCGCCTCAAACCTGAATCTACCTGTCTTATTGATAGTTGCTCCAATCACTTTGTCCCCTGCTTCCTTCTCAGCCGGTATGCCCTCTCCTGTTATCATCGACTCATCTACAGCAGAATAACCTTCAATCACAATCCCATCTACAGGGATCTTCTCGCCGGGCCTGACCACCACAATATCACCAACAACTACATCCTCAATAGGAATATCCAGTTCTGATGAATCGCGTATAACCCTGGCAGTCTTTGCCTGTAGCCCAATAAGCTTCTTTATGGCAGCCGATGTCTGGCCCTTTGCCCTGGCCTCAAGGAGCCTGCCCATAAGGATAAGCGTAATAATGGCCGTAGATGTGTCAAAATAGACATCAACAGACAGACCTCCGGCCTCAAAGAAGGAGGGGAAAAATGTGGCAACAATGCTGTATAGGTATGCCGCGGATGTGCCTACGGCAATCAGCGTATTCATGTCGGTTGTCTTATGCCGTGCCGAAGAGATAGCACCTTTATAGAACTGCCGCCCGCACCAGAACTGGACAGGCGTGGCAAGAATGAACTGAAGCATTAACATAAGATTTTTTGGAAGATGAGAAAGCCCTATATATTCATGGTACATAAGAGGGAATATCGGGATGGTCAAAAGAAGCGATATAATAAACCTCCTCTTAAGCCTTTGATACTCAAGCTCTTTAAGTTCCTCTCCCTTTTGCACTAACCCCTCTCCCCTGACCTCAAGAGGTGTATAGCCTATATCAATTATGGCCCTCTTTATATCTTCAATTGAGGTGATAGTCGGTATGTATTCGACGCTCCCCATCTCTGTAGCAAGATTGACCTGGGCAGAGATGACGCCACCTAACCCTTTGATAGCCGACTCTACCTTTGAAACACATGAGGCGCATGACATACCGGAGATAGGGATTGATGCCTTATCTGTCTTTACCTCATACCCGAGATCAGAGACAGCACTGACAATATCACCAAGTTTTATTTTCTCCGGATCTATTATCAGCGAAACCCTCTCTGCCGCAAAGTTGACAGAGGCATTCTTCACCCCGGACAAGCCAGAGAGACCCTCTTCTATCCTGCTGGCACAGGAGGCACAGCTCATCCCGACTATGGGTATAGAATATCTCTTTTCTCCTGTATCTACCTTCATATATCTCTCATTGATTCTACCATCCCCACCACCAACCTTCAACCTTACTTTAGCCCGATCTTTTCATATTTCTTGTCGTTGTGAAACCAACCTCAGGGTATACCATATTAATTCTCTTCCACCCTGAGTTTGTATCCGTAAGACTTTACAGTTACTATCGCATCGATTAAGAATGGGATCTTTTCTCTGAGCCGGCGGACATGGACATCAACTGTCCTTGTTGTAACATCGGAATCGTAGCCCCAGACAATATCAAGCAGCACCTCACGTGTCAAAACCCTCCCCTTGTTCTTTAAGAGCTGAACCAGCAGGTCAAACTCCTTGGCCCTTAAGTGGACCTCTTTGCCATCAATTTTTACATCATGACTTTCCAGATTCAGCTCAAGGGGACCATAGATGTAGGAAGGAGGCTCCTCGTCTTTGCGCTCGTTGCGGCGGAGCAGGGCCTTGACACGGGCCACCAGCTCTTTTGGACTGAATGGTTTTGTGACATAGTCATCAGCCCCCAGTTCAAGGCCTATTATCTTATCCGATTCCTCCCCTTTTGCGGTCAGCATAATGATGGGGAGTGCGGATGTCTTGGGATCCGTCCTAATCCGCTTGCAGATCTCCAACCCTTCCATTTCCGGAAGCATTAGATCCAGGATAATAAGATGGGGTATATCCTTTCGGGCCAGTTGAAGACCGCTTATCCCATCACTCGCTGTCCGAAGATTATACCCTTCTTTTTGAAGGTAATGGGTAAGCAGGCGAACAATATCCTGTTCATCCTCAATAATCAGGATCTTCTTGTTTTTCATGAAGGGTGCAAATCCGTCTGATATCTGAAAGGTAAGTATAACAGAAGGTCACCCTTGGATCAATCATCGAGGGTAAAAAATGCCGCAACACCAAGGTCATGAGGAGGGTCGACATATTTTTTAACCCATTGATATTGCGGCGACAGAAACAATCTACTTTGCTTCAGCCTTCAACAGATTCTCCAGGGTTACGCCTACCTGGGAACCCTTGCCTCCGAAGACAGACCCCACAACCCGCTTTTCGAAACGAACAAGCGCAAGGTCATAGACCTTATCTGGAAGAGGGATATAGCCGACCTCCCTGACCAGGGGACGCCCGTCAGTAATATAAAATTTAACAAATTCTCTGATCTTTGGCCGATCTGCGGAATTTTTATTTACATAGATAAAGATAGGCCGGGCCAGTGGTTGATATGTCCCATTTGCTACAGTCTCGAAACTTGGCAGGATCGGCCCCTTTCCGTTGGTCAGGTTCTCATCATCAATCCCCACAAGCTTCAGCCTCTCTCTGTTATTCTCATAATATGCCAGTCCAAAAAATCCGAGGGCCAAAGGGTCGCTCGCAATCCCCTGGACCAGGACATTGTCATCCTCACTCGATGTATAATCGCCCCTGCTCGAATGCTCCTTACCGACAATCGCCTCGGTAAAATAGTCATATGTCCCTGAATCGACGCCAGGGCCAAAGAGATGTATCTCCTTGTCAGGCCATTCGGAACGGATCTGGTTCCAGCGCTTGATTTTACTCTGAGCCTCAGGCTCCCAGAGCTTTTTTAGCTCCTTTACCGTCATGTTTGTGACCCAGTTGTTTTGAGGATTCACCATCACGGCCAGTCCATCAAAGGCTACTGGAAGCTCAATATATTTAATCCGATTCTCCTTGCACAAGTCTACCTCAGAGGGCTTGATGGGGCGGGAGGCATCGGAGATATCCGTCTCCCCCTTGCAGAACTTCTTAAAACCCCCTCCGGTACCCGAGATCCCGACAGTAACCTTGATGCCAGGGTTTTTCTTCTGATACTCCTCGGCCATGGCCTCGGTAATTGGAAACACGGTGCTTGAGCCATCCACCTTGATCAGATCAGCCGCTACTCCGGGCTGAAGCCAGGAAAACATGATGAATCCTGTCATGATCCCAAGGAAAATGATCTTTTGAAGCTTCTTATTCATTTGATCCATGCTATTTACCTCCTTTATGTTGATTCTGTGTTGTATCCATATTAAATCTATAAAAAATCCTTAAAACTTCACCTGAAGCTGGAGCAAGAAGGTGTCATCGTCCTTCTTCTTACCAGTCGTGGGATCATCCTTTTCGTCCTTGATCACGTAGTTGGCCTGGACTTTCCAGTCATGCTTTTTGAAGAGGTAGTTCAGCCCCACCGTGGTCCATCTGATATCCGAGGTATTGTCTGCGGAATCATCGGGGTCATACTGCTCATAACGGGCAGTAGCTTCGAGGCGTGGAGGAAGGATAAAGTATCCGCCTTGTACGTAGTACCCCTTGGCCTTCACATCGGTTCCGGTCTCCGGCTCGGACTTGGACTGGATATACTCCGCAAAGAGCGAGGCATTGTCCAGGAACTTTATACCCAGGTCCAACCCATATTTGGTGGTATCTGTATCCAGATCATCGCTGCCTCCGCTAAAATCAAGTTTTTTGTTCGTCCCGGAGGTGGTGATCTTATTGGTCTGCACATTCGCTCCTAGTGAGAGCCTTAAAGACTCGCCTTCGATATTGGACTCGGAGTATTTCATCTCCCCAAAGGGATTGAATGTGATCCGGCCGGCAACCAGAAAACCAGTGTTGTCATTCTTGTTCGCTGTCTTCGTTCCGTTGAAGGCACCCACTGCATACTCAAACATCTTCTTCCCACTATATTCGCCAATCATAAAACCGACATCACGACCTTGAACCTCTTTATTTATCTCGGCCCGGTTCACAAACTGCTGATTCCCTGATGAGGTTAATTCTTGACGGGAGAATGGTACCTTAAAATGCCCAACCGTCAGATAGGCATACGGTAAATGAGTGAAGACCACCTTGGCATCCTTAAGGCTGACCTTGGTAGCAGACTCAATGTCCCCTTTCGCAGAACTGACGGCTCCAGTAGTGGTGTTGGCCGTCAAGGTTTCTTTCTGTTTGGCATCCGGAATAAAGTCGATCTCTAATTTATACTCCACATCTTTAAAGGCGTTTCCGGAGGCACCGAAGCGGACCCGCGGGACACTTAATTCGCTTGTGCTATCTTTAGGGTCGTCGTTCTCATTCCACGTATATCTGGCCTGGATTCGTCCTTCGACATTGAGCCAGCGCATTTTCTGCTGGGCCTTTAGCTCATCCTTTGTGATGACACCCTTTTCAATCAGCAGATCGGTCAATCCGTCTGCTGATCCTGACCATGCCGACGCCGGCAGGATCATCAAGCTGAGCAGTATGGCTGATATCAGACTGAATAGTCTCATTAATAGTCTCCTTCTTTGTTTTTATTCACTTCCTTATCTTCTTTCTATGCCTTGCCTTAAGCCTCTAATGGCCTTTTAACCGATGGCCCTGGCAACCTCTCTTTTGATTGCCTTCAACAGACTAGGCTTGATCTTCTTGGTCTTATGCTTCATCCTCTCCTCACCTCCCTTCTGTTTTGATTTTTGAGATTTACCTTCCATATTTCTCTCTCCCTATTTGTGGCCCATTCTATTCTCTCTCTGTTACACCGACCTCAAGGGCATGTTACAGGCGTGTAAATTCTTTGGGCGTCGCCGGGGAATACCTGATGGCCATAATACGCATAATGCCCAGGGTGATTAGTAAAAGGGCGATAGAACCGAATTCCTGCCATCC
>JACRHA010000024.1 GCA_016234185.1 Nitrospirota bacterium
CAGTCGGGCATGAGATGGACGGTCCAAGGGGCCAATGCCATCATTGCCTTACGCTGCACTCAGATCAGTAGCCGGTGGGAGGAATTTTGGGAAAATCGGACCGCAGGGTGAGAACTTTACCCATAAATTTGTCGCACACCCTTCCTGAGAGTTCGCCTTGACAAGGATAAGATATTGTGATAATAAAAAAGGCTTCATACGTCATAATTGATTATTAATACGAAAGGAGTAGTATATGCAGAAGCGATATCTATTAGCCCCGGGGCCCACACCTATTCCGCCAGAGGTATTAGGTGCTATGGCATTGCCTATACTTCATCACCGTGCGCCTGAATTTGCAAAGCTCTTTGGATCAGTGAGGGAAGAGTTAAAGTGGCTATTCCAGACAAAAAACGATGTCTTGGTCCTGGTATCAACCGGAACGGGTGCCATGGAGGCATCGGTAACCAACATCCTCTCTCCAGGAGACAAGGCCTTGGTTGTTAATGGAGGTAAGTTTGGCGAGAGGTGGATGAAGATATGTCAGGCCTATGGAGTAAAGGTAGAAGAGTTAAAGGTCGAGTGGGGCTATGCCGTAGATCCGGCAAGGATAGATGCGGCCTTAAAGAATGATCCCTCAATAAAGGCCGTATATATCCAAGCCAGTGAGACATCCACAGGTGTTGCCCACAATACCAGGGCAATTGCTGAAATAGTTAGAAAGCACGATGATACGATACTGGTCGTAGATGCAATAACCGGTCTCGGGGTCTTTGACCTCAGGACTGACGAGTGGGGCCTCGATATTGTTATTGCAGGTTCCCAGAAGGCCCTTATGCTTCCGCCAGGTCTTGCATTTATGAGTCTCAGCGAGAAGGCATGGAGATTGGCGGAAAAAGCTAAAAATCAGAGGTTTTATTTCAACCTGAAAAAAGAAAGAGAAAACCAGCAAAAGAACCAGACCGCCTATACTGCAGCGGTTTCATTAATCGTCGGCCTAAAGGAGGTCTTGAGGATATTAAAGGAAGAGGGTCTTGAAAAGGTCTTTTCAAGACACAGGCTCCTTGCAGATGCAACCAGGAAATCTATGTTAGGCATGGGGCTCTCGCTCTTTCCAAAGGAATCCCCAAGTGACGCATTGACTGCTGTCAATGCCCCGGAAGGTTTTGACGGCCAGGCCATCTACAAGACATTGAGAGAAAAGTATGGGATCACCGCTGCCGGCGGGCAGGACCATCTGAAGGGGAAGATATTCAGGATTGCCCATTTGGGATATACTGATACATTCGACGTGATAATAGCTGCATCCGCAGTGGAGATGGTATTAAAGGGGATGGGGTATCCGGTCAAGCTCGGCTCAGGTGTCGGCATGGCCCAGGAAATCTTAATGAAGTCCTAAGGTCAAGGAGAAAAAAGGCTAAGGTTTAGGTTGAGGTTTAGGAAATTCTTAACCTTGACCTAAGCCTCAACCTTGTTAATTAGGGAGGATAGATTGAAGGTCTTAGTTAGCGATAAGCTTTCAGATAAAGGGGTGGAGATTTTAAGATCTGCAGGTCTTACAGTAGATGTCAAGACCAAACTGACCAAAGAAGATCTACTAAAAGAGATAGCCGAATATGACGGACTTGTAATAAGGAGCGCCACAAAGGTTACAGCAGAGGTGATCAATGCTGCTAAAAACCTGAAGGTAATCGGGAGGGCAGGCTCTGGATTAGACAATGTTGACCTGCAGGCTGCAACCAAGAGGGGCATAGTTGTAATGAATACCCCTGGCGGCAATACGGTAACTACTGCAGAACATGCAATAGCCATGATCCTGTCTCTGGCCAGGATGATCCCACAGGCCACAGCCTCTACAAAGGCCGGAAAATGGGAGAAGAACAAATATATGGGGGTAGAACTTTATAACAAGACCTTAGGTATTATCGGAATAGGTCAGATAGGCAGCTATGTTGCGAAGCTTGCCAGAGGACTTATGATGAATATTGTCGCATTTGATCCCTATCTGTCACAGGAGAATGCCAAGAATATGGGGATTGAACTTGTAGACATGAAGGAGCTTTACAGGAGGGCTGATATAATAACCATTCATTCACCTCTTACCAATGAGACGAAATACCTTATCAACAAGTCAACTATTAAGGAGTTGAAGGATGGTGTGATAATAGTAAATTGTGCCAGGGGTGGCATAATTAATGAAGATGACCTCTATGAGGGCCTGAAGTCCGGAAAGATAGCAGGCGCAGCGCTTGATGTCTTTGAAAAGGAGCCTGCAGACCCCGCAAATCCACTCCTTACACTTGATAATTTTATCTGCACTCCACACCTCGGAGCCTCAACCACCGAGGCCCAGGAGAATGTTGCCCTTGCAGTCGCAGAGCAGATAGCAGATTACCTGGTAAGAGGGGTGATACGGCATGCAGTTAATATCCCTTCCGTCCCCCAGGAGGTATTGCCCAAGATCCAGCCGTATCTGACACTTGCTGAGAAATTGGGTTCCTGCCAGTCCCAGATTTATAAAGGAGGACTGGAGAAGGTAACCATTGAATATAAAGGTGAGGCGGCAACTTTTCCAACTGCTCCCATTACCATTGCCCTCTTAAAGGGTCTGCTAAGCCCTATCCTGGAAGATACAGTAAATTACGTAAATGCCCCTATTATCGCCAAGGAGAGGGGCATAGAGGTGGAGGAGGTTAAGAACGTTGATGCAGGGGACTTCTCGAATCAAATCTCCATAAAGGTAAAGACAGGGGGTCGAGAGGGGCGTGCCTCAGGCGCAGTATTCAGCAACAGGGATGCAAGGATAACAGAGATAAATGGCTTCTCTGTGGAAGTAATACCGGAAGGTTATATGCTGATACTCTCCAATAATGACAAACCCGGAGTAATTGGCTCCATCGGCACACTGCTCGGAGACAACAATATCAATATAGCCAGGATGCAGTTCGGTAGAGAGGTAGCCGGGGGGAAGGCTATTTCCGTGATAGGAATAGATTCGCCTGTTTCAGCTGAACTCCTGAACAGGATCAAGGGGCTACCGAATGTCCTTTCAGTAGAACAGATAAGATTATAACTAGGTTAAGGCTGAGGATAAGGTTGAGATAAAGTAAATATGGTTCGAGATCTTTTGACCTTAACCTCAACCTAAACCTTAACCTAATACAATCCATGAAGCCTTTTAAAAATCAAAGATCATCAACACCCAGGGGAGTTACGTCCCTTCTTCCGGAAGCAGCCTTCAGGAAACGGCTTATAGAAGGGTCTATCCTTGATACCTTTTCACGCTGGGGGTATCAGGAGGTAATTACCCCTGTCTTTGAGTATCTTGATGTCATATCAATAGGTCTTGGCGAGGAATTCCTGGAGAGGGGATACAAATTTGTTGACCGTTCAAGCGGGAGGCTGATGCTCCTAAGACCGGATGTAACCCCTCAGATAGCAAGGATGGTAGCAATGCAGATGCGTGATCATCCAAAACCCATCAGGCTCTCTTACTCGGAAAATGTCTTTCGCCATCAGGATGAACATGCAGGACGGGAAAGGGAGATTTCCCAGATTGGGGGGGAACTGATCGGGATTGAAGGACCGGAGGCAGATGCAGAGATTATATCTGTTGCCATAGAATCCCTGAAGAGGCTTGGCATCAGAGAATTCAAGATCGTCATCGGCCATATCGGTTTCTTTGACGAGATATTGTCCCGGACAGGTATAAAAGAAGGTGCCAGACCTGAGATTCACGAGGCAGTCCTAAGGAAAGATACATCAAGGCTCAAGGAGATATTAAGGAGAGAGAAGATTGGATTAAGGGGAACAGGCCTTGTCAGTGAGATACCCTGGCTGCTCGGGGGGAGCGATATATTAGAAAAGGCGGAAATGCTCGTTAAGGGTATCGGTCATATGGAAGGCATTAAGAACCTGAAAGAAATATTCAACATCCTGACTTCAAACGGTCTTAAGGATTATATCCTCATAGATCTTGGCGAGGTGAGAGGTATGGGCTATTATACTGGAATGGTTTTTGAGATAATCTCTGAGGGTATCGGCTATGAACTCGGCGGCGGAGGCAGGTATGATAACCTTATCGGGGGGTTTGGTTTTGACTGTCCATCTACGGGCTTTGCACTTAACTTAGAGCGCCTCCAGATACTGCTTGACAAGATAAGGATCGGGGTTGAATATAAAAGCGTAGACCTTATAATTACAAATGGTGAGTGTACATCCGGTGAGCTTTTTAGGGTCGCTCAAAGGCTCAGAGATAACGGCTCCAGGGTTATTCAGATGCCGGACTTAAGCAATGACGATCTGATCAAATATGCCAGATCATATAATATTGATAAAGGTGTTATCGTTGATAAGGAACTTATCAGTAATAATGAGATCTATCTGATAGATTGTAAAAAAGGCACAAGAAAAAGGATAAACATAAAAGAGATATGATAATCTATCTCACCAAAGGAGAATAATCGGGTGGCTTCAACAGACCTCATCGTCCATAAACTTCCGCCTCAGAATATCGAGGCTGAACAGTCTATCCTGGGTGCAATACTGCTTGATAACAACGCATTAAATTCTGCCCTTGAGATCATAACTCCCAATGATTTTTACAAGGAGGCGCACAGGAAGATTTTTCTAGGTATGCTCGATTTAAATGAAAGGGGTGAAGCTGTAGATCTTGTCACGCTTACAGACAGCCTTAGGAGGAAAAATGAACTGGAATTTGTTGGGGGTGCATCTTATCTCTCCTCCCTGGTAAATACGGTTCCCACGTCAGCAAATATCAGATACCACTCCAAGATACTGCATGAAAAAGCGCTGCTCAGGAACTTAATAAATGTGGCTACAGAGATAGCCTCCCTCGGATATGACGGGACTGAAAGGGTTGAGGAACTCCTTGATTATGCAGAAAGATCTATCTTCTCCATCTCAGAAAGGAAGATAAGGCCATCCTTTATCCCTATAAAGGATGGGGTTAAGGAGTGCTTTCTCACACTGGAGAGGATATCAGAAGGAGGTCTAAGGGGGATCGATACAGGATTTCGAGGCCTTGACAAGCTTGTTTCAGGGCTTCAGCCCTCTGACCTGATCATTGTTGCCGGCAGGCCATCTATGGGAAAGACTGCATTCGCCCTCTGTATTTCCCAGCATATAGGAATAAAAAAAGGGGGTGCCGTTGCGATATTCAGCCTTGAGATGTCAAAGGAGCAGCTCGTACTGAGGATGCTCTGCTCTGAGTCAAGGGTAGATGCACACAAGCTGAGACTCGGTTACCTTGCCCCTTCTGACTGGAAAAAATTGACTGAGGCAGCCGGCAAGCTCACTGAATCCAGGATCTTTATAGATGATACCCCCAGCGTCTCTATACTTGAAATGAGGGCAAAGGCGAGGAGACTCAAGGCAGAACATGGAATTGATCTGATTATCGTAGACTATCTCCAGCTAATGAGGGGGACAGGAGATGTGGATACAAGGGAACAGGAGATATCGGCGATATCAAGATCTCTGAAGGCCCTTGCAAAGGAATTGTCTGTGCCTGTTATTGCAATATCCCAGTTAAGCAGGGCCGTGGAATCGAGGGGCGGCGACAAGAAACCTATGCTTTCCGATTTACGGGAATCAGGGGCAATAGAACAGGATGCCGACCTTGTAATCTTTATATACAGAAAGGAGGTATATGAACCCTGTGAATGCTCCAGGGATAATGATTGCACATGCGGGAGGAGGGGGATTGCCGAGGTGCTGGTCAGAAAACATAGAAATGGCCCAACAGGCGATGTCCCGCTACTCTTTCTGGACCGATATACAAGATTCGAGGATCTTGATCAACACCATGCCTAGGAAGTAAATACTTTAGTAGATACTCAGGGGCAGGCGCGTGGGTATCTTCCCAGCGAGCAAGGCGAGCGCCCAGGGGGAGGCGACGATCATCTGTAGGGGCCCGTGCGGTGCAGTTGCTCCTCCGATGCCCCCACACCCCGCGCTTGCACCGGCCAAGCCGGATGCTCGCTTCGGCTTTGCCGGTGGAGGGGGCGACGCAAGCCCCTTAAAATAGAGAATAAGATTTGACACAGGAAAAAGTAAGTGATATAGTTATTTTCCTCAAGATAAAGTAACGTTATAGATCGCTATAAAAGGAGAGAACAATGTTTGGAATTGGAATGCCGGAGCTGATAATCATCCTTGTGATCATCCTCATCATATTTGGTGTCGGGAAACTGCCCCAGATAGGCGAGGGCGTTGGAAAGGCCATCAAGGGATTCAAGAAAGGGATGGCAGAGGCTGATGCTATAGACATAACTCCAAAGGACGAGAAGGTTTCTAAGGAGGAGGATAAGAAAAAGGTAGATGCCCCAACATCATCCACCTAATCTAAAGAAAACCGCCGCGCCATCTCTATCAAACTAAAGATAAGGGATTTCAATGATTTACCTTGACCAGATGTTAATGCTGTGTTCTAATTAAATTAAGACAATCAATCAGGTTAAGGATGGAAAAGATTAAGAGATCTCTTCTTTATATTTTTCTGGTTGTCAGCATTGTCTCATGCTCATCCATTCAAAGAAATGGAGGGCTAATCCAAGCAGGAAGCCAACCTCTCCCTGGAAACGATGAGGTATCCGTCGGATCTCCCCGGCTGGAGGCTGAGTCAATGGCTTATTACCACTTTATTCTGGCTTACCAGCATGAGATAAGCAATGAAAATGATGATGCAATAACAGAGTATACAAATGCCCTTTCCTTCGATAAGGGCTCATCCGTTATTCTTGTGAATCTGGCAACCCTTTGGGCAAAGAAGGGGGATTTAAAGAAGGCCATCTCCTATCTGGAGACAGCATTAAAAACGGATCCGCGCCACATCCCGACCCTTATGCTCCTCGCCCGGCTGTATACAGGATCCGGCCAGCCGGAGCGGGCAATTCAGATTTATGAAGATGTTACCAGGATCGATCCACGCCTTATTGATGCCTATCTTAACCAGGGAACAATTTACGCAAATTTAAAGATGTATGACCAGGCCGAGGAGGTGATAAACAGGGGGATAAATGCTGAACCCTCCTCACCACTGGGATATTATTTTATAGGAAGGATAGCCTTTGAAAGATTGCAGTATGATCAGGCCCAAATATATTACCAAAAGGCTATTGAGGCAAACAGGGATTTTGAGCCTGCCTATACAGGTATGGCAAGTATATATGAGGTCAAGGGAGAATTTGATAATGCAAGGGCTTTATATGAACAGATAATAAAGGAGATTAGCCCCCATAACATGGAAGTAAGGTCGCACCTCGTGGATCTATATCTCAAAGTGAAGATGTATGACCAGGCGCGTACCCTGCTTGGAGAGATCCTGGAACGAAACCCGAGAGACTTAGATGCGCAACTTAAGATAGGTCTGATCCTGGCCGAGAAAAAGGATTATCCGCTGGCGATTGAAAAGATAAGGCTGATAAGCCTGGCCAGGCCATCTGATCTTAAGATAAGGAGTTATCTGGCATCACTGTATGAATCTAACAAGGAATATGAAAAGGCCATAAAAGAATATAACGAAATCCTTGCCATAGATGGAAAATATATTGAGGGGCACATAAGACTGGGTTTCCTAAACAATAAACTAAAAAGATCGGCGGATGCAATAAAGCATTGGGAGGAGGCAAAGGCAATCGACCCCAAGAGGTCTGATATTTATCTATTTCTAGGACTTATATACTTCCAGGGAGAGAGATACGAGGAATCAGTAAAGTCCCTCAGAGAAGGTATCAATATTGATCCAAAGAATACTGAACTTCATTTTAATCTTGGTGCCACATACGATAAGATGAACAGGCTTCAGGATTTCATATCAGAGATGGAGGAGACCCTGAGACTGGACCCAAAACATGCCAACGCCTTAAATTATCTGGGTTATACCTATATAGAAAGGGAGACAAACCTCGAAGAGGCAGTTTCTCTTATCAAGAGGGCAATTGATGTAACACCTGATGATGGATACTATATAGACAGCCTTGGATGGGCATATTTTAAGATGGGAAGGACAGATGAGGCGCTGATAGAAATTAAGAGGGCGGTCTCGTTTATACCCGATGACCCGGTCATACATGAACATCTGGGCGAGATATATCTTAAAAAGAACCTGGTCCCGGAGGCAAAAGAGGAATGGATTAGGTCCCTGGAACTGGATCCAAAGAACGAAAAGCTGCTAAAGAGGTTTAAGGACTCAGGCCTTGGGGAACCGGCATCTTTTGAAAGGGTAAGAAATGCAATAATAGGAGATAAAAAACAACCTGTCTTTGATAAGTCTACATCCCAGGAATCAGACGGAAAGACCATCCATTAGCAACTCCTAGTGTCATTTTTTGTCAATTCCTGTCAAATAACGCCAATACATATTATGGTTTCTATATGCCTAATAAAGGGAGCGTTGCTTATAACTGCTTGCTATTAGAGACCTTTTTCTAATTAAGGCTTAGCTATACATTCTGGCATAAAAACTGCTATATTCCCATACAGGTAGGATACATAGCTTATTAAACAACCAAAGCAAGGAGGTAAGATCGATGTTTAAAATATTTAAATTTATGCATAACAAAAAAGGTTTTACACTGATCGAGTTGATGATAGTGGTTGCAATTATCGGGATCCTGGCAGCTATAGCAATACCAAATTTCTTGAGATTCCAGGCAAAGTCAAAGCAGGCTGAGGCAAAGACAAACCTGGGGGCGATAGGGACAACCGCCGAGGCATACAGGGCAGAAAAGGATACCTATGAGACAGACTGGACAGGTCTTGGATGGCAGGCCCAGGGCACAACGCGTTATGACTATGGATATAATGGCAACCTGCTGGATCTTGCTCAGGTACCTGCAGTAACATATGCCCCACAAAATACAGCTACAGATGCGGCTACAACTTCAACAGCATTCCTTGCAGCAGCAGAAGGTGATGTAGATGCCGAAACAACAGGTAAAGATTGCTGGACATATAACGAACAAAGGGCACTGAATAATACAAATAATGATGTTGCTGTAGATACCGGTGGTTGCTAATCTATATCTTTATCTTTTACAAAGAATCCCCGTTCCTTTTTGGCGGGGATTCTTTGGTTTTTTAACGAGCGAGGGTCCTTCCTATAATGAGATCTTCAACTGGTTTTACACTTATTGAGCTTATGATAACAGTAGCTATTATTGGAATCCTTGCAGTGCTTGCATCTGCTTCTTTTATTACTTTTCAAGCAAAATCCAAGCAATCAGAGGCAAAGACAAACCTCGGGGCTATAGGTAATGTTGCCGAAGCCTATAAGGCCGAGAAAGATACCTACGTTACCGATTTTGTAGGACTCGGATGGGCTCCAACAGGCAGTACAAGGTACGGATATTACTACAATAATTCATTATTTTCAGGCACACCATCCATTACACCATCTGGGGGGTGCACTATACCGGCAACTGATGCCGCTGCCTCTGTAACAAGTACGACCTTTACATCTATTGCAGTTGGTGATATAGATAGGGATGCCACCTGCGACAGATGGACCTATAACCAGGACAGGGATCTCCAGAATAGCGTAAATGATGCCACTACCTGATGATCTAAGCCATCCTGTTTTTTTACCTGGAAATCCCCCCTTTGTGCCGACTTGTAGGCATGGATGTTTCACCTGAAAATAGAATTTTCATGATTCTTTTGTGAACTTATGGCTCATGACCGTTTCACCTTGTTTTTCTGCCTTCTTATTCTGCTCCTTCCCCTCCTTGGAGGCGGTAATTACCTGTTCAGCCTTTCTCCGGTATTAGGTATTACTATCATCCACCTTGCCACTCTTTTCCTTCTACTATCTTGGTCCTTACAGGGGATAAGTCTGGGCAAGTCGATCTCTCAATTCCGATATATAGCAATTCCGGTCCTCTCCTTTGCATTTATAAATATTGTCTCGCTATTTTATACTGTTAATCCCTTTAATGGTCACCAGAAGATCTTGATCCTATTAAACGGGATTATATTATACCTGTTGGTCCAGGCATTATCCAAAGACGAAGAAGACCTGAAGAGGATCATAAAGATCATGGTCGTATCGGGAATAGCCGCATCATTATATGGCATTTATCAGAGGTTCTCTGGAATCGATAGGATCTTTTCTACCTTTCAAAATGTAAATGCCTTCGCCGGATTCCTGATTATCTTAATACCTCTTTCTTTTTATCTTGCCTTATTTTCAAAGGAGAGGATAACAAAGCTCTGGTCAGGCACATCTTTTCTTTTGTTTTTATCCGCATTTATTCTTACCCTTTCAAAAGGAGGAATGTTAACCCTTATTCTATTGTCTATCATAATCATGATTTATATTGCTTATAATAAGATAGAAAAAAGGTATATTTTGATCCTCCCTCCTATACTTGCCCTTATTTTCGTATACCTCCTCATAAGGTACAGCGAAATTAATATAATAGATTCAATTAAGGATCGGTTCGAGTATTGGAGGATAACTGCAAGAATAATAGTCGATCATCCCATAATAGGTGCAGGATTAGGCGGGTATGCGGCTATGGCACAGGAATACCAGGCCGGTAGCGTATACTCCAGATATGCCCATAACAATTATCTACAGATCTTTGCAGAATTAGGGGTCTTTGGATTTATAACCTATGTCTGGCTCGTCCTTAATCCCATTTTAAGAGGATTTTCTATCATCCGGAAGGATAGGTCAAAACAGCACAAGGTATTCTTTCTTATGGCCGCAATTGGAGGATTTTTGATCCACACCCTTATAGACTTTGATTGGGATGTTCCGGCCATCCAGATGACCTTTTTCCTGCTAAGCGGGATAATAACCAAAATGAATAAGATGGAGAGCAAATCTATTATTGAAACTCACATGACCTGCCGGTCACGAAGGATGATGAAAATCCACCTTTATCCCCCTTTTTCAAAGGGGGAAATAACTGATTTCCCCCTTTTAGCAAAGGATATACAAATAATAATCCCTCCTTTAGCAAAGGGGGGCGAGGGGGGATTTGAAAGGGAATTTTCAAGTGAAAAAGAAAAGGCTCAGGATGTAATACCCGGGCCCGGAAAATGGGCCTCATATATGATCTTGACCCTGGTAATAGCCATATCAATGATAGCGATAATAGCTCCATTTATCGCAGATGGATATTTCCATTCAGCAAAAAAGGCATCCAATGAGGGTGATGTGGATCTTGCAATCGAGTTCAGCAAGGAGACTGTGAGGTTTGCCCCCTATTCAGGGAGATATCATAATCTCCTCGCTGTTATGCTAAGATGGAAGGGGGGTCTTACCAAAGATCCCCTATGGTATGATCGGTCTTTAGTTGAATCTGAAAAGGCGATCGGATATGAACCTGCAGCGGCGCTATATCATAATGAAAAGGCCAAGACCTTATGGCAACTGAATAGGCGCGAAGATTCAGTGGCTGAATTTATAAAGGCAAAGGAGATCTATCCTGCTGATATATCCTTCCGGAACGATCTTGGAAAGGCAATGATCATGCTATTAAAATATGATGATGCCGTAAGAGAGTTGGAGAGTGCGATTCTTCTTGGTGGCGAATACATTAAGAGATCCCACCCCGATATGGTCTATCTATTTGATACATATATGCTCCTGGGTGAGGGCTATGAAGGAAAAGGAGAGACTGAAAGATCTCTAAATGCCTATGGGGAGATTGTAAGATTATTGTCTATTACACCTCCTCTTTCTGATAGAGACGGCAATCTGACAGATAAAAAGCAGATAGAGGGTATGGCACATCTCCGGATGGGAGAAATACATCAGTCGAAAGGAGATAAAGACCTGGCTATCCAGGAATTCAAAAAGGCATTTGAGATGAACAGATCCTTAAAGGATATACCTATCAGGATAAAAGAACTTGAAGAGGACTAAGATATGTGTTGGCCAAAACGATCATTAATCCTATTATTTGTCCTACCCATTATTATAGTAACACTCTTTTTTATCCAACAAGAGATAGAGCTAATAAGGGATTCTAGCAGACACGTAGAGAGGTTCATGTTCCTTCCAAAAGGCGAATATCTTAGGACCGCAGCCCTGGGGTATGATCAGCTTGTAGCCGATATTATCTGGCTTCAAGCCATCCAGGTCATAGGGGATAAGAGGATCTCAGAAGAAGGTTATAACTGGATCTATCATGCCCTTGACGTGATCACTACCTTAGATCCGAAATTTGACTATGCCTATCAGGTAGGAGGCGTCATTCTTTCTGCCCTTGGCAAGAAGATAGATCTGAGTAATGCCCTCCTGGAAAAAGGACTGAAGGAAAATCCAGATGTCTGGCAGATACCCTTCTATCTTGGATTCAATCATTTTTTTTATATGGATGATTACAAGAAGGCAGCCGAATATATGACAATAGTCTCAAGGCTGCCTGGACGTCCCTTTTATATCCCGCAACTAGCGGCAACATTATATGTTGAGCAGGGTAACCCTGAAGTTGCCCTTGAATTCCTAGAAAGGGCCTACAAGGAGACAGAGGATGAGAGGATAAAAAAGGAGATAGAAAATAAGACCAGGGAGGTAATAGTTGAAAGGGATATCTTGTTTCTTGAGTCGGGGGTAAAAAGATATATCGGGACGTACAAAAAAGACCCTGAGACCCTTGATGATCTTGTAAAAGGGGGAATAATAAATATAATCCCTAAAGAACCATTTGGAGGCTATTATTATATTGTTAAGGAGACTATGGAGGTAAAAAGCAGTGTAAAAAAAGAGAGGATAAGACTTCACAGCGCTGGCAAATGAATCACACCCATCAATAGATCCCGAAAAGCCTTCCTTGAAAACCCGTTAAGGCCCTCTATGTCCATATGTTCCTACCCTATGAACGCCTGTTCATACCATTAATTTCGTTGAAATTAGGGCCTCTTAGTCAAAATTGACATACCCCCCTATGAACAATTGATCATAGATCAAAAAATCAATCAACTTCAATATTTATAATTTCCCTTTAACTATCAATTAGTTATCGTCTACCAATTATTGGCATGAATCTTGGAATACAATGGGAAGAGGAGGGGATGAGAATGAGGGATAATAAGGGATTCACAATAATTGAGCTTATGATTGTAGTTGCCATCATAGGGATTATTGCGGCGATTGGGTTCGTATCTTTAACTAAACAGATCCCACATTACAGATTAAATGGTTCAGTAAGGGATCTAGTCTCAGATCTTAGGTGGGCAAGAACCCTTGCTATCGCCTCAGGGGAGAAAGTAAACCTCCGGCTTGATCCTTCAAATGATAGATATCAAGTTGAAAAGGCCCTAAATCCCGGAACTCCTATTAGCAGGGTAAGAGATCTCCGGCAGGATTATCCGGGGGTGGACCTCATAAGTTCCTCTGGCGGAAACCTCATCACCTTTGAGCCAAGGGGCACCACATCAAGCTGGACAACAATAAAAATTGGAAATTCTTCTGGTGAGGAAAAAAAGATAACAGTCATTGTTACAGGCAGAATAAAGATCAACTAAGGAGGGGGGAATGATCCTAAGAGATAAAAATGGATTCTCACTGGTCGAGGTAATGATTTCCCTGGTGATATTGGCCTTTGGGATACTAGGAACCATCGGTATGTTCTCTGCCTCAGATAAGGCCATAGGCACCAGCTATCAGATGACCAGGGCATTAAGGGCGGCACAGGAGAAGCTTGAATCAAAAAAAGGGGGAAAATTCGAATCCCTTCTTTTAGACGACCTAGATGGCGATGGGGTGTTGGAAACACCTATGACTAGCGATTCAACAGGGAACGATAAGTCCTCCGGCGATGGGATATATGCAGGCAGCGATACCAGCTTGGGTATATTGAGGAGATGGACCATCAGCCTCAATGGCGGCATGGCAAGGATAGATGTAGCCTCTTCCTGGACTGATAAGAATGGTATAGGGCGTTCTTTAGCGCTCTCCACAATAAAAACAGACGAGCGAAACCGATGAAGATTGAAAATCAAAATGGATTCTCCCTAATCGAAATAGTCATAACCATCTTTATATCACTTATCGTGGGAACAGCCTCATGGAACATATTTATATCTCACTACAAGGGGTACCAGGCACAGACAGCAATCCTGGATGCCCAGCAGAATGCAAGTCTGGGGATAGATATGATGGTTAGGGAGATTAAGATGGCAGGATATGATCCTGCCGACAAGGCATTTAATGGTGAAAAATATTTATCAGATGGAACGCAAGTAAAGAAGATAGTAGAGGCCAAAGAGAAAAAGATCCGTTTCCTGGCAGATATAAATGGGGATGGCAACTTTAACGACAAAGATGATGATAATGAGGATATCACATATGAACTTCGCGATGGGGAGACTACACTTAGAAGGAAATCCCGCATAGGGGGGCAACCGCTCTCGGAAAACATCGAATCACTTCACATCACCTATCTTGACAGGGAAGGTAAGATCATTCCATCGCCGGTATCAGATACCAGCGTGATAAGAATGGTAGAGATCTACATAAGGTCAAGGACAGAACGCGCTGATCCTGACTTTAAATTCGATGATGGTTACCGGAAGAGAGAGATAAGATCATCCGTATACTTAAGAAACCTTTAAATGAAAAGGAGGGATTATGCACTACAAATTGAGGACATCAACCTGGATAGAAGACAAGGGGAGCTCGCTTTTTATCGTCATATTCATTTTATTGCTTATCTCTATGTTGGGCAGCATCTTATTTAATGCATCAGGAAATGATCTCATGATAGCAAGGAACCAGCGGAATGACGTTGAGGCTAATAACCTTGCAGAAGCGGGCACAGAGGTTGCGATGTTCTGGTTTAACCACCCTGAAAAGTTCAAAGGGGGTGGTTCTTTTAAGAATAATTATAATGGTAAACCAGAGGATTTCTTTAAAAAAAGATTGACCGATACATATGGCACACCAACCTTTCTTGCTGAGGGAATAAGTCAGTTTACGGGAACAGAAGATAAACCTGACCTTGAATATGAACTCCCCTTCAACAGCTATCAATTTGACTTCGTTTTGGATCCCCTCAAAAAGATAGGTACAATAAAGTCTATCAAGGTATACTCCCCAAAAAGAGAGGGCGGCATCTGCACTATTGAGTCGATTGGTGAGGCTAATAACGGAACAATAAGGACGGTCATCATGGAGATTAAAGCGCCCCCCCTTCCGCCTTTAACCGCACCACTCCAGTCAGCAAGCACAGATATAAACCTGGTTCCGATAAAGGTCCATTGGGGGGATATCAGGGTAATGGGAAGCGGCAACCTTGGAGATAACCTGGAAATGATACCAGTAAAGAATCAGATCTCGATCCCGGATGGCTTAGGCTACGGAGAGGACAACAGGACAGACGGGTGGCTTGATATATACATCGGAGGGGAAGCGGCATCTCCTTCTCAAAAGTCCTGCAACGACTGCAAGGAGCCTTATTCAGATCTCGGGCATGACAACATACATCAGTTTCAGTTAAATGAAATCTCGCTGGATAGTTGGAACTACAATGACCTTAAGGCATATTCAAAGGAATATGGAAGATATTATTCAACGGATGGAGAGGGCAATCTGTATCAGGATGGTATATTAGATGAGGCTCACAAAAAAGGACTAAATGATGTGATCTCCTCTGTATATCCTGGCGATAGTAAAGGGTTTGTCTTTGTTGACACCATAGACCAAAACCCGCCAAATAATTTAAATATTCCAACCCTGAGGATAAATAGAGGCTATTTGGAGGGGATATTTTATATCAATGGGAACCTCGTAGTAGAAAATATGGCGGAAGGCCTTCAAATAGATGTTAAAACACCGCCATGGGAAGGCAAAACAGATGAGGAGACCAGGGTACCTGTAACTCTATCGGGGATAAATCTCAATGGGGCCATCTATTCAACAGGTTCTGTATTAATTCATGGAAGGTTCAGCGTTTTTGGAGGGATCTACGCAGGGGATGGTTTCTCCGACACAGATGACCTTGAGGTCTGGTATAATTATGAATTGACAACAGGCAGGCTAAAGGGTAATCCGGCAATATTGCCGGTAAAGGGGAGCTGGATACAAAAGTGATCAAGAATTAGAATTTATGTGAAACATTTTTCCTCATATTCCCTTTTTTCTTGTCCAGTTTCCGGTTCAGGAAATATATAGATCACATAGACTTCTTTTCTTGGGTGTCTCTTGATGTATAGCATGACAGATATAGCAGCAAAACCAGTATGTTGCGTATGTATCGAGCGGATATTAATATTATGGAGAGCAAGTCTTCCAGTCTGGCCCGGCAATTGCAGGTACATTAAAATTGATTGAAAAAAATATATTTGCTGATTTGGGGGTGTGGCATGAAAAAACGAAATATAACATTCTATCTCCTAACACTGTGCGGTACACTTCTGCTCATTGGGATTGTCCTGAACCTATGGGCAGACAAGATTAAGACAAGCGAGACGGGTGCATTGTTATTCGTCGGATCCAGCTTAACGCTCTTGACCAGTTTAATCAAAAAAAAGTTTATTAAGCTTGATAAGTTTTAGCAAGTGATCTAAACTGACCAGCAAGGCATTAACTCTTTTCTGCCAAATGATTATATTGACATGTCAATTAATTAATGCTATGAATTTATCGCAGCATTAATGTTTATTGTCATGTTGTATAGATAAAATATAGATAAACCTTACTAAGGACAGACTGCCTCATGCAAAGAGGAGATGAATCAGAGGGTGACCTTTCCGATATAATCAGGTTATCTAACTGGGATCGGCTAAGCAATGATATCTCAAAAATCGTAGGTTTGTCCCTTCTCCTATTTGACAGCAAAGGACGGCTCTTATCAGAATCGGCAAATGATAACCCCCTTTGCAAGTTGATTGAGGCTACCCAGGAAGGCATGCAGATATGCAAGGCCAATTGCGGGAAAAATATTAATCTCTCCCTCTCTGCAAACGAAACCATATTTTTTAAATGTCCGGCAAATCTCCACGTCTTCTCTCTTCCCATTGAGATTAACGGGATAAAGATGGTTATCCTCGGCGGTAAGACCTTCTTCTCCTTTCAGGAGCTCTCAGAGTTAAGAGGGCTATGCCGGAGACTTAACATCGATCCTGAAACGCTTATCCCTTCAGCCAAGGACCTTGTATTTCACGACATTCAATTCCTCCGTTCTTCAGCTAAGTTCATCGGAACACTGGCCTATTACCTGTTTGACGGGGTATATCACAAGGAAAGGTTCCATGATAAATCTATCCGGCTTATGACTATATTAAATGTTATCTCCGACATGGAGTTTGTTACGGAAGAAGATCAGATATACAGAAATCTCATTAATGCATTCGGTATAATATTTAATATAGATTCCGCATCCATTATGATCAAGGATAATAATGACGAACTGTTTAAGACAAAGGAGGCCTTTGGTAAGACAGCCAGTCTGATCTCATCTTTCTCATCGGATACATCGAAAGGGATATTCGGCAGGGTGGCAGATGAGAAGAGACCGGTCTTATGTAATATAACCTTTGAGATCTTACAAGCAGGGCTCCCGGTTGAGATACGTTCTGTCTATCTATTTCCCCTTCTGCGGAAAGAGGACACAGATAAACTATTGGGCATATTCTGCGTCTTCAATACAGAACTTAACGAGGAGAACATTGATATGATATCAATGTTCTGTAACCAGGCAGCCATTATACTTGAGAACCTGATCTTAAGAAAAAAGAACAGGAGATACCTGGAAGAGATCGCTGTCTTTGCTGATATCTCAAGATCCGTAGGATCAACCCTGGAAGCAGAAGAGGTCTGCTTGATGATCCTGGAAAAGACGACAGACCTCCTTTTTGCTGAACAGGGTTCTCTGATGCTTTTGGATAGAGACAAGATGGAACTGGCAGTGAAGGCCGTAAGAGGGATAGACAAAAAGATCGTGAATCTCCTGCGGATAAGACCAGGCGAGGGCATTGCGGGAAAGGTATTTGCCGAGGGAAATCCGATACTTGTAAGGGATATCGAAAGTGATCATAGGGTACAGCGCAGCAAGCGGCCGAGATATAAGACAAAGTCGTTTATGAGTATCCCTTTAAAACTTGAAGATCGGACCATAGGCATCCTGAACATCTCTGATAAGATAACCGGTGATGTCTTTTCAGAGGAAGACTTAAGGTGTTTAAAATCCGTGGCCTCTTACGCCTCGGTAGCTATCGAGAGATCTGAATTTTTTATGCGCTTCGAGGAGTTGAAGAAGATATCTATCACCGA
Organism: Nitrospirota bacterium; assembly: GCA_016234185.1. Taxonomy (GTDB): domain Bacteria; phylum Nitrospirota; class Nitrospiria; order JACRHA01; family JACRHA01; genus JACRHA01. The sequence continues at coordinate 18,230 of JACRHA010000024.1, forward strand.
TCCCCTGACAACATTACTGAATCGCCGCTATTTTCAGGAGAGGCTCCACGAAGAGGTAGAGAGGTCAAAAAGGCATGGCCTGCCCCTTTCACTAATAATGATCGATATCGATCATTTTAAATCCTTCAATGATAGATACGGTCACCCTGCCGGAGATGAGGCTTTAAAGCTTGCTGCCGCCTGCATGAGAAACACTATTAGAACGATAGATGTGGCAGCCAGATATGGCGGTGAAGAGTTTACCGTTATACTCCCCCAGACGACCAAGAGTAGCGCCCAGACCATCGCAGAGAGGATATGCAGGGATGTAGAAAAAATTGACTTTGCCTTTGTGCGTGAAAAAGACAGAGGCAGCATTACTGTCAGCATAGGGCTTGCCTCATTTCCCGAGGACGCCGACACCCTTGAAGATCTGATAAGAAATTCAGACCGGGCCTTGTATCTTGCAAAGGAACATGGTAGAAATAGGGTCGTTCTATTTAACAGGGAGGCATTGTGAATATATCTGTTATAGGCGTAGGTTATGTAGGTCTTGTTACAGGTGTCTGCTTTGCAGAATTTGGCCTTAAGGTCACATGTATTGATAAAGATGGCGAAAAGATTAGAAACCTGAGAAAGGGGATCATCCCTATATATGAACCCGGACTTGAGGAAAAGGTTAAAAAGAATATAAAGGAGGGGAGGCTCACCTTCACAACAGACATAGGAGAGGCGGTAGATAATGCCCTTGCGATCTTTATTGCTGTTGGTACACCTCCGATGAAAGACGGGTCCGCAGATCTATCCTTTGTGGATGAGGTAGCTGAGACAATTGCAAAACATATGACCGGCTACAAGGTAATAATAACGAAATCTACTGTACCAATCGGGACCGGCGAAAGGCTGCGCAAGATAGTCGGAAGATCCCAGAGGGAGAGCATAGATTTTGATATAGTCTCAAATCCGGAGTTTCTAAGGGAGGGCTCTGCCATTGAAGACTTTATGCGTCCTGACAGGGTTGTGATCGGCGCTGAAAGTCAGCAGGCCGTAGCAATAATGAAGGATCTCTACCGTCCATTATACCTCATAGAGACCCCCTTCCTTATCACTGATGTCCCTACAGCAGAAATGATAAAGTATGCATCAAACAGTTTCCTTGCGACAAAGATAACCTTTGTCAACGAGATCGCCAATCTGTGTGAGAAGGTAGGGGCTGACGTCCGCATGGTTGCAAAGGGGATGGGACTGGACGGCCGTATTGGTTCAAAATTTCTCCACCCAGGCCCCGGATATGGCGGCTCCTGCTTCCCGAAGGATGTGCTGGCCCTGTCTAAGATCTCAAGGGATAAGGATTATGATTTTAAGATCTTAAAGGGTGTAATTGAGGCGAACAGCAGACAGAAGACGTTAATGGTCGAAAAGATAAGAGAAGCAGTCGGGGATTTAAATGGAAAGACGATCGGCATATTAGGCCTTTCCTTTAAGCCTAATACGGATGATATGAGGGATGCACCCTCCATTGAGATTATTAACGCCCTTCAGAAGTCAGGCGCAAAGATCAATGCCTATGATCCGGCTGCCATGGATGAGGCGAAGAAGGTTTTAAAAGATATAACCTACTGCGATGATTCTTACATGGCTATAGATGGCGCCGATGCCCTGATAATATTAACTGAATGGAATCAGTTCAGAAATCTTGATCTTGAAAAGGTCAAATCCTTGATCAAATCACCTATCTTTATTGACCTTAGAAATGTCTATGAACCAAACAAGATAAAAGAGCTGGGATTGAAATATGTTGGGCTTGGCAGAAAATAGCCTATTTCTTTTCCAATACCACCTGCCCAATAGAATAGGCATGATCGTGGGATATGCTTATATGGACAGAGGTAATAAATTTCTTGGATATCAGCCTTTTGAGTCCCCCATATAATCTTATCTTTGGGGCGCCGCCTCTATCATTGAAGACCTCTACCTCTTTCCAGATCCAGGGGTTAGTGCCTCCTCCGATCGCCTTGAAAAGCGCCTCTTTAATGGCGAATCTGCCGGATAAGTGTATATGGGGGTATCTCCTGGAAAGGGCGTATTCTTTCTCATCCTCAGTAAAGACCCTTTCAATAAATCTCTCCCCCCATCTCTCTAATACCCCCTTCATCCGGACTATGTCTACTAAGTCTATTCCTATCCCAACGATCAACTTATCAGCTCCTTCATCTCCCTTACTGCCCGATCAAGTCCTACGAGGACAGACCTTGAGATGATGCTATGGCCGATATTAAACTCAACGATCTCATTTATCTGGGTTAGCCTCTTCACATTTCTATAATTTAAGCCATGGCCTGCATTTACACCAAGCCCCAGCTTGTAGGCAAACTTTGCTGCCTGGGTAATCGCGTCCATTTCCCTGTCTTCATCCTTTATCCGCTTAGCATTGGCGTACTTGCCGGTATGGATCTCTATATAGTCGGCATTTATCTTATGTGACGCCTTGATCTGGTCTATGTCAGGGTCCACAAAAAGACTTACAATAATTCCACCCTCATGAAGGAGCTCTATGATATCCTTTAATTTCCCCCGAATAGAGGAGATATCAAGCCCCCCCTCAGTTGTCAGCTCCTCACGTCTTTCAGGGACAATGGTCACCATATCCGGCTTTACTTCAAGCGCTATTTTCACCATTTCATCTGTTGCCGCCATCTCAAGATCCAGTTTGGTCTGGACAACCTCCCTCAAAATCCTTAAATCCCGGTCCTGTATATGCCTCCTGTCTTCTCTTAAATGGACAACAATCCCATCCGCCCCTGCCATCTCAGCAATAATGGCCGCGGCTATCGGTTCAGGTTCAATCCCGCCCCTCGACTGCCTTAACGTTGCCACATGGTCTATATTGACACCAAGCCTTGCCATATCATCCTCTTGATTTTTTTAGTAATTATTGCAGAAAAAAAAGAAGTTCGCAAGTCTAGGATGCAGATTTTCTGTGCTGCAGCCATCTGAGGATTCGCCAGGCCTTGGGTTGCCTGAGATCATCAAGAAGGGTGTAGACTACAGGCACTACAACAGGGGTGAGGAGGGCGAGGTCGCCAGGCCACCAATAACAGCGACTGCCATAGGGGCACGAGACTCCACACCGGCCGCGGCCCCAAGCGCAATAGGGAGCATGCCGAAGATTATTGCAAAGGTCGTCATCAGTATCGGGCGGGTCATCTCAGATATCGCCTCGCCTAAGACCTTCTTATCCTGCTGGAGATTGGCAAGGATCGTTATCTGCTATGAGGGCCTTTACCGTCGAGGCAACAGCCAAAGGGCTTACCCCCATATCTGCTGCCCGGTCCCTTTTTATATAGATATTGACCTCCGGTTTCCCCTTTTCATAGGTCGTATCGATATCAAGCATACAGGACATCTTTGATGAAAACACCCACAGGATGTATCACTGGGCCGAGGACCGCAGGGTTCCCGCTGCCACGCCTTACTGAAGGGTTACAACCAAGGCCCCTTTCCATTTTACATATTTTTCCAAAAATGATAATATACGCAAGTTTATGAGAAAAAAAGCAGCCCTGTTTATCTGCTTGATCATCTGCCTCCTGCTCTTTCTTGCGTTGCGGTACGTCTCAGCCGCAGAGAAGGAAACCAGGATAAAATCAATAGAGATCAAGGGGAATAGACGTATCGAGACAGACACTATAAAGACAAGGATCAAGACCCGCGAAGGTGATCTTTTTTCTTTGGCAGCCGCGAGGGAAGACCTTAAAACAATTTTTCAGATGGGCTATTTTGATGACGTAAGCATCGATTCTGAGGATACCGAAGGGGGCATAAACCTTATATTTGCGGTTAAGGAAAAACCTGTGATAACAGAGGTTGTCTTTCAGGGAAATAAGGAGGTAGAAGCAGACAAGCTTAAGGAAAAGGTGAATATAAAGGTTGAATCGTTTATCGATAATCAGCAGATTAAGGAGAATATAAATAAGATAGTCCGGTTTTATGAGGAGGAAGGATATTACGATGCCAGGGTAACGCCAGTGATCAAGGTGCTGCAAGATGATAAGGTATCACTCATATTTTATATAGTAGAGGGGGAAAAGGCACAGATAAAGGAGATTATCTTTGAAGGGAACAAGAATATAGACAGTAAGAAGCTTAAAAAATCTATCAGCTCATCGGAACACAGATGGATAATCTCCTACTTTACCGGCAGCGGCCTATACAAAAAGGATCTGGTAAATAGTGATGTTGATAGCATCAAAGATCTCTACCTGAATAATGGCTACATGGATGTCCAGGTGGGCCAACCAAAGGTGGTCTTAAGCGAGGACAGGAAACAGTTTACCTTAACATATCCTGTAATCGAGGGGGATCAATTTACCACAAGGGAGATCGGTTTTAGGGGGAACAAGATAATAAGCACCAAGGGTCTGAGGGAGAAGCTGAGCAGCAAGGGAGGCGATATAGTAAGAAGGGACCTCTTGCGGAAGGATGTGTTGGCGATAACGGATATGTATGGCGAAAAAGGATACGTTTTTGCTCAAGCAGTCCCGCAGATGTCCAGTAACAGGGAGACAAGGAGTGTTGATATTACCTTTGATATTAATGAGGGGGACCAAGTAAGGGTCAGAGAGATCAATATATATGGCAATGACAAGACAAGGGACAAGGTCATAAGAAGGGAAATAAAGGTTACTGAGCAGGATATTGTCAATACCAGGGATCTCAAAAGGAGCTTCCAGAAGCTCAATAACCTGAACTTCTTTGAGACGGTTGAGATCACACCTGAGCAGGTGGGGAAGGATATGATGGATCTCAATGTAAGGGTGAAGGAGAAATCGACAGGCACATTTAGCGTAGGGGGCGGGTACAGCTCTGTAGACAGGTTCGTAGCCCTTACTGATGTAACAGAGGGGAACCTATTCGGAAGGGGTCAGCTAATAAAAGGAAAGATTGAATTGGGAAGCAGGAAGACGTCTTACGATATTACCTTTAAGGAGCCTTATCTTTTTGACTATCCGGTATCAGGCACCCTTGATCTCTTTAATACAAAGCGGGATTTTACTACGTATAGCGAGAGGAGGAAGGGAGGCGCGATATCGCTCGGGAAGTCATTTACAGAATATACAGGTGGAACCTTAAGCTATAAATTTGAAAAGTTGAATATCTTTAATGTTGCAGATGATGCCTCCGATATTGTAAAGGCGCAGATAGGGGAGACTACAACGAGCAGCACAGGTCTTTCCCTCTACAGGGACTCCAGAGACTATTATTTTGACCCACGCAGCGGTTCGAGAAACTCCGTGTCTTTTCAATATGCCGGCGGTTTTCTGAGGGGCGATAATGAATTCATAAAGACCATCGGGGATTCAAGCTGGTATTATAATCCTATATGGGATACCGTCATCTCGGTCCATGGCAGGTTAGGATATGCAGTAGGTATCAGCGGCAATGAATTGCCTGTTGGAGAGCGTTTCTATGTTGGGGGTATTAATACAATCAGGGGGTTTGCGTTTGGAAAGGCCGGCCCTCTGGATTCAAATGGTAATATAATCGGTGCAAACAAGGAGCTGATATTCAACATGGAATATACATTTCCCCTTGTTCAGGAGGCGAAGATAAAGGGCCTGTTGTTCTTTGATGCAGGGAAGGGGTTCGATGATGATGAGCCGATAAGCCTTGACCATATAAGGTACAGTGCCGGGACAGGGATAAGATGGATCTCCCCTGTGGGGCCTCTACGCCTTGAATGGGGATATAACCTGAACAGGAAAGAGGGAGAGAAGCAAAGTCAGATGGAATTTTCTATAGGTACATTATTTTAAGAAAGGAGCTATGAAATTGAAAAGACTAATCCTGATTCTCAGCATCTTCAGTCTCTTCTTATACATCAAATCTTCAGTAGCCGCAGAACTCAAGGTGGCATATGTAGACGCCCAGAAGGTCCTCGACAACAGCAAGGCAGGCAAGAGGACCAAGGCTACAATAGAAGAGTATGTCAAGAGCAGACAGAAGATAATAGACCTTGAAGAGGAGGAGTTGAAAAGGATGGACTCTGAGCTTGCAAAGCAGGCCGCTGTTTTGAGTCCTGAGGCAAGGAGAGAAAAGGAAGAGGTGCTTAAAAGGAAGTTTGCTGAATATCAGAAGAGGGCCGCTGACCTTAGAGGCGAGGTGGACAGCAAGAAGATCGAGGTGTTAAAGGAGTTCAATCAGGGGCTGGAGGAGACAGTGAAAAAGGTTGCCGAGAAGGATGGCTACACCATTATCTTTGATAAAAACCCAATGGGCGGACCCCTTATCTATGCAAAGGAGAACCTCGATATTACTGATAAGGTAGTCGCGGAATATGACAAGAAGACATCAAACTAAAGCGAGGAAGGCTGAAGTAAGGAAGCTAACCGCCTTCAGCCTATCAACCTATGAGTTTTACTTTAAAACATCTCTCGGGGATAGTTGGCGGGAGGATAATCGGAGATCCTGACCTTGTGATAACCGGTGTCTCCGGGATCAGGGAGGCAAAGGAAGGGGATATCACCTTTATAGCCAACCCTAAATATCTGCCGGAACTTAAGTCTACCAGGGCATCTGCAGTAATTATGTCAAAGGAGATAGATGGGTCTGATATCGCCCAGCTCCTTGTGGACCATCCTTATTATGCCTTTGCCAGGATAATGAACCATCTCTACCGGAAGGTCCCATCACCCAAAGGCGTAAGCAGTAATGCCTTTATCTGTGAGGGGGTAAGGCTCGGAAAGGATGTTTCTATATACCCCCTTGTCTATATTGGGGAGGATGCGGAGATTGGAGATAATACCATCATATATCCCGGCTGCTATATTGGTGAGAGGACAAAGATAGGCGGGCAGACTATGATATATCCAAATGTCACCATCAGGGAGGATGTCTCTATAGGTAGGTCTGTTATCATCCATAGCGGGTCTGTGATCGGGAGTGACGGGTTTGGTTATGCGACGCATGAGGGGAGGCATTATAAGATCCTGCAGGTAGGTACTGTAATGATAGAAGATGATGTGGAGATCGGTGCGAATGTAACTGTTGACCGGGCAGCCATAGGAAAGACGGTCATAAAAAAGGGGACAAAGATCGATAATCTTGTGCAGGTTGCCCATAATGTGGTAATAGGCGAGGATTGTCTCCTTGCTGCCCAGGCCGGGATAGCCGGCAGCGCAGAGCTTGGAGACCATGTAACACTTGCAGGACAGGTAGGGGTTGTAGGTCACATAAAGATCGGGGATAATGTAATGGTTGGTGCCCAGTCGGGTATAAGCAAGGGGATAAAGCCGGGCCAGATAGTCTCGGGTTCCCCGGCAATACCGCACAAGGAGTGGCTCAAGGCCCAGTCGACCTTCCCTGGTCTGCCGGAGATGAGAAGGAGGATAAGGGAACTGGAAGAGAAGGTAGAGTGTATTGATAAAAGATTGACAGAAAGGGGAGACGGTCATGGTAAAGGTAAGTGAGATACAGGATATATTACCGCATCGGTATCCTTTTCTTCTTGTTGACAGGATTGAGGAGATAGATCTGGGTAAGCGCATAGTTGGCGTGAAGAA
>JACRHA010000033.1 GCA_016234185.1 Nitrospirota bacterium
ATATGCAGACCAATGGGATGGGGTCTTGCTGGTAGGCCTCAAGAATAAGGAGAAACCCCTTATCCTTACAGCCTGGCGGGCAATGCTTCCCTTAAAGGGATACGATAAAGAGAAGATCCTGAATTTTCTTGAAATCTTCCGGGGGCGTGGACCCGAGAAGGTTGTCCGTTAAATCAAAGGATGAAAAAGATAATATTGCATCAAGAATCATGCGTAAGGGTGTGTAAGCCATGTTCAATCTAAACCTGAAGGAAAAGGAAAAAGTTGTTCAGCAGATGTTCACATCCATTGCTGAAAGCTATGACCTGAACAATAGCCTTCTTAGTTTTGGTCTCCACCATTCCTGGAAGAGGTTTGCTGCGGGCAAGGTTCTTGTAAAGGAGGATGGACGGTGTCTGGACGTCTGTGCCGGAACTTTAGACATCGCTATGCTTCTGGCAAGGAGGGTTGGCCTGAAAGGTCTTGTTGTAGGGCTTGATCTGAACCACAGGATGCTTCTTGTAGGCAAGGAGAAGCTTCTAAAATATAGTCTTGATAAAAGGGTCTTGCTTGTTCAGGGGAATGCGGAGTCCTTGAACTTTCCGGATGGTATATTTGATGCCGTAACTGTCGGTTTTGGTATAAGGAACGTAACGGATATTAATAGGGCCTTCAGTGAGATCTGCAGGGTATTAAAGCCCGGAGGAAGGGTAGTGTGTCTTGAATTCTCAAGGCCGGTAAATGCCCTCCTGCGAGGGCTTTACGACCTCTACTCATTTAAGATTCTGCCGGGCATAGGGAAAATAGTAGCCGGGGACAATACAGGAGTCTACCAGTACCTCCCCGACTCTATCAGAAAGTTCCCTGATCAGGAGCGTTTAGCTGAGACAATGCGTCAGGCTGGTTTTCCCCGGGTCGAATATTCCAATCTTTCAGGCGGGATCGTAGCCGTTCATGTCGGGATAAAATAATATATTCTTAGGACAAGCCTTTTGAGTCTCCGCCTCTCGCTCTCGTTATTCGCCAGGTAGATACCCACGGGCACGCCCGTGGGTATCTACTGAAACACCTGCTATTTGGCCTTGTCGCCGCAGAGGAGCCAGTCTATCGTGACGCTTCCGAACTCGGAAATCTTAAGGAGTATATTTGGATTGGGTATCCTTCCCTTCTCATACCTGCTTATATAATTCTGTTTCTTTACTCCAATTACCTTAGCAAACTTCTCCTGCGTCATAACGCCTCTTACTGTCCTGATCCTTGCTCCTACTGCCTTTCCTGTGATCTTTGCCATTTAAACTCCTCCCGCTTTAAGTTAAATGTTGATATTAAATAATAATATATCTATATAGGGTTATACAAGTCAAATCTATCTAGTCCCTGTATAACCCTACAATCAAAGTAATTATAGCATAAAGAGGTATAGATGTTAAACCTTTTAACAAAAATTTTTTATAAATATACTTATAGGCATATCGGATGTCAAGCCAGAAATCTTAAGGATCGCAATTTTGCCCGGAAGGGGCAGATTTACATAATATCTCAAGGAGATCTTCCATGTCCTTAGGTATAGGCGCAGAGATTTTCATGTATTGGAGTGTAGTGGGGTGGATAAATCCCAGTTTGCCGGCATGGAGCATATGTCTATCAATCTTGATATCATCAATTAGGAGGCACCTCCTTCCACCATATACCTTGTCTCCTAATATGGGATGTTCCAGATAGGCCATATGCACCCGTATCTGATGTGTCCTGCCTGTGTGTGGTTTTACCTCGATGAATGTAGCCTGGGGAAACCTCCTGATAACCTTAAATTCTGTTATAGACTCCCTGGGTTTTATGGTCCTTATTGATATCTTCTTCCGTTCAAGACGGTCCCTTCCGATGGAGAGGATGACCTTTCCGCTCCCTTTCTTCATCTTGCCTGCTACTATAGCGAAATATGTCTTGGAAATCTTGCGCGCCTTAAATTGCTTTGAAAGCTCGTTGTGGGCAGCCTCTGTCTTGGCGACTACTATCACGCCGGATGTCTCTTTGTCCAGGCGGTGAATGATCCCCGGTCTTTCAGGCCCTCCAACCCTGGAAAGTTCTTCGAAGTAGAAAAGGAGTGCATTAACAAGCGTACCGGAATAGTTGCCGGGGGCCGGATGTACCACCATATTGGGAGGTTTGTTAACGGCAAGGATCTGGTCATCCTCGAATAGTATCTCCAGCGGGATCTCCTCCGGTGTAATATCCATCTTTTCCCGGTCTGGTATGGCCAGGAGTATCCTGTCCTTCGGGTGAACCTTATAGTTCGGTTTTACCGATTTAAGGTTTACGGTGACAACTCCCCCTTTTATGAGCTGTTGGATGCGGGTGCGTGAGATTCCTACACCTTTTTTTATCAGAAAATGATCAATCCTCTGGTAGGCTTCTTTGGGTGTAACTATTATGTCCTCTTCCATTTAAGTTTTACTAGGCATCTCCTTTCCGCCAAATAGGTTAGAGAGGAAAAAGATGGCAATACCTATTGTTATGGCAGAATCGGCAACATTAAATGCGGGCCAGTGGTAATTTCCTATATAGAAGTCGAGAAAATCGACTACCTCTCCAAAGCGTATTCTGTCAATAAGGTTTCCTATGG
>JACRHA010000025.1 GCA_016234185.1 Nitrospirota bacterium
GGCATCCTTGCAGTGTATAAGTGGGAAAAGGGGTTGCCGCTTAATTCTGAGAGGAACATCCTTCTTGACCATGGTGCGTTAAAGCAGGCCTCTTCTATCTCCACAACCTTATTAAGGTCATCGTCAGTCATCTTCGTTATTATTATCTTCAGGCCCTGTTTGCTGCCCACCCAATACCCTCCCCGTATTTTGTCTCTGCCTCCGGGTTGCGTAAATAAAGCGGAATCAGCGCCTCCTCATGCCTGACCCCATTCCTTATCATATCAGCACCAAGTTCTGCTACAGTAACAGCAGAGGGTGAAAAGCCCTTCGGGGCAAACAGCGCCTGCTCGCCAAGCCTATCAATTATGAGATTGCGATAGGGTTCTGCGCCGTCTCCTATGAAAATAGTTTCGGAGGAGATATGGGCCAGGACCTTCTCCGGTTTATCTGTCATGTAGTCTGTGATCCGCCTTATTCCGGAGTTATTGCTACTCTCATATATCGCCGCATAAACCTCTTTTTTTCTGGCGTCAATTATGGCACAAATCTGCCGTCCGGCAAACTTTAGGCTTTGTGCCATCGCATCCAGCGTTGGAACAGGGGCTATTGGTATTCCCGATGCCGCCTGGATCCCTTTTGCTGTAGCAAGGCCGATCCTAAGGCCTGCAAATGAACCGGGACCTATAGATACCGCTATGGAGGTTAACTTCTCAAGTCCTGTCCCTGTGTCTGATAGGAGTCTGTCAATAGCTATCATAAGCCTTTCAGAATGAACCATGCCGATATTTATACGGTATTCTGCAAGCAGACCCTTATCATTTATCAGTGCCACACTTCCGATGCAGGTGGATGTTTCTATACCAAGAACTAACATCTGTCTCCTATGGCTGTGCCCCATTAACCCCTTTAAGATTAAAATCCACCGGCTCAAGCTGCGGATTCATCCTGATCTCCCTGAATCGGAGATTGATCTTAAGGCCCTCCCTTTCGGCAGAGATCTTATACGGACGTATAATCCCTCCTGTCGGACGGTAATCCCCAAAGGATAAAACCATCCTTCTTAACCCCGATAGGTCAAAAACCTCTTCCTTTTTCACCTGATGGTCAACCCTGTCAATCCATATCTTCTTGTCAAGTTTTCCTTTTCCTCCATGCATGACTATTACATAGATGATATAGTACTCATCAGTCTTCTCCAGTGCAGTTACCAGCGATGGATCGATAAATGGCGTCCCCACAGCCCCAAGCACATCGAGGAGGTCGGCAAATTTTATGGGGCCTTCAATACTGCCGGTTGATAACAGTTCATTGAGATTCCCCTCAAAAATCTTCCCGTCATTCAACGTCTGAAATTGGAAATCCTCACCCCTTGCAACAAAATCAAAAATAGGCCTCAGGAATACCGGACCAAATCCCCTGATCCTGAGATCCCTTGGTTTAGAATATACCACCTCTCCATCAAATGACCTGAGCGGAACCGGAGGGATACTGTCTACCTCGATGCTTACCAGGGCCTTTATTGTATTGATCTCTTCGTATCTTAAATCAAGGAGTCTTAAGAGTTCTTCTATTGAGGCATCCTTCTTCTCTCCGCCTCCATTACCAGCATTCACAGACCCTTCGATTTTCCTGGCCGAGGCGCACCCGGATGCAATAACAAGCATTAACAGGGCCGCCTGCCATCTTAATATATAATAGGCGTTCCGTGTCAAATCAGGAGCGCCTCCAGCGCCTCATTTATATGGCCAACCCCCAGGATCTGCATTGAACCGTTACCATTTAAGCCTTTTGTATTGTTTTCAGGCATAAGACATCTTTTAAATCCCATCTTTGACGCCTCTTTCACCCTTATCCCTGCCTGCGTTATAGCCCTTATCTCCCCGCCCAATCCTACCTCTCCGAATACAAGGGTCTTTTCATTGATCGGTTTCTCCTTAAAGCTTGAGGCAACTGCTGAAACTATTCCGAGATCAGCCGCAGGTTCATCAATCATCATCCCGCCTACAACATTTACAAATATATCCTGTCCTTGCAAATGCAAGCCTCCCCTCTTTTCCAGAATTGCAAGGAGGAGGGACACCCTGTTTGGATCTACACCAATTGACATCCTCCTTGATATCCCAAAAGGGGTCGGGCTTACCAGCGCCTGCAATTCGACAAGTATGGGCCTTGTGCCTTCCAGGCTTGAGACAACAACAGAACCTGCAATATCAGATGGTCTCTCTGCCAGAAACATCTCAGAGGGATTCTGCACTTCTTCAAGCCCGGAATCCCTCATCTCAAACACCCCAATCTCGTTTGTTGAACCAAACCTGTTCTTGATAGTCCTTAGTATCCGGTAAGGATGGCTCTTGTCTCCTTCAAAGTATAAAACCGTATCAACGATATGTTCCAATGCCTTAGGCCCGGCAAATGATCCATCCTTGGTAACATGACCAATTATAAATATGGATACATTGGCCCTCTTTGCATAGAACATAAGCCTTGTGGCTATTTCACGGATCTGGCTGATGCTTCCCGGCACAGACTGAACCCCCTCCGAAAAGATGGTCTGGATAGAGTCCACAACAGCCACATCAGGGGATAGGCCTTCAAGAGAGCTAAGCGCCCTTTCAAGTGAGGTCTCTGCCAGGAGGTAGATATCATCCGATACCCCTATCCTCTCACCCCGCATCTTGATCTGCCTCTGCGATTCCTCACCCGAGATATATAGCGCCTTCTTTCCTTTTCTCGATATCCTGTCTAAGACCTGCAAAAGGAGTGTAGACTTTCCGATCCCCGGATCACCTCCGATCAAAACAAGTCCTCCCCTGACTACTCCTCCCCCAAGGATCCGGTCGAACTCATTGATTCCGGATAAGATCCTCCCCTCTTCAACCAAGGATACATCCTTAACCTTCCTTGGTCCTTCACCTTCAGTGGACAAATGCTGCCATCTTCCGCCAATATTTCTTTCTTCCAGGAAGCTGTTCCACTCTCCGCATTCCGGACATCTTCCCATCCATTTCGGTGATTGGTAACCACAAGATTGGCAGGAAAAGGAGGGCCTTTGATTACTCATGGAGTTATAATAATAGATACCGACCAAAAAATCAATGCATTCCTATGCTTATCAGAGAGGCCGGAAAAAATCTGCTTTACATTTAAAACGCTATTAATTATACTTAGTTCAAATCATTATTTCCAGGAAAGGGAATTATCATTATGGGGCGATCAGCATCCATTATTATTGGTATTCTCATTTTCTTTATCGGCTGCACAGCAACCTCACCATACCTTGAACCATTAAGGGAAGAAAAGGTCCCCGAAGGAAAAGAGTATATAACTGTCTATGCAAGACCTATATATACGATGGGATGGTTTTCGGAAGATAAAAAAAGATACGGGATTGATTTGTCCTCATATTTTACTGCCTTTGATATCAAGATTGTAAATAAGACTAATAGGACCGTGAATTTTGATAAAAGCAAGGCAGGGCTTATTGACAGCACGGGTGCTGCCTATGCCCCTTTGGGCGAAGGCGAGGGTGTGGAGTATTATAAGTCAGGAGGCTTAGGTTCCGACAATGCTATCGTTGTACTTCCCAAATCAAGGAAGATCGCAGAAGAAGATATAGAAAGGATCAGAAAGATAATCTTCCCTGACAGGGTGAATATCGGGAAGGGGGAAGAGAAAAGCGGTATTATCTTATTTAAGAAGCTGAAGGAGGAAAGCTGCAAGGGAATTACACTCAAGATAAGACGAATAACCATAGAGGGATCAGAGGGAGAAAAGGAATTCGAGTTTAGGTTTGTATGTCCGGATAAATAACGCAGGAGGTGGACTATGACACGGGTATATCTTAGGATAAATACGGATATTGGCAAAGAAAGGGAGGTTAGAGACGAACTCAAGAAGATAAAGGGCGTAAAGAATGCCGATATGGTTACAGGCAGATATGACATCATTGCAACAGTAGAAGGTGAGACCTATGAAAATACCTTTAAAACCGTACTTGAAAAAATACGGGAGATAAAGGGGATTATAAAGACAGAAACAGACCTTGTAATTGAATAAGGTCTGCATCTGATGAGATTATAAGTTGAGTCAGTTATTAGAAACCTCAACAATTTGGGGAATGACTTTAAAAAAGAGACTAGCCTGTGAATTCCTGTTGGCAAGGACAGTGCGGTCTATAATAGAACCACAATTGACACATTTCCAGCCATAAAAGACAATAGAATAGTCAAGGAATCTCTCTATGTACATAAAGCCGTTGCATTTAGGGCATTTCATTTTCCATCACCTCCTGTTGATACTAATATGCAATAGACATGCCTAAATATAACTACATGATTTATTTATGTTTTTATCACAATTTGTTTTCTTTTTGGAAGCATATGCCATTTTTCTGTTATCCAATTAGGTATTCTGCTACATAGCGAACAACGTAAGCGAGAGGGGGAGGCTCCACATACTTTGCCAACTGGAGGGGGCGACTTAAAACCAGCGAGCAAGGCGAGCGTTGAGGGGGAGACTCCATCCGGCTCTGCCGGTGGAGGGGGCGACGCAAGCCCCTTAAATAGATATGAAGAACAGGCAAGAGAGGGGAATCAAGAATTGGCCTCCTGATGAGAGGCCCAGGGAAAAACTGATAGGGAAGGGGCATGAGTCCCTCTCCGATGGGGAGCTTCTGGCAATTATTCTGAGGACAGGAAAGAGGAAGGAAAGCGCACTAGAGCTTGCAAGGGGGCTTTTAAGCAGGTTTCATGGGTTGCGCGGCCTTATCAATCTAAGTATTGCCGAGCTATGTTCGATCGAGGGGATAGGCCCTGCAAAGGCTGCCCAGATAAAGGCATCGCTTGAACTTGGAAGGAGGGTCCTGTCGGAACCCCTTTCAACGGAAATTAAGGTCCTATCAGGCAGGGCAATCTATTCCCATTACTATCCGTATCTTAAAAATCTTAAAAAGGAGATCTTCAAGGTAATACTTCTGGACGGGAAGAATAAGATCATCAGGGACATAACAGTCTCTGAGGGAGGACTAAACCTCAATATTGTACATCCCAGAGAGGTGTTTAATCCTGCTATCCGGGATTCGGCCCTCTCTATTATTGCCTTACACAACCATCCGAGCGGCGACCCTACCCCCAGTCCCGAGGATATAGAACTAACAAAAAGGCTGGTCTCTGCAGGGAATATTCTCGGGATAAGACTCCTCGATCATATTATAGTAGGGGATGGAAAATTTGTAAGCCTGTTAGACAAGGGGATCATCTAGGCCCCTCTTACCTGTACTG
This sequence comes from Nitrospirota bacterium, assembly GCA_016234185.1. Classification (GTDB taxonomy): domain Bacteria; phylum Nitrospirota; class Nitrospiria; order JACRHA01; family JACRHA01; genus JACRHA01. The sequence continues at coordinate 5,262 of JACRHA010000025.1, forward strand.
AATGAAGCCCTTGTGGTTTTTAAGTTTAGGTATATATTTCATAGGTATCTTTTCCACCTTGTAATCCCTCAGACTGAGCACAAGTACTGACAGGGCTGTCGCCTCATCATCTGAAAGCCCCCAGTTTGGCATGATGGTTGGGGGGAGATTTTGGGCAAGATTTCCCGGCATAATCTTCTGGGGATCCTTAAAGTGCTCCCACTCCCAGTTCCTCTTTGAGTGCTCCCCCTTGAGGTACTTAAATGTAAATTCATGAAGGAGCATAAAGGCCAGCTCTTTTTTTGTCCCAAAGCCCGAGATATCAGGCGCCATTGTCCCTACCGAACCAAACTGATTAATTGTGTGGCATGCGCCGCAGCCAAGCTCATTTACCAGTCTCTTCCCTTCCATGATCTTTGGGGTTTCCGGAAACTCTGCCTCTTCTGCAAAGAGTTCCATGTGGCACCTGGTACAGGATGTCTCAACATATACACCGGTAAGAAGAGGTTCATTTAGATGTTCAACATGACCATGGGTAGCCTCAACCGAAACAGCTTGTCCGTCCCCATCATGACATATAGTACAACCAAATTTTTCAAAGGGATGCTTACTGATAAATCCTGAGAGCATCGGGTGGGTCTTATATGGCTGAGGTGCGTCTTGAAAATTCGGTTTATCGATCCCAAGATGACAGGTCGTACACCTGTCTATCCTGTTTAACTCCTGATTCCAGACCTGTTTCACCCTGATCGGGGTATTCAACCGCTTCTTATCACCGGTCTTAGCCGCCAGTAACTTGTAGTATTCCTTCTGGTATTTCTTCCATTCGGGAAATTCATTCTGAACAAAGGCAAGACCTAGCAATCCGACTATTACAAGAGCTAACAGGGCAAAGATAGCATGCTTTATTCCTATGCTGGAATCAAGATTATAATTCATCTCTTTTACTCACGCCTCTTAATTAATATTATTGATAATAGGACTGATTATTCCCGCCCAATACCTATTTCTTGTCGAATTTGTTAAAATTCCTCTCTAGCCATATTGGAATGATCAATATAATACCCATTATAATCGCTGTGCCGACAACCAAAAAAAGACCTATAGCAAATCTCTGCATGAAAACCCCCTATATCTTAAACCAAGGTGTTACCATCACATATTTAATATTCATCATAAGCCGTAAGAAGATCTTGAGTGGTACCCCCATCATCGAAAGAAAAAGAAACATGACGAGATTATACCTGACAAATCCAAGCTGTTTGTAAAATTTCCTGAAGAGAATAAATGGAATAGTAAATCCGATAGCATAATACCCTGCACATAAAAGATATGTGGCTATCCTTGATACCTGTTCGCCTATGCCAAGTATATTCTGCAGCAGAAGCTCAAGGTCAATCAGGGTCACCGCTGACGGGGGTTTATGCTCTCTCCAGTCATCCCAGGGCCAATACCACTGCCAGTCCAAACCCCTTAACCATACACCAACTACTATAAGAATCCACCAGAGGGCTAATCCAAAGGCAAATGTTGTTACAGCAAATTTTCTTTCAGAGAATGAATAATATCCGGAGCCTTTCGGGTTGATATCTATAAAGGGTATTACTACAAGTCCTATAATTATAAAGGTTGGGAGGACCACCCCTGCCAGCCATGGGTCAAAAAATACCAGAAGCTCCTGCAGCCCGAGAAAGTACCATGGCGCCTTCATCGGATTCGGTGTTGTGTCAGACCCTGCAAGTTCCTCAAGGGGGGCATGGGAATAGAGGGAGATAGCCAACAAAACTATCGTGGCGATCAGCAGCGAGATGAGTTCTATATATACAAGATTTGGCCAGCAGAATGCTGTATCCTCCGGCTCCTTCTCTATATGACTTGTTGTCCCCTTGACAAGTTCCATTAATCCGTATGTCTTTTTCCTGTCCTTCGGAAAGATCTCAAAGGCCGTTGTTTGTTCTTTTTCTGCCATCTTCATCCTCTCCTAATACCAAATTAAACTATAAAGGTCCGGAAAACCCATCCTTTCTGATCCTCCAGAAATGAATTGTCATAAATATCGCTGCAACCAATGGCAGAGCGATGCAGTGTATTACATAGAACCTGAGCAGGGCGCTTTGACCCACTATTGTGCCCCCGAGGAGCATAAACCTGATATCATTGCTTGGGGTTATACCGAGTTCCTTTGCAAAGGGGCCTGCAACACCAATTAATGGTGTGGCCTCAGCCATCTTTGAGCCAACAGTTATAGCCCACAGGGCCAGCTGGTCCCATGGAAGGAGATAGCCTGTCCAGCTAAGTACAAGGGTCATGACGAGGAGGAGAACCCCGACCACCCAATTGAATTCCCTCGGTGGTTTATATGAACCGGTCAGAAAGACCCTCATCATATGGAGCCAGACGAAGAATACCATGGCATGGGCTGCCCACCTATGCATGTCACGCGTAAGGTTTCCGAAAAAAATAACAGTCTGAAGATCTTTGATATCATTGTAAGCCCGCCTTGTATCCGGTACGTAATAGAACATCAGGAACAGACCTGTAAAGGTAAGTACAAGGAAGAAGAAGAAGGTGAGCCCGCCGGCACACCAGGCAAACCGGACCTTTAATGCGCCTTTTCTCACCTTAACAGGGTGGAGGTGGAGGAAGACATTGGTAAATACCACAAGGGAGCGGTTGACATCCGTGTCAGGAAAACCATGGCGGAATATAGCCTTCCAGATCTGACTCTCCGTAACCAACTCGGTTAATCTATCACTTAATCTATCAAGGAAACTCTTTTTCATCTGCCTTCTCCAAGATTATATTTGCACATGCCACTTTATACTGGAATGAAATATGGTTCAATCTCCCTGCCTGCCTCTTCAACAAAGAGACCTTCTGCAGTGCCTTTGGGGTCCGGGTCCTGTCTTGTTCCGGTATCTACTATGATCTGTTTATCAACGGGATCTAAGGAGACTGCAGCCCTCCAGAGCGTCCTCGGCGCAGGCCCACCCCTTACATTGCCAAAGATATCATATATACTACCGTGACAGGGACACCGGAACCTCTCCTGGTCTGCAAACCAGTTGGGTGTACATCCAAGATGACGGCAGATTGCAACAAGCACATATAATCCCTTTTCATTCCTCGCAACCCATATCTGCCTCTCCTTTACAAGCCTCGTATCAACTCCCATGCCAAACTCATCTAATGTCCCTATCTTAAATACCGTAGGCGGTTCATACAAGACATTAGGCACCATAAATCTATATCCACCGTAGAGGGAACCTGCAAACGTAGCCATCATCGAGGCCCACCCCAATTGGGAGGCCCTGGAAAGAAATCCCCGCCTGGTTATACCGGATCCCCCCTTTTCCTTATGGGATTTATTATTGTTGTTCATACAATCATTACCTCCTCTTTATATTCAAAGCGCTCCATGCTGACCGCCTTTGTTGGGCATCTCTTTGCACAGAGGCCGCATTTTAAGCACCTATCCTCATCCTTTATCATAGCTGTCCCTTTATTGAAAAGCCGGGCCCTCTCTGCCTCATTCAAATCAGAGAGTGAATAACCATATCTCTTCTCAAACAGCTTGGTTAGGTTCTCGTCGCCAGTTATCTCTGTTATCGGCACCATCTTAAGGCAATATTCAGGGCAGACATCAACACACCCTCCGCAGAGTATACAGAGGTCTCCGTTAAAGACAGTATTTATATGACATCTGAGGCACCTCTCGGCCTGTTTTTTTGCCTCCTCCTCTGTGTAATGGCCCTCAACTGTTTTATTGTTCAACCTCCTGGACTCAGGTGGTATAAGTGGCGGGTTATATCTTTCCAGGTGGTTGTGATCTTCATAAAGCCTGAAGTGATCTACTTTATTCATTATACCAGACTTCTGAGCAGAATATCTTCTTCCGCTGAGCATACAATCTATTGTTCTCGCAGCCTTCTGTCCTGATGCTATCGCCTGGATAAATATACCCGGCCCATGCGCCACATCTCCGACTGCAAAGACGGCAGGGACACCTGTTGACATGGTCTTCTCATCTACCGAGATTACCCCGCCCCTGCTAACCTTAAATCCTTTTCCTTCGGGAAGCAATGAGGAGTCAGACATCTGACCAATGGCTACAATTACGGTGTCCCCTTCTAATATCCATTCTGTCCCTTCATAAAAAGTCGGATTAAATCTCCCCTGGCTGTCAAAGACAGCTTTTACCTTTATGCACTCCAGGCCAACGACCTTGCCGTCCCTTCCGACAACCCTTCTCGGGCCATTCGAGGGATGGAAGATTATCCCCTCATCTAATCCATCTTCGATCTCGGCCTTATCAGCAGGCATCTTATCCAGCGATTCAACAGCTACTACATGCACCTCCTTATCGCCGAGCCTCGCTGCAACACGAGCAACATCCATGGCCACATTGCCGCCACCAATAACAATCACCTTTTTGCCTATGCCTGTATGCTCATGAAAGCTTGCCTTCTTTAGGAAGGGGATGCCCTGATGTACACCCTCCAGGTCCATTCCGTCAATAGGAAGGGGCCTGCTAAGCCAGGCGCCTATGGCGACTATCACGGCCTTGTACTCCTTCTGAATAGCCTCAAAGGAGATATCTTTCCCCACCTTTATGCTGGTAATAACCTCAATACCAAGACCCAATATTGCCTCGATCTCCGCCCTGATTATATCACGGGGAAGCCTGTATTCAGGGACAAGGTAAAACATCCCGCCGATCACAGGGAGCGCCTCAAATATTGTCACGCGATATCCAAGCCTGGCAAGATCATGCGCGGCTGCAAGTCCTGCTGCACCGCTGCCGATTATCGCTACCTTTTCACCGATATTATACCCGTTGGGTACCCCCCCTGCCTTCGAATATTTTAGAGTAGATCTAGGGTCGCTAACCGCCTCAACGCCATGCTGCGCTGTTACAAACTTTTTTAAGGCCCGTATGGCAACAGGCCCGTCTATGGCCCCGCGGGTACATAATGCCTCGCATGGCGCATTGCAGACCCAGCCGCATACAGAGGCAAGCGGATTAGGCCCCCTTGCTATCATATAGGCCCGCTCGTAGTCGCCGGCGGCAATTGCCTGCACATATCCTCCGGAATCAGTCCCGACAGGACACCTGCTCCTGCACTTTACAAGGGATGAGTAATATTCAAGATCAGGGATATTGACTTTGTATTTGTTATTACCTTCGCCCATACTATACCTCCTATTTAATCCTCTTCATTCCTTTCTTTCCCCTTAGGCCTGGCACGCCCTTTTTTTCTTTCCCTGATCTCCTCTTGTAAATCCCCATATATATTAGCATCCCTGCAAGCAAGATAATCCCGGTGCCGTAATAGATCCATTCCTTTTTCTTCTCAGCCTGTTCAACACCAAAATCAACTCTGGTCCTTCTCTCAGTAAATTTGTCTTGTGGATCAAAGGATGCCTTTATCCTCTTCTCTTCCTCATGCGCGCTTACTACAATCTCGTCGCCAAGGCTTTCATTATGCAGATGTAAGGTTACCTCGTATGACCCGTCCTTCCCTGTAAAGGCAGTTAAACCATCTCCAAGTCTTGTATCTGTAACAATAACCCGCGCATCTTGAACAGGTCTTCCACTCCCATCCCGTACAGAACCAAAGATCGTATATCTGTGATCCGCCTCATGTGTCGCAAAGAGGATACTACCCCAAACAAATATAATAACAACAAGGGCTAATAGAGCTGATGCCCCCTTTCTCAAACTTCCCATCTCCACTATCATTAAGTAATGTGCTAGATCCCTCTATGTTCTTTAGAAATTGAGAAAAAAATTGCCGAAGAATACTTCTCCGGCAATAATATTTACAATTCCTTAGTAATTTAACATATCTTAAACTTTATTGTCAATTTAAATCTGCCCTGATTGTAACAGCTCCTTCTCCCTTGGCAGAAGGATCTCCTCAGCAGGATGGGCTTCTTTTGGACCTGCCTTTAAAGTGCCGAGGTAGAGTGTAATTGCCAAGGCATCTTCATCGCTAAGCCCGAAGTTTGGCATCTTTGTATTCCTTAAAAATGCCTGTGGATTCTTCGCCCACCTGAATATATACTCCGGTTGGAGCCTGAAACCTGACCGATCAAGGAATGGACCGACCGTACCGCCTTCGCCCCCAACCCTGTGACATGCTATACATCCAATCTTTTCCTTAAAAAGCTGTTCTCCTTTAGCTATCATGGCTCCCTTGTCCTTATCAGTCACTTTCTCTGCAAGGGTCTTATAATAGCCTCTGGCTACTGCAGGCGGCTTTGGCCTTTCATGTTTTTCAGGCTCGGCCGGAATAGTAACCTTGGGGGCGCTATTGGCATGGAGTGTCCGCATATATCCTACAAGCGCCCAGATCTCGGCCTCAGATAAGGTATTTCCAAATACGGGCATTAATGGCGCCTTACCTACTGCCTTTCCGCCTTTACTTACGGCCTTAAATAGATCCTCATTGCTCTTGTCCTTCATATATTTTTCTTCAGTATCCGTATGATCCCTTGGTGAAGGATCCAGGTTTTTGGCATTATATCCCTGTCCATTCCCCTTCTCTCCGTGGCAATGAGAACAGTAATAAAAGTATAGGCCCTTTGCATTAATCCCCGCCGCGCCCCCTTCTGCCTTACCGCTGCAACCGGCTGCAAGGAGCAAAACATACAAACATGCTATATTTACAACAAGAAATCTCTTCATAGGGTACTCCTTATTTTCGCATATATAATCTTTATGATGATCTACCCTTTCTAACATTCCTGACTACTATAAATTCAATCCCGGCAACTACTACTACGGCTATAAGGCTATATATGTAAATTGATGTATCTACCGGCGCCTCTGCCTTGAAGGTATAATAGGATGTTACCGCCTTCTGGCCTAGCTTCTCCTGATGTCCGCCATCCCAGACCGCAAAGGCAATGTCCCTGAAGTCGCCCAAGTTTAGCTGTGCGTCATCCGGGTCTTTGGTCTTAAGTGGCCTTGAGAGTATAACCTTGTAAACGCCGTTACTCCAAAAACCCTTTGCCGTCAGGTCATTTGTCTTCTGAGGCGCTACTGTCCCAAAGCCTGCTGCCTTCATCTGAACACCCTGGTTAGCCTCCCCTTTCCAGACCCAAATATCCAGGAACCCACTCGGGACCTGCATCATCTCCTGGGCCATACAGAAATGCGATTTCTTATCGCCAACCATAAATTCCAATGCCGCCTGATCAGTAGGGTCCTGGGTAGGGTCTTTATATTCGAGCATAAAGGCCATATCCTGCCCATTGTTAAGTGATCTTACTGTGAGTTCCTTTACCGTCACGGAAAATATCCTCGGGTCCCAGTTTACCTGGGCGCTCATTGGAAAGGTTGCTACAGAGGCCTTCCCCCAGAGTGGAGAATTCGGGTCATTGGTAGGGAGGGCATCGCTTACCCTCTTTGAAAGCACAATAAACTGCGCTGCTGCCTCTTTATCATACAAAGAGGACATAATAGTCATAGCAAGCAGTGTAAAAATTATTAATCTCAATATTGCTGATCTCCTCATATACACCTCTCCTCTATAAACAGATGTTTACTCCCATGTCCTCGGTTTATGATTGGAACCCTTATATTCCCACATAGTTATCTTCCAGATCAGATCATCCGACAACCTTGTCTCCCACCTGGGCATGACTGATTTCCACGGCATAGACTCGATAGGCAGGCCAGGCCCTCCCTTCTTTACCCTCCAGAAGACAAAGCCGTTCTGCAACTGGACTATAGTATCGGAAGACATGAAGTTTGCCGGTCTCGGATTAAAACCATTGGCCTCCGGACCATTGCCATCTAATTTAGGACCATGGCATGGGGAACACATTGCCATAAAGAGACCCTTCCCTGTTAATACATCCCCATCCTTCCAATGATCATAGTCACCAAAGGGATTATTGGTACCCACAAATTCGATTGGAGGCGCAGGGTGCATCACCCTCTGCTCTAATGGCGCCTCAGAGCTGGGCGTAACAACGCCTAACACATATTTCCCGGCTGCCAGAGGGATAATTATAAGAACGATCCATCTGGCTGCTGTCTTGGCGATACTCTCGCCCTCTCCACGACCAAGGAAGCTTGCGATCGGGCCAAAGAACCGCTCACTTGTATCTTTAAAGATGGTCTGATAGAGAAATGTCACCGCTGTGCACAAGGCCATATACATGAATATAAGACTTGACGGAAGCGGCGCCGTAAGCCTGGGAATTATAAACTTTAAGAATACATACCAGCATGCCGGTATAACTAGCAGCACCAAGAGTGGTGGTATCCCCCCCTTACCTCCTGTTTCCTTATTCATCTCTCTCTCCTTTTTATATTTCATGATTAGCCTATATTTCCTAATCTATTATTCCAAGCCATTATGTCTTACTTGGAGCTGCTGCCGGTGCAGCCGGCGCCGGTTTAAAGGACAAAAGATATGAGAGCAGGTCATTCAGGTCCTTAATGCTAAGCCTCTGATCAAAGTCCTTATGTTGAGATTTTGCCTCACCCTCTTTTTTGGGCGGTTCAAGCAGACGTGCCTTTAAGGCAGGCTCATCAAACTTTCCGATAACCGGAAGGATATCCGATCCCTTCCCCTTTACCTGATCGCCTATCATGTGGCACTTAACACAATCGAGTTTTCCAAAGACCTTCTTTCCATTGACAAGATCGCCTGTGGCTGCTACCGCTACCTTGGGCGGGGCGATCTCTGATACATCCACCGTAACCTCACCTCCCTGGCTCTGGATAAAGGAAAAGACCGCCAGGATCTCCTTTTCATTTAGATCAACCGGAGGCTTATTGATCTGCGGCATCTGCGCAGGGAACCTCTTTGCAGGGCCCGAGTCCTGCTCGTAATCCATATAGATCCAGGCAGACGGCTTTGTGTAGGACTCATACTCAAATTCCCTTGTAAGCTTACCTCCTATACCTGTAAGATCAGGACACCTGCTTTTAACACCGCCTCCAAGGGTATGGCATAGTGCGCACTGTCCTTTTGAAAAGAATAGGTCCTGGCCGATCTTAACAAGGTCATTCTTCGTCTTGATCAGCGCAGGGTCAAATTTGATCTCCTCCGGAGGCATAGACCTCTGGGATGGGATATTAAAGGCTATATATACAAATACGGATAACATAGTCAAAACAAACAGCATTACTTTTAGAAACGTCATCTCTCTCCTCCTTAGTGTTGTGCAGTGGCTGGTTTGCCTGATGCCGCTACGGCCTTTTCATCATGTCCTGCCTTCTTTGACAGGCCTGAGAGCCAGAATATGAAGGCCACTATCAGGACAAAAAGGAATGTACATGTGACCATCATGAAGGCGGCCTCCCAGAGCTTAGGCTGGTATGCATATGCTGAGTTGTCCCTCATTATCCCGTATATATGCCAGTATGTCCTGGAGGAGGACCTGACATAGCCCATCAGTGTCATGGTGAGTACGATCCACATACCATTTGATATGAGTACATACTGTGAACTCCTGGGCATGATACCCCACTTCATTGCGCTGGTCTCCTTTGCGCTCTTTAACATAAGGGCAGTAAGCGGGGTAACAAGCAAGAGAATAGCAAGCACAGAGAGCACCTGTAATACAGAGAGGACATTGACCCTATAGATAGCAGGGACATAATAGCCATATACACCAAGGTAGATGATAAATACGGCGGCTAAAAAGAAGAGCGCAATCTGCGCCCAGGTGGCAAACTTGGCCCATGGTGCGGTCATCTGCTTTCCGGCCCTCCAGTACATCAGGAAGGATCCAAAAGTAGTCAGGATCATTATATTCACCACGGTAAGCTTTGCAGACATAACCCCGAAGACGCCGAGCAGAGGATGGAAGGTGCCGCCCATCTTTCTCGCCTCTTCGATGCTGGCAACAAGGGAGTGGGGTGTAAGCCAGACAAGGAAGCATAAGGCCATGACA
>JACRHA010000026.1 GCA_016234185.1 Nitrospirota bacterium
AGATGCCTGAGTATCATCTTCTTGAGAAGAACCATAAGAAGAGGGAAAGGAGGATGCTTATGATAATACTTGTAGTCAGCGGAAGGTAGACCGTGAAGTTTCTCCTCTGGATATAGATATCTCCAGGCAGCCTGCCTATCCATGGTATGCGTCCAACAAAGAACATAATACCCCCCACGGCAAGCATTATAATGCCGAATATGATAAATAATTTACCCATAGAACCAAGGGGTTCCACAACAGTTATTATAAACGTCATACCTATTCGGGTCAAGAAGATCTTCCCTGCGTTAAAGGATTGACATTATATTTAATCCTATATATCATAATAACCATTCTAATTTAGGGATCCTGGAGGATGCTTAAGAAACCATACCCGATCACCACATTAGTCTGCCTGATACTCTTCGGTCTTGCAGAGATGGCAGGGGCCATACTAGGCGGCTATCCGCAACAGGTCAAGGAGCTCGCAACCAGTATCATAATAAACCACCCTTCCGTACATGGGCTTGTGGGAGTTCAGGACATTGACAGGGTTATCATAGACAGGACATCAACTGAGGTCCTCGCAAGGCTTCACACATTCCATCTCCATGGGCACGGTCTGGCAATAGTCGTATTTATTATATCCCTTATAGTAATCAATCTTGAGATCCCGGACAGATATAAAAAACCACTGACCCTGCTCATATCTATGGGCCTTTTGTATCCCTTCGGATGGCTCTTATTTACAATCCTCATCCCATTCCTTGGAAGACAAAATTCCTTCTTTCTGGCTGAAAAGATATTCTTCATGCCCTTCGGTGGCCTATTCTTTCTTTCTATCCTGGTGTCTATCGTCTTCGCATTGACAGAGGTAATAAAGAATTTTAAGGGGAGGGAGACTAGCTGACCTTTTGGATCTCGTCCTCAAGATGCCTAAAGACGTCCTTTCCCACATCCTGACCGCCATCCTCCCAGGCAGAGAGGAGGGCCTTTGCAATCAGCCTGTCAAGCGGCGGGGGGTTATAGAGCAGCTTCCTGACTGTAAAAGGGTTTAATGACAGCGGGTTGTATCCCCTGGGGATATACCCCGATTCGATGAGCCTCTTTTCAAATCCGGTATTAGGCTGTATCCCATAGAAAAAGATGAAGGGGAACACCATATCTGCACCCATCATATCTGAGATCTTCTTATAAGATGATATAGATTCTTTCACTGTATCTATATCGGCATCTGGTGAATTGAGGGAGTAGTTTAAGAGCAGCCTCCCTTTAAAGCCGGCCTCTTTCAGATTTCTCAGGCCCTCCATTAACTCATCGATCTTAAACCCCATCTTAAGTGCATCTATCTCTTTCTGCGAACCCGAAGTAATCGAAACCTCAAGGTCCCCAAGGCCAGACCTTACCATAAGGCGGGCCAACTCCCTGTCTATTAGCGATGCCCTGATATATCCGGACCAACTTATATCCATACCGCTTGAGACAAGCCTCTCCAGGAGCTCTTTGCAGATGGGGATAGCATCTGCACCTGGTATAAACTGCGCATCAGAAAACCAGAACCTCCTGACTCCCCACTGATGATAAAATTGCGAGATCTCATCAATAATATTCTCCGGCCTCCGGTATCTCACCTTCTTTCCTTCAATATATGTATAGAGGCAGAACTGACATGAATAGGGACATCCCCTTTTTGTCTGGACACCAATAAGCTCTCCTTTATACGAAGCATGCTGGTCAAATATGGAGGAGACATATTTTAGGTCGATCTTAAGATCATCAATTGAAACCGGTCTCATCTTTTCTCCTACAACGACCCTTCCATCCCCTCTTTCTATATATCGTTCATCCAGGAGATCCCTCCCCTCCATGATCTTTAACAGGGCCTCCTCACCCTCACCCATAATACAGGTAACCCCCTCCGGGAGCAGGCCTATAATATGCCTTGAGAAGACGCTTGTGGCGCCACCTCCGAGGATTATCCACTTTCCAGGATAGCCCCTATGGACATATCTGATATATCCCAGGTTTTCCGTCAAACCTGATCTGTACCTGTAGATATACTCAAGGCCCTTAAAAGACGCCCTGATCCTCTTTATAAGGCTCGGTGAATAATAGAACTCAAAGGCGTACTTGAGAGAGGAGTCACCCTCATGAGGCGCAAATATCTGGATATCCCTCCAGGAAAAGGCTATTACATCCGGCTTGAAGGCGTCTATAACCTCTTTTAATATCGTTAATCTCTCTTTTCTCTCAATCACCGAGAGATCCAGGATCTTCTGCCTTACCTCAGGGTGGTGGGAATGGATATAGTTTGCCAGATACGTAGGACCTATGGGATAGATCTTCTTACATGGAAGCCAGACATAGAGGATGCTATCTTTATGAGACATATCTCGTAAATTAGCATATGTTAAAGGAAATCTGCAAGGGGTAACCCTTAGGAGAATATTCTTACTGCATTGTTTCTGCGGGCTTCAGGCCCTCATCAATCGCCTTATTGATATCAGCAAGGATCATCTCAACAGGCATATTATGCATATTAGCGGTCTGCTCTATCGATTCATATTGCTGACCAGGGCAGGTAAAACAGTTTTCACCGTAATGCTTTTCCAGCACCTTCTTTGTCTCAGGATAGACCTTTATCATGTCGCCGACAAGCACCTCTTTCCTGCACCTCTCTCCCCTGCTGATCGACCCGCCAGGCTTGCCGACAACCTGGGATGCAGAGAATAGCTTTTGTAACGGGTTTTCCTCTTCGGTCTTCGGGCTGCTTGTCGCCTTTTCAGGCTCTGCCTTAGGTTTGGGATCTGTCAGCAGACCATATATATTGGCAACAAAAAAGATAATCGATAGCACCATGATCCCGGAAGTCAGATAGTATATCATACTGAAGATAGATAAACCGGTCGCTATTGCTATAGTATGGGAAGAGACCATCCCGATCACACCTATATTTGCCAGATAGAAATGGTAATTCACAAGCCCCGGCCACCTAAGGGGCCTGGCATTAAACCTCGGCAGGATATGATAGGCAATACCGCATACTATCATCGCCATAAAACCGAGGAGATTTATGTGTATATGGGCAAACCTGAATACAGATCTGTTTATCATATTAACCCCCATCAGAAAGCCTATTATCGTTCCGATAAGGAGATAGATAATTGCCCATCTTATAAACATCTTCGGATATTTATCCATTTTACCTCCGAGGCAAAGCCAGGATCGGCTTCGCATGTGGGACCAGGAGGAGGGTGGGAACCCCTCCTCCTATGAGCCCCTTATACCTTAATGACCCTTCGATTCATCGCTCCCGGTTATCTTTTTAAAGACCGATGGATTTTCAGGCCCGCTAACTATCAGAGCGCCGGCCGCCCCTTTTGCTACCCTGAAGATGCTATGGTCAACCAAAAGGTAGGTTGCGGGTACATCCACCTTAAATTCAACGATGGTAGCGCCGGCTGACGGCACCAGGGTTGTCTGGATGTTCTTGTTGATCAGTCCATCCAATGCCCCCTCAACATAGACCTTATCGAAGATCTCGCCGATGACGTGAAATGATGAGGCGCTGTTGGGTCCTATGTTGCCGAAATATATCCTGATATTATCACCGACCTTTGCATTCAATGCCTTATCGCCCATCAAACCATTCGTGCTGCCATTGAATACTACATAGTCAGGATTCTCCGCCAGCCCTTTCTTCATGGATAATTTCAGAATACCCTCTTTATCCGAAGGCTCAGTAAAGAACTCAGACTGCATCACATAAAACTCTTTATCCACCATTGACATACCCTTTTCCGGTTCTACAAGGATCATGCCATACATGCCATTAGAGATATGAGCCGGGATACTGGGATCAGAGGCTGCGCAGTGATAAATGTAAAGGCCGGGGTTTAACACCTTGAACTCAAAAACCGCCTTTGCCCCTGGATCAACAAGGCTGACTGCCGCCCCACCACCAGGTCCATTTACAGCGTGTAAGTCTATATTGTGCGCAAAGGCATTATCCTTATGGTTGGACAAATGAAATTCAATGGTATCGCCTACCCTTGCCCGGATCATCGGCCCTGGCACCGTACCGTTAAAACTCCAGAATGTATATTTAGTATCCTGTGCCAGGGTCCCGACATACTCCTTTGCCTCAAGCTTAACTACAACCTTCGCCGGTGCAGTCCTTTTAATAGGCGCCGGTACATTTGGGGCCGTTGTGAGCTCTGCATTTATAACCTGTTCGGCTGCAAATGCCTTTAAATTTACAGTGAATACAAAAAACCCAAATAACCCTGCAATCAAGATCTTGCTAATAAAACGACTCCAAGTCATTGATCCTCCTTATTTTAGTTAGATTGAAGTTTGAATATCGATCTCCCCTGTTTTCTATAATAAGATAACATCCACCGTTATTATGTGCCTTAAGTCACATAGGAAGATCTATCCGGAGATCACTGTTTACATAGTTTTATTCATCTGCTCTTTAGTTACAAAAATCATCCCCTTCTCTATAGTCAGCTTACCCTCCTTCTGCAGCTTTGACAGGCTCCTTGTAATAACCTCCCTTACAGTCCCCAGCCTTGCTGCAATCTCCTCGTGGGTCATGCCAAGGTCGATCGTCATACCATCTTTGCCTTTAGTCCCCCTCTTGCCTATCTCATCAAGGATGAATGAGAAAAGACGGTCTTTAACATCCTTCAGTGAAAGATTCTCTACAGCCGAGGTAAATTCCCTGGTCCTCTTTGAGATCTTAGGGAGGATATTCAGGCTTATCTGCGGATTTTCTCTAATTATCTCAAGGAAGGGATCCTTGCCTACCTTTATTAACACAGAGTCAACACAGATCTCGGCATTTGCAGGATAGGGGCCGCCGTCAAAAAGGGGGACTATCCCGAAGAAGTCTCCCTCTTTAAACATCCCGAGCACCTGCTCCCTCCCCTCAGATGAGAGCTTAAAGACCTTAACCCTTCCGCTCTTTACAATATAAAAACCATCACATTCCTCGCCCTGGGTAAAGACCGCCTCGCCTTTTGAATATCTCTTTTCCAGACAACTATTTAGTACCATGTCAACATATCTTTTATCCAGGTTAATAAAAGGGGGGACACTAGAGATTATCGCCCGGTTCTCATTCACCTTCATTGACCTTACCCTTCTAAAACTTATAATCGCTAATGTTCTATTTTACATGATCAGACATAATCTTCACAAGGCTATTTGCATGTCATCGCAAGCGCAGCAAAGCAACTGAATCTTACGTCTATCTTGCAGATGGCCCTTATTTTGGTTTGTTGATCTTCCCTACCAGGCCGTTGAGTTTGTTCGGCAGGTAGGAAACGATCTCCCTTGTCCTGGTCATATTCTGAGAGATGTATTCACGGGCATCTATTACCAGGCTGAGGAGGGAGGGAATAACTAAAATGGTGAAAAGGGTGGAGAGACTCAGTCCACCAACGATAACACTCCCTAATCCCCTGTAGAGCTCAGAGCCTGCGCCCGGGAAAAGGACCAGGGGGAGCATCCCGAATACGGTGGTACCGACGGTCATGAAGATTGGACGGATCCGGTTTCTTACCGATTCCCGGATGGCCTCTCTGGGCGGCATCTGCTCGTTTCTTATATGGTTTAAGGACTGATCAACAATGTATATACCATTATTGACAACTATCCCGATAAGTATCACAAACCCAAGCATGGTCAGGACATTCAGCGGCTGGAAGGAGAGGAACCGGTTGACCAGAAAAAGGCCCAGGAAGCCGCCGACAGCAGCAGGAGGGACGCTGAACATAATGACCAGGGGATAGAGGAAGCTCTCATAGAGGGAGGCCATAAGCAGGTAGGTGATTAGAAGTGTCAGGAGAAGGTTCCACTTCAGTGCGTCGAAGGTACGGGACAGGTCATCGGCTGTGCCGGAAAGGGTGATCCGGTATAGATCTCCAAGCTGTCCGCTCTTGGAGATGGGCGCCAGGATCTTCTCTTTAATAGAAGAGATGGCCTCCTCAAGGGGAATATCCGAAGGAGGGATTACCTGAATCGCAATGGAGCGCTGCCGTTCAGAGTGATTGATCTGCTCCGGGCCGGTAGCAATACGAATATCGGCAACAGAACCGAGGGTAGTTATCCGGCCTGCCGGTGTCTGAATAGGGATCTCTGCCAGATCTTGAGTCCTGCCGGCATATTGGTCTTCTCCGCGAAGGATGAGGTCGATCTTTCTCCCCTCAAACTGAACCTCACTCGCCTTTACCCCATCCACGAGCGCATCAACAGTGAGCCCGAGTTCCGTGCTGGTCAGATTCAAATCGGCAGCAAGATCCCTTTTAGGAATAATCTGAACCTCCGGGTTGCCGAGATCGAGGCCCGGTATAGGTCTTGCCTGACTGGTGGGAAAGAGCTGTCTGATCTGACCAAAGATCTGTCCTCCTAATGCCACAAGCCTCTCCAACTCAGGGCCGTGGATCTCTATATCAATCGATCTCCCCTCTCCAATATCCCTCTGAAACAGGCTTGTCTGGGTCACAATTCCAATGACCCCCGGCAGATCTGCCATGGCCGTCCGCATCACCGGAATCAGATCCCTGGCCCTTTCAGGGTCTGCTGAGATCGCCCCCATAAAGACTTGTCTCCCCCGGGCCACATAGAAAAAATTCTTTATGAGCGGACCTCCCGGCCTGGGAGTCTCAGGGGAGCCAGATTTTGCCTCCCAGTAAGGGCGGAGCTTCTCCTCGACCTGCATCCCCATGGCTGTCAATTCCTCAAGGTTATACCCTGGCGGTGGAAGGATGATGCCGAGGATAAGGTTCCGGTTCCCCTCAGGGAGATATTCGGCCTTTGGAAGAAGGATCCAGCTTCCGAAAATAGAGAGTCCTGTCAGGAGAACAACGATAGCCGCCCTCCGGATAAGGCTCCCGGAGATCCAGTAGACAAAATCGACTACACCTTCTCTTAACTTCCAGAAGAAGGAATCTGAGGGATTGCCGGACTGGACCGATCTGTTCATGGCAAGTATCCGCGCGGCAAGGCTTGGAATGACGGTCAGGGCAACAAGGAGACTTAAACCTACCCCGCTGCTGATTGCCACGGCGATATCCCGGAAGAGTTGGCCTGCCTCCTCCTTTATAAAGAAGATCGGGATGAAGACGGCCAAAGTGGTGAGGGTGCCGCCCAGCATGGCCCCCCACACCTCTAAAACCCCATCGGCGGCTGCCTGCATCCTGGGTTTTCCCTTTTCCTGATGGCGATAGATATTCTCCAGGGCAACGATGCAGTTATCCACCACCATTCCCACAGCGAAACTCATCCCTGCCAGGCTAATGACATTTAAGGTCCTTCCCAAAAGAAACATTATCAGGAATGTCCCGATGGCGCAGATCGGGATCGAGGCGGCAATAACGAATGTGCTGCTTATGCTCCTCAAGAAAAGTAGAAGGATAGCAATAACCAGCAAGCCTCCAACCCACAGGTTATTCTTGACCAGGGAGATGGCGCTTGTAATATATTCTGTTTCATCATATACCTGATAAAGCTGGAACCTCCGCTCTCGAAGCAGCCCCTCATTGAGTTCGGCAACAGCCCCTTTCAGGCCGGTCATGGTCTTTAGGACATTGGCGCCTGTTGCCCGCTGGGCATTGATGGCAATGGCAGGCTCCCCCTGCTGCCGGACTACGTTTTCAGCATCTCTGTATCCCATACGCACGGCTGCTACATCACGGACATAAACCGGCACCCCATTCCTGCTTGTGATGATCACATTTTCTACATCCTGGGTGGTCCGATATTCCCCCAGAGTCCGGACAAGGAGTCGTCTCTTTCCTTCATCAAAGTCCCCCCCGCTGACATTCTTATTCTCTCGATCCAGGGCGAATAACATCTGCTGCATCGTTATCCCCCGCTGGGCCAGCTTATGGGGGTCAACGATGACCTCCATCTGTCTTTTTCTCCCACCGAAGATATTGGATGATGCAACGCCCGGGACCCGTTCCAGGCGGGGCTTTATATAATCATCGGCAAAATCATACAGGGTTGTGGGATCAATCTCATTCCCTTTGAGCGGTTTGAGGATGAACCACCCGATGGCGCCCTGGCGGGGATCCACGTTGCTGATAACCGGTTTTTCAACGTCTCTTGGGTATTCACGCACCTGTTCGAGCTTATTGGAGACCTTGAGCAGGGCAGCGTCAATATCGGTTCCCACAGGGAACTCCAGGATAACCCTCCCTTGTCCTTCAAGGCTTTCGCTGGTCAGCTTCTTGAGCCCCTCCACGCTTTTAAGCTGCTCTTCCTGTTCCTCTACTATCTCCCGCTCCACCTCTTTGGGGCTAGCCCCAAACCATCTGGTATCAACGGTAATCTTAGGTCTATCTACAGTAGGTGTAAGCTGAATTGGTATCTGTAACAGCCCTACTATGCCGAAAAGGATGACCAGGAGAACCCCCACGGTAACAGTCACAGGATATTTAATAGACCGATCAATGAGCTTCATCTATCTTTGTTCCTTTTTCCCCTCAATAACCTGCACCTGTTGACCTGGCCGGAGACGTTCGTTCCCCCTGATCACTACCCTCTCCCCTGTTTTGATATTTCCTTTGATCTCTACCATGCCCTTTACAGAATTACCTAATGTGACCTCCTCCTCCCGGACAGTATCTCCATTAACGATATACACAAAGTTTCGTTCCCCCCGTATCACCAGTGCGTCCTTCGGGATTAGCCGTGCGGTGTAAGGATCACCTACAGAAAAAGAGACCTGTGCAGTCATCCCGCTTTTGATGGTCAGATCACGGTTTTCAACCTCGACATCCACAGGAAATGTCCTGGCAGCATTGTCGGCCTCCGGGATGATTGCGGAGATTTTCCCGCTGGCCTGATAAGCGGGAAGGGCATCAAAACGGATAGGGACTGTTCCCCCTATCTTCAGCTTCCCGATGTACCGTTCCGGTACATCAACCCGGATACGGAGATGCTTTAGGTCAATCATCTCCACCACCGGGCTTCCCTCTTGAAGCCATTGGCCAACCTCTGTATGTTCTTTAGTGATCACCCCGTCAAAAGGGGCCAGGATCCTCGACTTGGAGATCAGATCCTCTAACCGTTCGATCTCAGCTGTTAGTTGCAGGACCCGTTCAGAGAGGGCCTTATCGCGGGACCTCTCCTCTTCAAGCTGTTTCATGGGAATAAGTTTCTCTGAAAAGAGATTCTCTGATCGGGTCAGGTCCCTCCTGACCTGTTCTTGATTGGCCTGCGCTTCCATAAAGGCGGCCCGGGCAGCCTTGAGTTGAATCTTAAGAGATGTTACGCGGATCTGGACAAGGATCTGCCCCTTCTTGACAGCATCGCCCTCCCTGACAGAGAAATGCTCCACCAGACCTCTGACCTCACCGGCCACCAGGCTCTTCATCCGGGGTTCTACGCTCCCGATAAAGGAGACTGACTGGTTGATCTCCTGTTCCAGAACCGGGGAGACCAGAACCGGGGACTTGGAGGGACCTGGCTGGGCAGAGGCTTTATACTCAAAAACAATGGCCAGGATTAGAAGAATAGCAACACGCAGAAAATACTTCATCGTCTTTCCCATTCCTTTTATTCATCTAAGTTACTAACAAGTAAACCGGCGCCTGGATAATCTGACAAATACGGCAATTACCTGTGAATAATATCACTCCCATCTTTTTTGTCAAGAAACGGAATATATGAAGATTTACGTCGATGAGAATATAGAACACTCTGTAATTGAACGGTTACATAGGCGCTAGATAGAGATAGTTTCGGTTTGACAAATAGATCTGGAAAATATAATATCAAGCTCGTGCCGAAGTGGTGGAATTGGCAGACACGCACGTTTGAGGGGCGTGTGGGGCAACCCATGCGGGTTCAAGTCCCGCCTTCGGCACCATCTTGACATACACGATTTCCAGTATCCTCCGGAAGGAGATAGTCAACTTCCCTCGGCCTCGGCGTGTCATAGAAATAGCAGCGTGCAACCCCTTCGTCTCTCATAACCTCGATCCTGTCCAGGAAGTAACCGATAGCGGTTTTCTGTTCGCCGGGTGACCGCCTTTTTAGGACTTCGCCGACGTTCTTCAGTACCCTGGCATACTCGTTGACTAAAAGAAGGACATTGCTCGGCTGGCTGTTGATGCTCTCATATTTATTGATCTCCTTTTTCAGCCGCTCAAGTTCAGCTTCCCGTTTTATCAGTCGTTCCCTGAGAGCCTCTGATTTCACCTGCAGGAGCTCGTCAACAATACTCTCGATCTCTTTCCTGAGAGCGGCCTCTCTCTTTTTCAGGGCAGGATATGCCCTCTCGGACTCCCGTTCAAGGCCTATCAAAGCCTCCTTGAGATACTCCTTGAACCTCTCGACGTACCGGTCAGTATCGAGCATTCTCTGTATCTCTGAGATCACAAAGTCCTCGATGCCTGTGACGCCCTCAGTTGAATGAACGGGGATACTTAATGATGGACAGACCTTGTAATTTTGAAAACCGGCGTCTATATAGTACTGATAAATGCGGCCTTCCTTATTCTTGGTTTTCCTGCCCTGGAACTTAAAGCCGCAGCGGGTACAGACGATCTTCCCGGATAGAAGGTAATCGGTCCGCATGCCGTTACAGCCCCCGAACTTGCGGGACTCCATTTGAGTATGGACACGGTCAAAGAGGTCTTTCGAGATGATCGGGTCATGAGCGCCCTGGCAGATGGTACGCGGTGTTCCTTCCTTTGCCCATTTCCCGCCGTAAATGCGCTCCCCGATGTATGTCCGATTCACAAGGATCGCGTGGACGGTATCAGATCCCCACAGCCCGCCTTTGGGAGAAGGAATCTTTTCAGCGTTAAGGGTTCTACAGATCGCTTTAATACCCTTGCTCCCATCGGCATACATGGAAAAGATACGGTTCACAAGGGCAACGTCATGCGGATCACCCGGGACCCACTTGACCCAGTGATTCTTGATTCCCTTCCTTTGTCCTGGCTTAAGCCGGTAAAGCTCCTTACCATCCTCGTCACAGACCATTCGGGAATACCCTAAAGGCGGAAAGCCTCCTGTCGAATATCCTTTGCTGGCTGCCGTTGAGTGACCGCGGATCACGTCCTTTGAGAGCTGCTTACTAAACTCCGCTGCCTGCTCATATTTCACGGCCCGCATAATGAGACCCGGAGCTCCGGGAAGATTAC
>JACRHA010000005.1 GCA_016234185.1 Nitrospirota bacterium
AACAGACCTATGTACTACCCTTCCCTTGTGAAGGTTAATCCCCTTACAAAGACCTGGTTCCAAAGCGGCTGCCCTATCTATGCCATTCTCTGCGATCCTAAATATATAGGGAAGGGTAGTATTGGTCAAGGCAAATGTTGAGGTCCTTGGAACCACACCAGGGATATTTGTTACGCAGTAATGGATTACCCCATCAACTATATATATAGGATCAGAATGTGTGGTAGGTCTTGTTGTCTCAAAACAGCCACCCTGGTCAACCGAGACATCCACAATTACTGAACCCTTTTTCATCTTGGAGATTGCGGATCTTTTTACAAGACGCGGCGCCTTTGCCCCGTGAACCAGTACGGCGCCAATAATAAGATCTGACTCAAGCAGGAATCTTTCAATATTCTCCAAGCTTGATATTACCGTATTTACCCTACCCTGGAACAGGTCATCAATATACCTCATCCTGTTCAGATCCCTGTTCACTATGGTTACCCTTGCACCTAAACCGACTGCTACCCTTGCCGCATTCATCCCGGCAATCCCTGCGCCGAGTATGAGGACATTTCCGGGCTCTACCCCGGGGAGTCCAGGCAGGAGTATCCCGCTCCCTCCAAACGTTTTTTGAAGGTAGAATGCCCCGACCTGCACGGCCATCCTTCCGGCTATCTCGCTCATGGGTTTTAAGACCGGCAATGACCCGTCCTGCGATTCAATGGTTTCATATCCAACAGCTATCACCTGGGTTTCAATAAGCCTCTCTGTCAGCTCTCTATTTGCCGCAAGATGCAGGAAGGTAATAAGGATCTGCCCTTTTTGCAGAAGGCCCCACTCCTCCTTCAGAGGCTCCTTCACTTTTACTATCATCTCAGACGAGGAGAACAGCCCATCCCTAGATGTTAGTATCTCGGCCCCGGCCCTGATATATTCTATGTCGGATAGCCCGCTCCCTTCCCCGGCTGTTGACTCAAGCAGCACCCTGTGGCCTGCTTCAACAAGAGTCCTTACTCCGTCAGGGGTTAAACTCACCCTATATTCGTGATCCTTTATCTCTTTGGGGATGCCTATAATCATATCCGCCTGCTCAGGTTATAAACGTGCTCAACCTATCAGTTTTTAGTAAGAAAGTCAATTAAGGTGTGAGGAGCTTTCGCCTTGACAAAGCAGCAGGATTAAGTAATAGTATTTTGCTGTTAATTATAGGATCAGACCTTAATGTCCGGAGAATTTTATTTATGAAAACTATTGTAGTTGTCGGCGCGCAGTGGGGCGATGAAGGAAAGGGTAAGATCGTTGATATGCTCTCAGGGGATGCAGATATTATTGTCAGGTATCAGGGCGGCCACAATGCCGGGCATACTGTTGTAATAGACGATCAGCAGTATATCCTGCACCTGATACCATCAGGAATACTACGTACTGAAAAGGTCTGTGTCATAGGAAACGGGGTTGTGGTTGACCCGGCGGCCCTTATAAATGAGATATCTGACCTTGCAAAAAAGGGTGTTATGGTTGAAAAGAGGCTATTTATAAGCAAGAACGCCCATCTCATTATGCCATACCATAGGGCAATAGAGAGGGAGACAGAGAGACAAAAGGGGGCAAGAAGGATAGGGACAACAGGAAAGGGGATCGGCCCTGCATATGTGGATAAGATAGCCAGGATAGGGATAAGGGTGGCAGATCTCCTGGAGCCTGATATCTTCAGGGATAAGCTTTCTATTAATCTGAATGAGATCAACTATTTCCTGGAAAGCCTCTGCAAGGGTAAGGGATTTGAGCTTGAGCCGGTATATAAGGAGTATCTTGAATATGGGGCCATCATAAAGGGTTATATCGCGGATACCTCCTGTCTTTTAAACAGGGCGATTGATGATGGAAAGAGGGTCCTCTTTGAGGGGGCGCAGGGGACGCATCTGGATATTGATCATGGCACATATCCGTATGTGACCTCTTCCAGCGCGACAGCAGGCGGGGCCTGTACCGGGACAGGGGTCGGCCCTACCAGGATAGATAAGGTCTTCGGGATCGCAAAGGCCTATACGACCAGGGTAGGGAGCGGTCCCTTCCCGTCAGAATTAAAGGATGAACTGGGGGCAAGACTTCAGGAGACAGGCGCTGAATTCGGCGCCACAACCGGAAGGCCGAGGAGGTGCGGTTGGTTTGATGCAGTTATGGTGAGGTATTCAGTTATGGTCAATTCAATTTCCTCTATAGCCATTACAAAATTAGATATACTTGATAGGATTAACCCGATAAAGATATGTATAGGCTACAAACATGGGAACAAGGTATATAAAGATATGCCGTCGGAGTTACGGGCGCTCGAAGAGGCGGAACCTGTCTATGAGGAACTGGAAGGTTGGGATGAGCCGTCAGCAGGCATTACAGATATTAACAGACTCCCAAGGAACGCAAGGTCTTATATCAGACGGCTGGAGGATATCCTCTCGTGCAGGGTGTCAATCATCTCAACCGGTTCAAACAGGGCTGCGACAATAACCCTGGAAAACCCTTTCAAATGACAAAGCTCAAAGTTCAAATTAGGGAAAAGACAATGTCAAAGTTCAAATCTTGAAACTTTGTCATTTGGATTTTGACATTTGGATTTGCCTTGCTCAAATATTTGGATTTTGGTATTAAACTAATTTGGATATGACAAAAAAGAGGTTGTCGAAGGGCATACTGATTGCCTTTGAAGGCATAGACGGTTCAGGAAAATCCACACATGCAAAAATCCTGTGTGACGATCTTATAGCAGGCGGATTCGATGCAATACTTTTAAAAGAGCCAACAAGCGGCATGTGGGGGGATAAGATTCGTGAGATAGCTAAGTTTGGGAGGGCAGGAATATCGCCGCAAGAAGAGCTCGACTACTTTATTAATGATAGGATAGAGGATGTTCAAAACAACATAGGGCCAAGCTTAAGGGCAAAAAAGATTGTTATAATGGATCGTTATTATATATCTACAATGGCCTACCAGGGGGCTATTTTGGGTAACCCTGAGGAGATAAGGCAGTTAAATGAGAGGTTTGCCCCGCTGCCTGATGCCGTCTTTCTCCTCGATATAGAACCGGACATAGCCCTATCGAGGATTATCAAGGGGAGAGGGGGGATAAGTCCGGGATTTGAACAGGAGGACTATCTAAGGAAGGTCAGGGGCATCTTTAACAGTCTTAATCTCCCAAACTTAAGGCGGATCAACGCAAAGATGGATGTCGGACAGATTAAGGGGGAGATAGACAGGGATGTGGACGGCCTCCTTAAAAGATACGTAGAAAAAAGGGCCAAGACTAGCCCATAATTGTTAGCCAACCTCTTCCCAGTTCCTGCCTGTCCTGAGATCCACCTTAAGCGGTACATTTAGTCTTACAACAGACTCCATCCCCTCCTTGACAATATCCTTAACGAGATCCATCTCCTTATTGTCGATCTCAAATATAAGCTCATCATGGATCTGGAGAAGCATCCTGGATACGAGTTTTTCATCCATGAACTTCCTGTGTATATTTAACATAGCCAGCTTAATTATGTCCGAGGCAGAACCCTGAATCGGCGTATTTACTGCAAACCTCTCACCCAACTCCCTTGTGACTATGTCTCCGGCATTAATCTCCGGTATATATCTCCTCCTGTTAAGTATGGTGGTTACATACCCGATTTCCCTTGTCTTTTTTATAATCCCGTCGATAAAGACCTTTACCCCGGGATAGTGTGAAAAATAGCTCTCTATATAGATCTTTGCATCTTTCTGTGAGATCCCGAGATCAGCAGAGAGACCGTACGGGCTCATACCGTAGATAATACCAAAATTCACGGTCTTGGCCCTCCTCCTCATCTCAGGGGTTATTAATTCCGAAGGGAGGCCAAAGATCTCAACTGCCGTCAGGAGGTGTATATCCATATCATTCATGAAGGCATCTGTAAGCCTCTCATCGCCTGATAGGTGTGCAAGAACCCTGAGCTCTATCTGGGAATAATCGGCGCCAAGGAGGGAATATCCCTCATCTGCAACAAAGGCCCTCCTGATCCTCTTGGCCATCTCTCCCCTTGCCGGGATATTCTGGAGATTAGGTTCACTGGATGAAAGCCTGCCTGTAGCCGTGGCGGTCTGGTTTAGGGATGTGTGGATCCTTCCTGTACCGGGGCGTATCATCCTGATAAGCGGGTCTACAAATGTGGATTTTAACTTTGTATACTGGCGGTAATTAAGGATCTGACCCGGGAGTTCATGGATAAGCGCAAGCTGTGTCAATACGCCTTCATCGGTTGAATAGCCTGTCTTTGTCTTTTTTACAGGTTTGAGCCCAAGGCGCTCAAAGAGTATCTCTGCAAGCTGCTTAGGCGAATTGATATTAAAGGGTGCGCCGGCAAGTTTATATACCTTGTCTACAGAACCTGAGATCATCCCTTCAAGTTCCGCTGAAAGGCCCTCAAGACAGACCTTGTCTACCTTAAAGCCTGTCGCCTCTATCCCGGCCAGCACAAAGAGAAGGGGCATCTCCAGATCCCGGAAGAGCTGCTCAAGGGAAGATTCTTTGAGTTGCGGCCCAAGAGCCATTCCGGCCTGATATATCATATCAGCCATCTCACATGTGAAGGTGGTGACCTTCTCGGCCGGAAGATCTTTCATCTGTTCATGCCCCGAAATCGACAGGTCTTTGTATGTTGTAAGTTTACTGTTGAGCCGCTCAAGAACAATCTCATCAAGGCCATGCCCCTTCTTATTCGGGTTTAGGAGATACGAGGCGATCATGATATCAAATATTCTCCCTTTAGGTGCGAGATCCGATCTTTTCAGGGCCAATATAGAACTTTTTATATCGTGGAAAAACTTCTCTTTTCTGTCATCCTCAAGGATATCCCGGATCAGTCCGACAGCCATCCTATCATCAACGGGGACATGGTATGCCTCATCCTTATCCGGGGAAATACCAATTCCGAGAAGATCTTCTCCGGTCTTATCCCTTGATCCAACCAGGGGATATATCCCGATCCTCTCTGCCCTGGCTATCCTCTTTATTAATTCATCAAAACCTTCTCCGGTAATTATGCTATATCTTCTGCTGCTCGTATCACCCCGCTCTAACAGGGACTGGGTCAGGGTGTTAAACTCAAGCTCACTGTATAGGGAGAGGAGGAGCGTCCTGTCCGGTTCTTTTAACCTGAAATCGTCAGGCTTAAATTCCATCGGCAGGTCTGTCCGGATTGTAGCCAGTTGCCTTGAGAGCCGCGCAAGCTCCGAGTTCTCCTTCAATGTCTCCTGTAGTTTTGGTTTGTTAATACGATCAATATTGGAAAGGATATACTCAATTGTACCGAATTCTGATATAAGGCTTATAGCGGTTTTCTCCCCGACACCGGGAACGCCGGGGATATTATCAATCGAGTCTCCCATGAG